>CAMAYM010000083.1 GCA_945862495.1 Bordetella parapertussis | reverse complement strand
GACAAAGTCGAGGTCGATGTGGTCATTGAAAACGCGGCTGGGCACTTGGTCGGCGTTGAAGTCAAGGCCTCTGCCACCGTCAAGGAAAGTGATCTGCGGGGCTTGAGAAAGCTGGCCAGTCTGGCAGGCAATCAATTCAAGATGGGCATTTTGCTTTATGACGGTGACGAGACTTTGCCATTAGGCAATAACATCTGGGCCGCTCCGCTCGCTACCCTCTGGGGCAAATAGCCCCATGTTTCCTCACAGATACTCAGCAGTACTCAGGAGCTTTGAGGGTTGGTTCGGTACAAGTCGCCTGACCACCTTTTTTACTTCTGGTCGATTTTAGTTGCTCTTCTTTACTCAAGACTCTTTATGAAAGGACGTAGGTTTTGGAAAAGTTCAATTGCGACAATGGGTTGCATCAGGGCTGACTGGCAAGCTTGTCGAAAAAGTTGTCAGCACACTCCGCAGGCTCGTTGGGCTTCATAAGTCTTGATGTCATCCAGGGCCAATTTCCTGAACGTCTCTCGGCCGTTTGTGATCAAGGAAATGGAGGCCGGGCGCCTTCCGCATCGAAAAGTGGGTTCGCACCGTCGTATTGCCTTGGAAGACCTGTTGGTATACGAGCAAAAGATGGCTGTGAACTTTCATTGGAAACTCGTCCAAGTACAAGCTCGTGGCTTCCCTCAGGTTTTGAATGGATTCCTCATAGGTTTCACATTGAGTGGTGGTGCCTGTTTCAGGGTTTAGGGCAACGAATCCGCCTTCTTCAGCCTCAGTCATAAATGCTGTTGGTAACATGAAGATTTCTCCAAAAAGAACGCCAATAACTCAAACATCTCATGACTTTTAGACTGCTCATGTAGCTTTTTTCTCGTGGCGTAAGCCCCTTCGCCGGCCGAGCATACAATGAGGGCATGCGTCTCAACACCGACCAAATTCAGGCCATTTGCCAGGCCGCAACCGCTGCATTCGGCCAAGGCACATCTGTGTGGCTTTTTGGTTCTCGCGTGGATGATTCCAAAAAAGGTGGCGACATTGACTTGTTGGTGCGCCCACATGTCCGCACAGCCGCAGATGCCGCTGAGCCACAGCAGGCGTTCATGCAAAAAATCAAGATGCTGAATTTGCTGGAGAATTCTTTGGGTGAGAGAAAAATTGACCTTGTTGTAGAGCAAGCTCAAGACCCGCGCCCCATTGTGGAAGTGGCCCACAACACAGGCATCAAACTTCAATGAATCAAACCCCCGAACAACTGGCACTTCAGCACAGCTTGGCTTTGTGCCAAGGCCATGCAGATGCACTACAAGACGCCTTGCATGACATCAAAGTTCGGGGCATGGGTGTGGATGATTACGCCCATCTGGGCAAAGAAGACCGCCGCTTACTTGACCAATTTGCCTACCGTTACACCCGGCTGCAAGACGACATGGGCGCCAAGCTCGTACCCACCTTGCTTAAGGCACTAGGAGAAGAGGTGGCAATAATGTCCGCGTTGGACCGTTTTGCCCGTCTAGAGCAACTTGGCTGGCTCGCGAGTGCTGATGAATGGCAAACCCTACGCCAAATTCGCAACCAGTTTGCCCATGATTACCCGGACAATCCCACTGAGCGTTTTGAACGCTTGCAAGCTGCAATCCATGCAGCAGTCAAGCTCATTGCAGTACTGACGCAGTTTCAAAGCAAAATCAAGACGTAACCGGCTACTTTCAAGCCCAACGTGGCCCAAAACTCTATCCGGCCACCATTCGTGCGGTTTTCTGCTTTGGTTTGGCTCCGCCGCAAGGAGCCAACCCTGCAGCTCAAACCAATATCCGCTCAATCACCGCCTTTTTCTGCTCCAACGTGTAGCCCACCGAGCCATAGCGGGCAAATTCTGAAGCGTTGCGCTCGTGGCCTGTAATGGATTCAGCAATCGGTACGGGCACGTCGCCGCAGGCCTTTAGGCGGTCAATGAAGGCATGCCTGAACATGTGGGTCCTGAAGTCGAGGTGCCGCATGGTCTTGTTGAGCGTGGCGGCGCACGAGGTGTTGCCAATCTCTGATACATATTGCGGCATCAGCCATTCACTTTTTTGCCTGACCGCACGACGGTGCAGTTCTTGGGCGGCCTCCAGCGACACCCCCAGCAGTGGCACGCAGCGAATGCTGGCTTGGGTTTTGCGGTCGGTCAGGCTGTTTTTGCGCACCCACAAGTGTGGAATGTCATGGTCTAGCACCAAGTCATCCAGGCGCGCCAGCACGGGCTCTGAAATGCGCATGCCGGTGTTGAGCTGAATCAGCGCCGCCAAGCGCGACGGAATTGGGTGGCTGAGCAAGTGCGTCTTCACCTTGCGCAGGTGCTCCACGCTGATGGGCGCCATGGTGTGCGACAACTCACCCTCGCCCCGGATGTACAAGCGTCTGAAAGGGCTGAGGCGATCCATGTCCAGGTGCTTGAACGCCATGTTCACCATGGCATTGAGCATGTTGATGTGCCGTCTTACGCTGTTGGCGTGCAGCCCACGGGCCAGTTGGCTGTCCCTGAACTCGGTGATGTGCGCATGGCGCAATTCATCCAAAGGCATGTCGCCAAACTGGGCCACAAACAGCGCATAAGCATGCTGCGCCACGGTCTTGAACTTGCGGCGGTGTGCTGAGGGGTTCTCGCGCATGTAAATGCCATACGCATCCGAAAACATGGGCTTGGCCTGCCACTGTTGCCGCCTGAAGTGCCGGGCAACCAGCTCTGACAAAAAATCCTCATCGAGATCAATGCCGTGGAGGCGGACTTTACCCTTGGGGAGGATCAACAATTCATCTTGGGCGGCTGCGGCTACAAGCTCTGACATCATGGTCGATGCGGCGGTTCAAAGCATTAATTTAGTGCCAGCAGCAGGGCAGGGCAACCGCAGGCTGAATGTCCCGAAGGTCTGGAAGCTCTCTGTCCATCGCGCAAGGTGTCGATGGCATCCAAGACCAATCGGCCACCCAAAAAGATTCTGCAATCGATAAATTGTTTTGTTCAAACTTCGAACGGACGGTTGAAGTGCGGTACAGTTAAACATCTAACAAATGTCGCTACCTTTCTTGCCGTAGCCGACCCCAAAACCGCGCTGCCGAGTTGGTCTTTTGCGACACGGCACTGCGGTAGCCTGCCCGAAACCTATTTAGACCTTGTGAATATTCCCGTCATTGCGAACGAAGTGAAGCAATCCACATGACCAGCCCTCAAGCCCAGACCCAAGAAGACACCAATTTTCGGATCATGCGCATCTTGCAAGACAACCCGGACCTGACCCAACGTGAGCTGGCTGAGAAGCTGGGCATGAGCGTGGGCGGGCTGAACTACTGCCTGAACGCCCTCATCGACAAGGGCCTTGTGAAGATGCAAAACTTCTCTAGCAGCAAGAACAAGTTCAAGTACATGTATTTGCTCACGCCCATGGGCATTGCAGAAAAAGTGGCCCTGACCACCCGATTCCTCAGCCGCAAGATGGAAGAGTACGAAGCACTCAAGTTAGAGATAGAGGCGCTCAAGTCTGAAGTCGAGGCCCCAGGTCAAGACAAAACACAAAAAGCATGATCCAAGTCACCCCCGTCATCCTATGCGGCGGCTCCGGCACACGTTTGTGGCCCCTGTCGCGCACCGGTTTTCCCAAGCAATTTCTTTGCCTCACCGGCAATGAAAGCTTGTTTCAGCAAGCCGCGCAAAGGCTGGCCGCTTTGGGCAACGACAGCGTTCAGGTAGCAGCCCCCGTCATCGTCAGCGGCGAAGACCACCGCTTTTTAGCATCAGAACAACTGCGCGAAGTGGGCATTACCCTGGGCACCGGCTTGCTCGAGCCCACGGGCCGCAACACCGCCCCAGCCTTAACCCTGGCAGCATTGGCCGCTGTGCAAAACGGCCAAGACCCCGTGCTGGTCGTCACCCCCGCAGACCAAACCATTGCCAACCCAGAGGCATTTACCGCCGCCGTGCAACAAGCCATTGCCCAAGCCGAGCAAGGCAACATCGTCATATTGGGTGTCACCCCCGACAAACCCGAAACAGGCTACGGCTACATCAAGATAGCCCGTCATTGCGAGGAGCGAAGCGACGCGGCAATCCAGCCCCTGACCGTTCAAGCCTTCGTAGAAAAGCCCAACCAAGCCACTGCCGAAGGCTACCTAAAAGAAGGCGGCTACTACTGGAACGCCGGGATGTTCGTGCTCAAAGCCTCTGTTTGGCTGGCGGCCATCGAGCAATTTGCCCCCGCCATCTTGCAAGCCACCCGCACCGCGTGGGAAGCCCGAAAGACAGACGGCGCCTTTGTGCGTCCCGGCAAAGCCCAGTTTGGAGCCATCCCCTCTGAGTCGGTTGACTACGCGGTCATGGAGCACTGCCCCGGCAGCGCATTTCCCATCCAGATGGTGCCGCTCGATGCCGGCTGGAACGACCTTGGCGCGTGGGACGCCGTGTGGCAAGTGCAGCCCAAAGACGCACTGGGCAATGCCCATGTGGGCGACGTGCTGCACACCGACAGCCACAACACCCTGGTTCACGCCAGCAGCCGCTTGGTGGCGCTGGTGGGCGTGAGCAATTTGGTGGTGGTCGAAACCGCAGACGCCGTGCTGGTTACCAGCAAGTCGCGCAGCCAAGACGTGAAACACATCGTCAACCAACTCACCTCACAAAAGCGCGAAGAGCAAACCCTGCACCGCAAAGTGCACCGACCTTGGGGCTGGTACGACAGCATTGACGAAGGCGACCGCTTCAAAGTCAAGCGCATCCAGGTCAAGCCCAAGGCCAGCCTGAGCCTGCAAAAACACCACCACCGCGCCGAGCACTGGATCGTGGTGACCGGAACCGCCGAAATCACCAACGGCGACAAAGTGTTGACATTGACCGAAAACCAATCAACTTACATCCCCTTGGGCGAGGTACACCGCTTGGCAAACCCCGGCAGCATTCCACTCGAAATCATCGAAGTGCAATCTGGCAGCTACTTGGGCGAAGACGACATCGTCCGTTTTGAAGATCACTATGGGAGAACCGAAAAATGAAGACCCACAAAATTTATGTGGCCGGTCACCGCGGCATGGTCGGCAGCGCCATCGTGCGCCAACTGTTGGCGCAAGGCCACCCCGCGGAGCTCATTGTCAGCCGAACCCATGCTGAGCTCGATTTGTGCAACCAAGCCGGAGTCAACGCGTTTTTTGAACAAGAAAAGCCCGATCAGGTTTACATGGCGGCGGCCAAGGTGGGCGGCATTTATGCCAACAACACTTACCCCGCTGAATTCATTTATGACAACCTCATGGTGCAGGCCAACGTCATACAGGCTGCATTTCAAAACGGCGTTAAAAAGCTGTTGTTTTTGGGCTCCAGCTGCATCTACCCCAAGCTGTCCCCCCAGCCCATGGCCGAAGAAGCCCTGCTGACGGGCGCACTCGAACCCACCAACGAGCCCTATGCAGTGGCCAAGATTGCCGGCATCAAACTCTGCGAAAGCTACAACCGCCAGTACGGCACCAGCCACGGCGTGGACTACCGCAGCGTCATGCCCACCAACTTGTATGGCCCGGGCGACAACTACCACCCCGAAAACAGCCATGTGATTCCGGCACTCATCCGCCGCTTTCACGAAGCCAAAGTGACACATGCCCCCAGTGTGGCCATTTGGGGCACGGGCACACCACGCCGCGAATTTTTGTATGTGGATGACATGGCGGCCGCCAGCGTGCACGTCATGCAACTGCCCCAGGCGCTGTATCTGCAACACACCCAACCGATGCAGGGTCACATCAACGTAGGCAGCGGCTCTGACGTGACCATTGCAGAAGTGGCCCAAACGATTGCCCAAGTAGTGGGCTATGCCGGGCAGATCGAATTTGACACCACCAAACCCGACGGCGCGCCCCGCAAATGGATGGACAGCAGTCGCTTGAACAGCCTTGGCTGGCATGCCCAAGAGCGCCTGTCGACAGGCCTGGCCAAAGCCTACGCCGATTTTCAAAATTCTGAACGTTCTTGTTAGCCGACTGCCGTCATTGCGAGCGTAGCGAAGCAATCCATCCCCGAACCTATGAACCAACCTAAAGTCGCTCCAAAAGTAGCCCTAATCACCGGCATCACAGGCCAAGACGGCTCTTACCTCGCTGAATTTCTTCTGGAAAAAGGCTATGTCGTTCACGGCATCAAGCGCCGTGCTAGCAGTTTCAATACCCAGCGCGTGGACCACATCTACCAAGATCCGCATGTGGACAACGCTAACTTCAAGTTGCATTACGGCGACCTGAGCGACACCAGCAACTTGGTGCGCATCATCCAAGAAACTCAGCCCGACGAAATCTATAACCTGGGCGCCATGAGCCATGTGGCCGTGTCGTTCGAAAGCCCTGAATACACGGCCGACGTTGACGGCATTGGCACGCTCCGCATCCTTGAAGCCATTCGCATATTGGGCCTTGAGAAAAAGACGCGCTTCTATCAAGCCAGTACCAGCGAGCTGTACGGCTTGGTGCAAGAAATCCCACAAAAGGAAACCACGCCGTTCTACCCACGCAGCCCCTACGCCGTGGCCAAGCTGTACGCCTACTGGATCACGGTCAACTACCGCGAGGCCTACGGCATGTACGCCTGTAACGGCATCTTGTTCAATCACGAGAGCCCGCGCCGCGGCGAGACCTTCGTCACGCGCAAGATCACGCGTGGCCTGGCCAACATCGCGCAGGGCCTCGAAGACTGCCTGTACATGGGCAATATGGATGCGCTGCGTGACTGGGGCCATGCCAAAGACTATGTGCGCATGCAGTGGATGATGCTGCAGCAAGACCAGCCCGAGGACTTCGTGATCGCCACTGGCGTGCAATACAGCGTACGCCAATTCATTGAATGGTCAGCAGCTGAACTGGGAATCAAGCTGCGCTTCGAAGGTCAAGGCTTGGACGAAGTCGCCATCATCGACAGCATCACGGGCGACAGGGCCCCGGCGCTCAAGCCCGGCCAGGTCATCGTCAAGATCGACCCACGCTACTTCCGCCCGACCGAAGTCGAAACCCTGCTGGGAGATCCGAGTAAGGCCAAAGCAAAACTGGGCTGGGTGCGCGAGATTACCGTTCAGGAAATGTGCGCCGAGATGGTCAGCCACGACCTGGAAGAAGCCAAGCGGCATGCCCTGCTCAAGGCCAATGGCTACTCGGTCAGCGTTAGTATCGAATAACGATGCCTAATCCGACACCCTATGGTTACGTGCAACATGGACTACTTAAAAATGCAGTTGTCTCCTCGGCATCGGTCCAATTCATTTCGAGGTTAATTTTATGAAGGCAGTGATTCTTGCAGGTGGTTTGGGTACGCGTTTGAGTGAAGAAACCTCGTTACGCCCCAAGCCTATGGTTGAAATCGGCGGTCGCCCCATTCTATGGCACATCATGAAGATGTACTCGCAGCACGGCGTCAACGACTTCGTGATCTGCTGTGGCTACAAGGGCTATGTCATCAAGGAATACTTTGCCAACTACTTCCTGCACATGTCCGACGTCACTTTTGACATGCGCAGTAATCGAATGGAAGTTCACCACAAGCGTGCTGAGCCTTGGAATGTCACGCTGGTCGATACAGGCGACAACTCCATGACGGGTGGACGACTAAAGCGTGTGGCCGACTATGTCCGTAACGACGAAGCCTTTTGCTTCACCTATGGTGACGGCGTGGGTGACATCGATATCAGTGCCACCATCGAATTTCACAAATCGCATGGCAAGGCCGCTACCCTAACCGCCACCTACCCCCCTGGGCGTTTTGGCGCACTCGACATCCGCGCGCAACAAGTTCACAGCTTTACAGAAAAGCCCAAGGGTGACGGCGCCATGATCAATGGTGGATTCTTTGTGCTTTCACCTGAAGTGCTGAACTACATCAAAGACGACGCCACGACCTGGGAGCAAGAACCCCTGATGAATCTGGCGGCCGAGGGCAAGCTGATGGCCTACGAACACCACGGCTTCTGGCAACCAATGGACACCCTGCGTGACAAGCACCTGCTGGAAGAACTCTGGACCAGTGGCAAGGCTCCTTGGAAAAAGTGGGATTGAAATGACTCACCTGCAAACCAACCCTGCATTCTGGCAAGGCAAGCGGGTCCTGCTGACGGGCCACACCGGTTTCAAGGGCAGCTGGCTCAGTCTGTGGCTGCAGTCCATGGGGGCTGTCATCCGCGGCGTGGCACTTGAGCCCCCGACCGAACCAGCCCTGTTCAAGGTAGCCAAAGTCGCCGAGGGGATGGAGCACCGAATCGCCGACATCCGGGACTACGCAGCCATACAGTCGCTGGTGCACGAATTCCAGCCGGAAATCGTCATCCACATGGCCGCCCAGCCACTGGTACGCCTGTCGTATCAGCAGCCGATCGAGACCTACGCCACCAATGTGATGGGTACGGTCCATGTGCTGGAAGCCGCGCGTCACGCCGGCTCGGTGCGCGCCATCGTCAACATCACGACGGACAAATGCTACGAGAACCGCGAGTGGGTCTGGGGCTACCGCGAAGACGAACCGATGGGCGGTCACGACCCCTACTCCAACAGCAAGGGCTGCGCAGAACTGGTCAGCAGCGCCTACCGCAGGTCCTTCTTGAAGGATGCCGGCATCGCGATGGCAACTGCCCGTGCAGGCAACGTGATAGGTGGCGGCGACTGGGCGGCTGACCGCCTGGTGCCCGACATCCTGCGCGCGCTGGAAAAGCGCGAACCCGTGCTGATCCGCAACCCACACGCGATCCGCCCGTGGCAGCATGTGCTGGAACCGCTTTCTGGCTATCTGCTGCTGGCCGAGCGCCTTTACGAACACGGCCAGGCCGACGCCGAAGGCTGGAACTTCGGCCCCCGTGACGAGGATGCCCGTCCCGTGCAATGGATTGTCGAGCACCTCTGTGAGAATTGGAGTCAAGGGGCAACTTGGTCCTTGCAGCCCGGCGACCATCCGCACGAGGCCAGCTTCCTGAAGCTGGACATCTCCAAAGCGCGCCAGCGCCTGCACTGGACACCGCGCTGGTCACTGGAAACCGCACTGACCCGCATCACCGAATGGCACCGAGACTGGCTCGCCGGCGCGGACATGCGCGCTCGTACGCTTGCCCAGATCGATGCCTTCCAACACTACGCCTGACCCGCGGGATGCTCTATTGATGACGAACAGACTACTTCTTACAGGTGCGAATGGATTCCTTGGCCAGGCCTTCGCCCGTGCGGCCGTCCCCGGTATGGAGATCGTGACCGTGAGTGGCCGGCGCAACGCGGTAGCCGACGCACTCGCCCTAGACCTACGGGATAAGGACAGTGTCCGAGACGTCATCCGCGAGGTCCGCCCGAGCCACGTCGTGAACTTCGCCTCGCTGGGTGTCACACGAGACACCAGCACTCTAGCGGACCTGCTCGCGGTGAATACCATCGGTGCGCTTAACCTCGTCGAAGCTTTGACTGAGGAAGGCCTGTCTGCGCACACAATGCTCTTTGGCACAGCCTACGAGTACGCGGATTCCAGCGAGCCTCTGGACGAATCGGCTCGCTTGGAGCCCCAATCCCCTTACGCAATCTCTAAAACCACGCTGCATTACGCGCTGAGACAGTACAACGGTATCGTACCGCTGACTTTCCTACGTTTGTTTAACGTTTTCGGCGTCGGCGAACCGGCAGAGCGACTTATACCCTTTATCGCCCGAAAAGCCCGGAATGGGGAGGAGATCCCGCTCACCGGCGGCGAACAGCTACGCGACTTCATGTTCGTCGACGACCTGATTGCGATTCTGAACCGGCTGATCACCTTACCTGTGGCGTCATCTGCCGGATTACGGACAATCAATGTGGGTACCGGCAAAGGCACGTCACTCAGGACCTTTATAGGTCTGGCTGCTCAGGCACTGGAGCGTCAGGGACTGGCGCCAAAGCTGAAATTTGGCGCGTTGCCTTACCGTAAACAGGACCCAATGCACTGCGTCGCGCACAACGCCCAGCTTCTCAATCTGCTCGGTGACCTTCCATTCACCGACCTGTCGCTCGCGGTCGAACGTACCGTGCAAGCCCTCCATGAACACTGACCTTTACCAAATCATAGAACGTCGCAAGATCGTCGATCCGCGAGGCTTCTTCCTGAAGACCATGACGGGCTTCGAGCCGGATCTGTCACAGCAATTCGGCGAGATCTACGTCATCAAGGGGACTGCCGGCCAAGCGCGCGCGAACCACTATCACAACCTCGCCACGGAGTGGTTCACGCTCCTTCATGGACGGGTGTACCTCAATCTGCGCCATGTCGACACCGGTGAGCACGCCTCGCTGCTACTCGACGACCAAGCGCCGGTCACCGTGCGCATCAATCCACGCGTCGCCCACTCGCTGATGGGAGTAGCCCAGTGCGATTACGTATTGATGGCCTACACCGACGTCCGTTACGACCCAGCCGATACCCTCGCGTATCCGCCAATTGGCATCGAGCCGGGTGACGACGCAGAGCGCGCCGGCGGATGACGATGGTCGGGGTAAAGCTCCAAGTGCTGCTCGGCAACAGACCCTTTTTGCGGGCCTTTGCTGCTAATGTCAGCTGGTTGGCTGGCAGCAGACAAGCTCACACAGCTGTTTGTCGCGGTGCTCATCAGCGCCTGGATTGCAAGTTACCTAGGATTCGAGCAGTTAGGGCTCGTGGCATACGCACTCAAGCAAGTCGCGCTGTTCCATGCGCTGTCAATGCTGGGGTTGCACACTTACGAAACGAACCACGCCTAGTATTTATCGCCAGATATCAGAAGCGCGAATTTATCCACATATTACGTGCTTATAAATGCATCATTAACAAGCCTGCTAGCTTTGCAGCAGCAAGTGACGCTATCGATGTAGGTTCGGGTGAAGCTGTAACAATCAGAGACTTCGTGGAACTCACCAAACACCTTGCTGGTGCATATACGACCTTAGATTTTGGTGCTGTGCCCTATCGCGCCTGTGAACCGATGCTTTGTGTAGCGGATATCAGTAGGATTCAATGCCTAGGCTGGCGACCAAAATATTCCTTGGCTGAGGGCTTGGCTTCCACGTTAAATAAGCTGAAGTCATGATCGGATCAATATGGGAG
>CAMAYM010000082.1 GCA_945862495.1 Bordetella parapertussis | reverse complement strand
CATCAATTGCTCAAATAAATACTTGCCAGGAAAAGATGTCGCCTATGTGGCCCAACATGCTTTTGAGCAACTGTCTCCTGGCCTTGCGGGCCAAATTTCCAGCCAGGGCGGTGGAATCTTAGTGGCGGGTGAGCACTTTGGTATTAACTCTTCTCGCGAGCAAGCGACGCATGTCCTGCATCAAATGAAGGTGCGTGCAATCGTTGCCAAATCATTTGGCCGACAGTTTTTTCGCAACGCCATCAACAACGGTTTACCCGTATTCGAATGTGACACTTCTTTGCTTGTCCAGGGCCAGTCGTTAACGCTGGATTTAGCAAAGGGTGTGTTGTGCTCGCAGGGGAGCATGCTCCAAGAGACACATCCTTTGCCGCCAGAGATCCTTGCGATTCTGTCGATGGGGGGGCTGGTGCCTTTTTTACAAAAATATCCTGACTGGAATTTCGCATGAGTATGATTTCTGCATCACAAAAGCGTCGGGCATTGCGACTACTGTTGCAAGGCACACAAGCTTTACAAGCACCAGGTGTCTATGACGGTTACGGTGCGCGCTTAGTCGAGCAGGCAGGTTTCGCGGCTGTATATATGACTGGAAATGGTGTCTCAGCGACCTTGTTGGGGCGCCCGGATGTGGGCTTGGTCGATCTCACAATGATGGCGGATCATGCACGTCGCGTGGCAGCGAGCGTTAATATCCCTTTAATTTGCGATGCGGATACAGGGTACGGAAACGTAGTCAACGTACGCCGAGCCATAATGGAGTTTGAAGCCGCAGGTGTGTCGGCGATCCACATGGAGGATCAGGTGTCTCCAAAGCGTTGTGCGCAAATGCCCGGTGACCGAACCGTTATTGATTTTGATGAGGCTGTTGCAAAAGTCGCTGCTGCCAGTGCAGCGCGTTCTGACCCTGATTTCGTCTTGATCGCACGGACGGACTCGGCTGGAGCGCTTGGCTTGCAGGAGGCGATTCGACGCACGCAGGCCTTTGCAAAAGCGGGCGCAGACGCCGTGTTTGTCGAACTCAAATCAAACCCCAATATCCTTCAAGACATTCTGGCGATCAAAGCAGGTGTTGCCGTTCCTGTTGTGGTCAATGTAGATAGTGCTAAAGATTTGCGTAGCCTTCAGGCCTCTGCGCTTAAACAAGCGGGTGTGGATCTGGCAATTTATCCAGCCATGGCACGCGGCGTGTTTGGTCATGCGATGAGTGCCGCATTGGGACACTTGAAGCTGGCCGGCAACATGGCAGGTTACGAGGGCAACATGTTTAGCTCCGCGCAATATAACGAAGCGCTTGGCTTAAGTGAAGTCGAAGCGTGGGAAAAGCGCTTCGACTAATCACTGAGCCGGTTTCAGGTTTTTTACAGGAATTTTGTAAACATTGAAACCGGTTCACGGTCGCTAATGAGTGAGTTTTCGATCTTGGACATATCGGCATAGCCTAGTGCCAATCCGCACATCAAAACCTCGCTTTCGGGAATGCCGGTCACGGCACGTATCGTGTTGTGAAAGCGGTTAAAGGCAGCTTGGGCGCATGTATCCAAACCTCGTCCGCGTGCCGCAATCATGAAGCTTTGAAGAAAACATCCAAAGTCCAACCATGAGCCTGTATTCATTGTTCTATCTACAGTGAAAAACAGACCAACAGGTGCATCAAAGAACGTGTAATTGCGAGCATGCTGTGCATGCATTCCCTCTTTGTCTTCGCGACCAAGTCCTAACAATTTATAGAGATCGAGTCCGACTTTACGACGACGTTCAATGTAGGGAGAATCCCATTGTGTAGGATAGTATTTGTAATCTTCTTGAAGCGCTTCAAATTGTGCTTTGTCATTGTAGACCTTGATGATCGCATCAGAAACTTTCTGTTTGATTTCACCAGTCACCACATATACTTTCCACGGTTGCGTATTGGATCCTGAGGGAGCGCGTGCCGCGACCTCAAGCATTTGCTCGATGTCTTCGCGTGGCACGGGGGTCTGAAGAAACGCGCGCATGGAGTGTCTCGAAGTGATCGCGTGATCGACAATTTTTTGTTCGTTGCTCTGAATCATTATTCTGGTTCTCTTGGAGGAAATTTGCTCCCTTTACTGTAGTACATTTTTAGCTTCAGACAAGCCGCCTATTTCAGGATTTTTAGCTTGGCATTGTTGTCGCACTTACCGGGAGACAAAGCTGTGGAAACTATTCAGTTTGAAATACAAGAGGGTGTTGGCACACTGACCTTAAATCGCCCCACGCGAAAAAATGCGATTGATGCGGTGATGCGCGAAGAACTCAAAGAGGTTGTCTTTTCCCTTCCCCATCAGCGTGACTTGCGCGCCTTGATCATTACAGGGGCTGGTGGAACATTTTGCGCAGGAGGTGATATCAGCGTCATGGGCGCTGGCACGCTTGCCCCAGAGGATGGCCGTCACCGCATGCGTCACGACTACCTGTCATGGATCGAAACCTTGCTGCGTTTGGAAATTCCTGTGATTACAGCGGTGGAGGGGGCTGCGTTTGGTGCGGGTTTCAGCCTCGCGTTAACTGCGGATATCGTATTGGCAGATCCTACTAGCCGGTTCTGCATGTCTTTTATGCGTTTAGGGCTTGTGCCAGATTGTGCGGCTTTTTACACATTACCTCGCATCGTTGGCACCCAACGTGCTAAAGAACTGGCATTTTCAGCGCGTGAAATCAATGCTGAGCAGGCCCAAGCTCTTGGGATCGTGTTAGAGGTCCTTCCTCAAGGTCGTGTGCTTGAGCGTGCTCAGCAAATGGCGCGCTGTTTTGCGCTAGCCGCACCGGCTGCTTTGGCAATGACTAAGCGGGCGATGAACGTATCTTTGAATAGTTCACTAGATGCAATGATGGACATCGAGGCAGATGCTCAAGCCGTTGCGCGCACCAGTCAATGGCACACGGATGCTGTCCAGCGCTTTCTCAACAAAAAACCTTCTGCTTTTCAGTGGCCAGGAAAACTGGATTGAATATTTTTCAGACCTCTCGGCAGGCTGGGAGGATTCCTCTAGTCTTAGTGCTCGGTGATTGCTTAAGCGTAACGCGCACATTCTTGAATATTCTTTTAATGCATCATGCATTTGACGATACAGTTGTCCTCACCACACAGAATCCTCATGGCGCGGCGCTGACTCATCCGCATTGCATTGAATTGGAGCATGTTGAGTCAAGTGCTCAAGACAGTTGTCTGTGTTGTGGGTTGCACAGTGCATTGGGTGATGCGTTGCGAACCCTTTTTTTTGGTGCCCTCAATGATCGTACCAAGCGTCTTGACCGCATTCTGATCGAGTCTGATTCGATTAATTCCGTTCAACTTGCGCAAACCTTGAAACACACCCCATTTCTGGGACAGCGTTATGTGCATCAGTTGACGTTCAGAGTGGTAGACATGGCGCGGCTTTTCGAGACCGGCGTTGATGCGCTGAAAGCACTAGATCCTGTTCACAATCGATCTCAACAGTTTTTAGTTTTAGTGGATCGGGGGACGTCTTCGCGATCCGCATTCAAGGCTGCGCCCTTGTCTAGCACTGAGCGCAAAGTTTGGTCAGAGTTGATCGAGGCTACGTTGCCATATCAAAAGGTGTTGTTTGTAAGCATGAAATCAGGGCCAGAGTCTGAGGCCGATCAGAGTCCTTTGTCAGTCTTGTCGCGGCTATCGCGGGACTTGTGCCTAGGCAAAGAGGCAAAATAGTTTTTGCGAAAGCTTGAAGATTGCATGTTGGATGCGGTAGAATGAGTTCATTGATTTGGTTGCTTCCAACCTAAAAAAGACAAGTTATAAGAACGCATCTGATTAGATGCGCCTTGCGCCACAATCATGTGATAGCATGAATTGCATGTAAGACCTTGATATTTAGGGCTTTGTTTGCAAGCAATCTACGATTAAACATTCAAGTTTTGTGCCGTAAACGGTGGTGGTTGATCCCGTCTATGCACTTAACATGCTCAAACAGCAGTGAAATTGTTTTGATGTGAGGTCGGCACAAAATAAAACTGGCCGAGCGCCTAAAGCGATCGACCAGTTGTATTTGGTTGCGGGGGCAGGATTTGAACCTACGACCTTCGGGTTATGAGCCCGACGAGCTGCCAGACTGCTCCACCCCGCGTCTGAGGAATGAAGTATAGCGTATATCCTGATTCGGGACAAGTTGCCTTTAGGCGAGCATAGGAAAAAGAACTTTCATGAATGATCGGCAAGACAAGCAAAGTGAAGTGCCAGAGAATAAAATGCCAGAGGATCACAGCGATGCGTTGCAACCTGTTGAGCAAGCCTTGATGGTGGCGGATGTCACTGACTCGACGCAAACGGACGAAGCGGTGGAGATTGAGTTGGCAAAGCGTGTCATTGAGACCGCGCTTCTATGTGCAACAAGTCCGATGCCGATTACTGAGTTGCGAAAGTTGTTCGAAGAAGAGTCGCAATCTTCAAAACGTTTGATGGATGTTTTAGAGTCGATTCAGCAGGATTGGCTAGATCGTGGCATGGAGTTAGTTGAGCTCGCCTCAGGCTGGCGTTTCCAAAGCCGTGCTTCGATGCAGCGCTATCTTGAACGTCTTAGCCCTGAGCGCGTGCCAAAGTATTCACGAGCCGTGATGGAAACGCTTGCCATTATTGCGTGGCGTCAGCCGGTGACACGTGGTGATATCGAAGATATTCGCGGCGTGACGGTTTCCTCACAAATCGTCAAAACCTTAGAGGACCGTGGCTGGATTGAGGTCATCGGTCATCGTGATGGCCCGGGTCGTCCCAGCTTGCTGGGTACAACCAAGCAATTTTTGGATGATCTCGGTTTGCGTGCGCTGGATGAGTTACCCGCACTTGGCGCAAATGAAATGACTGAAGCGATGCAGTCCCTCACGTTGGAGGCTGCAGCGCTCGCCGCCAATAGCATGGTGGTGTTGCAGGAGACTCCAACGGACATTGCACTCACCGTCGCAGTAGATCCCGACTCGGCCGCGCTTGACTTTACCGAGGCCCACGCACAAGAACAGACAGACGAAGCAACACTTGCACCCGCGGAGTCGCTTCAGTCAACCGAAGAACAAAGTACACCTTATCCAAATCTGGAGTCCAAGTGACTAAACCGAATACCGAAGACGCAGTCGTGAGTTCCCAAGAAGAGGGGGCCGTGGTTGCTAAAAAAGCTGTGCGTAAAACGCCTGCACGTAAAAATGCAGCGAAAACGTCTTCCGTTATCCAGACTCCCTCCGCTGAGCTTGCTCCCGAGACAACTGCTGCACCTCGCAAAACGACTGCACGCAAAACACCGGCTAGTAAAGCTGTAACAAAATCCGCAACTAAGTCAGTCCGTGCAACAATAGAAAACGTCGTTCAAGCATCCGTTGAGGTGACTTCCGATGCAGCGGGCGAGGCTGCAGCAAAGCCAGCGCGCGCGCCAAGGAAACCCCGTGTCAGCAAGCCTATCGATGCACCACAGGCTGTGCCGATAGCGCCACAGATCACACGCACTGAGACTCCACAAATACCAATGCGCATGGGTCGTGATGCCGCCGAAGTCATTGTCGATTCAGCTCAGCACTCCGCAGCCGCATTTGTACCGAATGAAGCAAGCGATTCAACATCTTTTTCTGAGTCTGCAAACACCACGCCTAAATCGCGCGGTCGAAAATTACGTACACCGTTTCGCCGTCGCCGCAGCGATGCGCCCGAGGGAGGACGTCTATCCGAAGACGCTGCAGTGCCTGCGCGAGTAGACTTTGTATCGTTTGACGAAGATGTTCGAGATGTTGCTGACTTTGGTGATCCGGTTGAAGCGGAAAAAGAAGCTGAACAAGCGTTGTCTTATTTGAGCAAAGCGGACCGAATCGAGCAGCGGCTAAACAAGTATTTGAACAGCGATGTTCTGATGCCAAAGCTTCACAAGGTGCTTGCGGATGCTGGCATCGGCTCACGCCGTGAAATGGAAGAGCTGATCATCGCGGGTCGCGTTTCGGTCAATGGTGAGCCGGCTCATATCGGCCAACGTGTGGGCGAAAATGATGCGGTGCGTGTAAATGGTCGACCCATTACGCGCATCAATACGAAAAAACCGCCACGTGTGATTCTTTATCACAAGCCCGCTGGCGAGATCGTGAGTCATGACGATCCGAATGGGCGTGCAACTGTATTTTCCCGTTTGCCAAGAATGAAAGTAGGTAAGTGGTTGTCAATTGGTCGCCTAGATCTCAACACCGAAGGCCTGCTGATTTTCACAACATCAGGTGAGCTTTCCAATCGATTGTTGCATCCCCGTTATGGCAACGAACGCGAGTACGCTGTTCGTGTGCTTGGAGAGCTTGGTCCCGAACAAAGGCAGTCCTTGCTTGACGGTGTCACACTAGATGACGGCCCCGCAAGTTTTGGCATGATCGAATTCATTGGTGGCGAAGGTAGCAATCGCTGGTACCGGGTGACCCTCAACGAAGGAAGAAATCGTGAAGTGCGTCGTATGTTTGAGTCTATCGGCTTGACGGTGAGCCGTCTAATTCGTACCCGGTTTGGAGATATTGTTTTGCCCACCACCTTGCGTCGTGGCCGCTGGGAGGAGTTGGACCCCAAGCTTGTGTCAGCGCTCATGGTTCAGGTTGGCTTGATTCGCGACGATGACGCCACAGATGGACGCGCGCGCACGCCCAAACAGCCCGTTTCGCATGACAGTGCCTTGCCGCCAGGCTTCGGCACGCTTGAGCGAAACGGCACGCACGGTGCAAAAATGGGTCGTCGTGGAAAAGTACAAGGTGGTCGTTCTGGTAAGCCAGGCCCCTTCGTTCATCCGTCTGAGAGCCCTGCAGCGGTCTTGACGGTTGGGGGGGGGTATGCCAACGGTCATCCCCAAGGTAGGCAAGGCCAGGGCGCTGGGCGCGGCGGTCGGGGCAAGCCTTCAAGCGCTCCAGGTGCGGGACCTCGTGGTCCTGGGCAGCATAATGGTGGGAATAAGTTTGGTCCCAAGAGTGCTGCGCGTCCAGGCCGTCCTGCGCGTCCGGGTGGTCGCGGCCCCCAGGGTGCTGGTGCACAAGCGGATCAGGGTGGCTCCGTAGGTCGCGAATTCGTCCCTGGTGCGGATCAAGGACGTGAGCAGGCGCAGCAACGTGAACCCGGTCAAGGTCGACGGGGCCCAGGCGGTCCCGGTGGATCTTCCGGCCCAGGTGGTCAGGGCCGCCCACCGAAACAAGCGGGAGGCCGCGGACCAGGTTCAGGCTCGGGCAAGCCAAATGGTAGAGCAAAGCCCGGATCCGGCAATCCAGCTGCCCGATCGGCTCCAAAAGGGGACGATTGGCAACCGCGTGGTGCCTCCGCACATGAGTCTCGACTAGGATTTACGAAGTCTTCACGTGGTGGTCGTTAGGTCGTTGGCCTAAATTCAGGGGTAAAAAGTTACGTTGCTGCGCATTGATCTGTCGTAAATCGTTGCTGCAACAGACTTTTTCCCCTAATTATGCTAAAATTTAGGGCTATTGAGAATTGACTTAGAGTAATTTTGTCTTCGCGCTTTCGTTGATTAGCCGAAAGATATTTTTCAGCAGTCTTAATGTTTATTTTTGCAAACGGGCTGTTTTCAGCCCTTTTTTTTTGGACGTATGGCAGATCTTTTTACAATTTCGCAGCAGGCTTTAGCCTCCATGGATGTCGAGTTTATCGATATTGAACGCGCAGCGCTTGGTCTTTTGCGCGTGACCATTGATCGGCCCGAAGGGATTCGGATCGAGGATTGCGAGCAGGTATCTAAACATTTGTCACGCGTGTTTGAGGTTGAAAACATCGATTACCGCAGGCTTGAGGTTGGCTCGCCCGGCATCGATCGACCCCTAAAAACCGAAGCGGATTTTAAACGCTTCATCGGCGAGCGAATCGAAGTCAAACTTCGCGAAGCCGTCGATAATCAAAAGATTTTTTCTGGCGAGCTCGTGGATCTTAGCGGATCTGCTGGCGCTACGGGTACCGAGGCGGTTTTGCCTTTCGGTATTGAGTTTGAGGCAAAAAAGGGCGAGGTCAAGCAGGTCGCATTTGCGTTTTCCGACGTAGAGCGCGCCAAGCTGAATCCTGTTCTGGATTTCAAGGGCAAAAAGCGATGAGTCGCGAAATTCTTCTGTTAGTTGACGCGTTGGCGCGTGAAAAAAACGTCACACGAGACGTCGTATTTGATGCACTCGAAGGTGCTTTGGCTTCGGCTATGAAAAAGCGCTTTAAAGAGGATGCTGACATCCGCGTGTCTGTCAATCGTACGACGGGTGACCACGATGGCTTCCGTCGCTGGCTAGTCGTGGCTGACGAGTTGGGCCTCCAAGAACCTGACCAGCAGGAAATGCTCTCTGACGCGCGAGAAATCGTTTCTGACATCGAGGAGGGTGAGTACATCGAAGAAGCGCTTGAGCCGATCGAGTTTGGGCGTATTGGCGCGCAGGCTGCCAAGCAGGCTATTTTGCAGCGTATCCGTGACGCTGAGCGCGAACAGATCCTGAATGACTTCCTGGATCGTGGCGAGATGATTGTCTCGGGTTCAATCAAGCGAATGGATAAGGGCGACGTCATTGTTGAAACTGGCAAGATTGAGGCGCGTCTGCCTCGCAGTGAAATGATTCCGAAAGAAAATCTGCGGGTGGGTGATCGCGTCCGCGCATGGGTGCTCAAGGTTGATCGTACAGCTCGTGGACAACAGGTTATCTTGTCCCGTACCGCCCCTGATTTCATACGTCAATTATTTGAAAATGAAGTGCCTGAAATTTATCAAGGCCTATTGGAAATCAAAGGGGCTGCGCGTGATCCAGGTGTGCGTGCCAAGATTGCTGTGGTTGCCTATGACAAGCGTATTGACCCGATCGGTACTTGCGTAGGGATGCGTGGTTCGCGCGTGACTGCGGTGCGCAATGAACTAGGCGGTGAACAGGTTGATATTGTGTTGTGGTCTGAAGACCCAGCGGAGTTTGTCATTGGGGCGCTCGCACCCGCCAACGTTGAGTCGATCGTGGTGGACGAAGATCGTCATGCAATGGACGTCGTGGTAGACGAAGAAAACCTTCCAAAAGCAATTGGTGCCAAAGGTCAAAACGTTCGCCTAGCTTCTGAGTTAACGGGTTGGCAGATCAACATCATGACCCCCGAAGAAAGTCAGAATAGACAAGAACTTGAGCGTGGCCAGTTACGTAACACCTTTATGTCTCGTTTGGACGTCGATGAGGAGGTCGCAGACATCCTGATTGATGAGGGTTTCACAGGACTCGAGGAAATCGCCTACGTCCCCATGCAGGAACTCCTTGAAATTGAGTCTTTTGACGAAGATACGATCAACGAGTTGCGGACCCGTGCCCGTAATGCATTGCTGACGGATGCGATTGCTCAAGAAGAGCGTGTCGAAACGGCACAAGACTTGTTATCACTTGAGGGTATGACGCCTGAATTAATCGCTAAGTTGGCAGAAGGCGGCATCACAACCCGTGATGATCTCGCCGAACTTGCCACGGATGAGTTGGCTGAAATGTCGGGTCTGGATGAAGCGACTTCGAGTGCTTTCATTATGGCTGCACGTGCACACTGGTTTGAAGATCAGTAATAAATATTAGTGAGTAGGGCAATTTGTGTTGCCCCGCACTTGAAGTTGTCACGCTGTAAATAGGTAAGAGAGAGTCTAATGTCGAGTAACACTGTCGCCCAGTTCGCTATCGAGCTGAAAATGCCTGCCAATTTGCTATTAGAACAGCTGCGCGCTGCAGGCGTCGAACTCACTTCAGTCGAAGATCATGTCACTGATGGCGATAAGGCACGCTTGCTTGAGTCGTTGCGTCGCTCGCATGGCGCGACGGAGGGCAAGAAAATTACCTTGACTCGCCGTCAGACCTCAGAAATCCGTCAAGCTGACGGATCTGGCCGTTCGCGTACGATCCAAGTTGAGGTCCGAAAAAAACGTGTATTCGTCAAACGTGACACGCCCGAGCTGGCTGATGCGCCGCAATCGGCTGATGTAGATTTAGACAAAACTGTTCAGCCTGAAACGCTTGAGTCGACTTCCGCGACGCTAGCGAATTCAGCCTCCATTGAAACCGCGTCAGCTCCAGCCGAACCTGTTGTTCAAGAGCAAGCGCCTGAGCCCGTTGCAGTGACTTCTTCACCAGAGACGGTTGACCGAGTCTCAGAGCAAGCCGCCGCACAAACTGCTGCCAAAGCCGCTGCAAAAGCATTGAATCAGGCACTGAATCCTTCCCCAGCATCACCACAGGTCGAAGAATCGGTTACAAAAGCTTCATCTTCGTCCCCGATTGCCCAGGCGACTGCTGAATCCACCGTCGTGAGCGACGAGACTTTCAAACCTGAATCTTCAGCTAAGGCGAATGCTGAAGTGAATGCGCTCGGTGCTGATTCGCAAGCGCCCATCTCAATCGAAACAGCGACTGCTCAAACTTCAGCTGTTTCAGATGTTGTATCGACAGCAGCTGAAGCTTTAATTGACGAACCAGCCAAACCTGCTAAGTCAGTGCGCGGTCGTGCAGTACCTCCCGTACATGCTGCGCCTATTGAAGGCGAAGCACGCGACGAAGCACGCCGAGTCTCAGAAGCCGAGGCCGCAGCGTTGCGCAACATGCTCAACCGTCCTCGCAAGGTTGTACAACCCGAGCCCGAAGCGGCTGCGCTTTCCGGTACATTGCACAAGCCAGCCTCGACCCCTGCTACAGGGAAAGGGGCCAAGAAAGAAGGGTCGGCCGACGCTTCTGGAAAAAAAGTGCTGAAGTCTGGCGAAATGGCGTCTACTTGGTCTGATGACGCTTCGCGTAAAAAGCCTGCTGAAAAACGTGACGCACTAGCTGCTCCCGGTCGTGATGGCTGGCGTGCTGCGGGCGGCAAGACCAAATCAAGCGGCAAAAAGGGTGCTCGTGGACAAAATAACGTCGTTCAAGATCGCCGTGAACCCGTGCCGGTTGAATTTATTGCACGCGAAATTCATGTGCCCGAGACGATCAGTGTGGCGGATCTCGCACACAAGATGTCCGTCAAAGCAGGTGAGGTCATTAAGCACTTGATGAAGCTTGGTCAAATGGTCACCATCAACCAGGTGCTTGATCAAGAAACGGCGATGATTGTCGTCGAAGAATTGGGTCACAAAGCAATTGCT
>CAMAYM010000081.1 GCA_945862495.1 Bordetella parapertussis | reverse complement strand
CGGATTCACCTGAAAATGAACATCGCCTTTGGTATCAATATTATTTTCATAGTGAACGTGGCCGCGCAGGCCTTGAAAAAGATCGCCGCGCTGTAACCCATTTGCTCTGGAAGCAGTGGTCTCCCACTTGGACCTTTAACGCAGATACGTTTGAAAACAGTGCGCGTGCTTTTGATAATCCAGATTTCGTCGAGGTTGTGATTCATTCTTATCGCCATCGTTTTGGTCTGGTGAAAGGTGATCCCGCCTACGCTGAGATTGAGGCGCGCTTAGCGTCCCAGCCGCCTATCACCGTGCCAACCATTACCTTTGATGGTGCCGATGATGGCGTTCGGCAGCCTTCAGTCTCGGGGCCTCATGCGCAGCGTTTTACTGGCGCCCGTTCACATCGCGTCGTTCCCGGTGTTGGCCACAACATGCCTCAAGAGGTGCCGGCGGTGTTTGCCCAGGCTGTGCTAGAGCTTTTGCCGACTCAGGGATGTTGAATACACAATAAGTTTAGAATATTGATCGCAATACAATTAAAATCATAATAAAATAATAACCGGATATTTTAATTACTGGGTGTATCAAATGGCAGAGAATAAGATAGTCGATCTTTTTGGTGTTCCGGATGTTTTAATTACTCCGGATGCGGTCGTTAAAAGAAGAGCATCACGTCAACCTCGGACCAAGAAATCTGAAAATCAGGCGAAATCTTCGGGCGGACATGCCGCTGTGAGCAAGCCACACGCAACGACTGCCGCGTCCAACTTACCAGGTCAAGGATTTTTGCCCGGACTGTCCCGGCGCGGGCGGCCCAGACTCACCAAGCCAATCTCAGCGGTGGAGCGCACTGCCGAGCATCGTCGTAAACGCATTGCGAACGGTGCCAAGCGCGTAGAGATTATTTTAGATAGCGACGTATCGCAAGCGTTAGACCGACTGGCCGAGAATCATCAAGAACCTAAGAGTGACGTCATCGCGGCACTGATCCGCAAGGCCGCTACCCGTTTAAAGGGGTAGCAGCACTCATGCCGGTGTAGCGCGCAGAATTACTGCACGTACTCAATAAAAAGAATTAACGTGCGCCAGGTCTATTGACTGGCCCACCCCGGTTGACACCCTTTCTGCCACCATCAACACCTACGCCTGGGGCAACGCCAACACCCGGAGCGCCTGCACCTGCTCCGGGTAATACGCCCACTCCGGGAGCACCCACGCCAGGTGCGCCGACACCCGGCGCAACACCCACGCCAGGTGCACCAACGCCTGGACCAGGCAAGACGCCCACGCCAGGTGCCCCACGGTCCAAGGGCTTTGCTACACAACCGACTGGAACGCCAGGAGAGATGCACACGATGCGCGCATTGGCAGAGGTGGCGTAAAAGCTCAACGCTGCAAGTGGAGTCAGGAGGGCGAGGGTGAAAGCGCGATTCATGAATAGACCTTTAAAGAAGGAGAGTGCTGCACACTAAAAGCAGACAACGACGTTGTTGATCCGCTAATGGTTAAATTACTCCTTTATTGAGTGATGTGTATGCGCACAACGCTTCTGTGACAGTTTTTGAGAGGATTTAACGTCTGGCACTCGCATAGCGATGCGCATATTTCCAGCCAATATCAGCCAACGGACGCGCTTTGCTGCCCGTTTCTTTGGCATCAGGCGCAGAAGACGTGCCATCAGCCGCACGCTTGGCAATGCCTTGCAAAATGGCCGCCATGCGAAACAGGTTGTAAGCAATGTAAAAGTCCCAATGCTCTTCGCCCTTGAATCCTGTGGTGTCTGTGTACCGTTTAACGTAATCGGACTCACTTGGGATGCCCAGTGCAGCTAAATCAAGTCCAGCGATACCTCGCCAGAGGGTGGCAGGAATATGCCAGCTCATGCAATGGTATGCAAAATCAGCCATGGGATGACCGAGGGTTGCGAGTTCCCAGTCCAACAATCCAATCGCGCGTGGCTCGGTTGGGTGCAAAACCAAGTTGTCTAAGCGATAGTCGCCATGCACGATCGAGGTTTGATCGCCCGCGGGAATATTTTGAGGTAGCCACTCAATCATTGCGTGCAAAGACGCAATGTTTTCTGTGTTGGCCTCCAGATATTGGCGGCTCCAACGCGCAATCTGTCGTTGAAAATAATTACCGGGTTTGCCAAAGGTCTCCAGTCCGACTGCGACAGGATCGACCTGGTGCAGGGCTGCAATGACGCGATTCATTTCGTCGTAAACGGCGCCCCGATCTGCTTGACGCATTCCCGGGAGAGACTGATCCACAATCACGCGTCCCTTTAGAAACTCCATGATGTAAAAAGGGGTTCCCACTACCTCGTTGTCATCACTAAATGCGTAAAGCTTTGGCACAGGCACATCGCTTCCCTGTAGCGCCTTCATTACGCGATACTCACGGTCAACCGCATGCGCAGAGGCCATCAACACACCGGGCGGCTTTTTACGTAAGACCAGTTGCTGCGATCCAACGTTCAGCAAAAATGTAGGATTGGATTGTCCACCCGTCAGTGGCTGACAAGCGAGTACGCCGCGCTCAATAATGCCTTGTGTGCGCAACCAGTCCTCCAGTACCTCAAGCCTGAATTGCCCGTACGTGCCGTCAGCACCTGTAGATTGTGACTGCATCCCACTCATAGCGCGCTCACCAAGTGCCCCCAGTCAACGGGCAGAGTCGTGCCTGTCATGGCTTGACCCGCTTCGGAGGCCAGCAGTAGCAAAGGACCGTCCAAATCTTCCATCTGACAAAAACGTCGAAAGGGTACGCGCGCCTCAAGTTTTTTACCCGCTTCACTTGCCAAAAATTCGTGGTTGAGATCAGTGACCACATAGCCTGGCAAAATCGCGTTGACGCGAATGCCATAGCGTGCAAACTCCAACGCCAAGGCTTTCGTAAATTGGATCACGCCTGCTTTTGAGGTTGCATACGCCACCACAGCACCCGCAACACGTTCGCCTAAGATGGACGAAATATTGATGATGCTGCCTTTCTTTTTGTGTTTGACTAGACGACGTGCCGCTTCGGTGTCGACCATCCAGCAACCCTTGAGGTTGGTATCGATGACGTCGTCCCAATCTTTTTCGGTCTGATCCAGTGCGGGTTTCGCAACGGTTGTCCCTGCGTTGCTGACAATAACGTCTGCCACCAAGCCAAGCGCTTCGATTTGATCAAAACAAGCCTTCACGCTTTCTGCACTAGTGACATCCAAGGAAACTGCCGATGCCTGCGCACCGGTTGCCTTGATTTCCTCTACCAATGATTGCAGCTTGTCGGCGCGGCGCGCCGCGACGACGACGTGCGCACCCGCTTGAGCTAGAACGTTGGCCATATGACGGCCGATTCCACTCGAGGCACCTGTGACAAGGGCTGTACGACCGGTCAAGCTAAACAAAGCGTGACTTTCCTTAAGTTGGCTCATGCCTGGGCTCCTAGGCGCTTCTCCGCCGCGTCAAGGATTTTGCGCGCCATGCTCCAGCGATGTACTTCGCTTGGGCCGTCATAGATCCTGAACGCACGCATATCTAGAAAAATGCGCATCACAACCGTTTCACCTGTGACGCCTTGACCGCCGAGCATCTGCACGCAACGATCCACGACACGCCACTCCGCTTCGGAGCAAGTGACTTTTGCGCGACTCGACTCAAAGTTACACGTTTGACCTTGATCCAACAGCCAAGCGGTATGCGCAATGTGCAGTCTTGAAGTCTGAATGTCCATGTCGTTATCGGCGAGCATAAATCCAACGCCTTCGTGCTTGCCCAGCACACGACCAAACGCTTGGCGGGTGCGCGCATATTCGGTCGCGATATCATGCGCCCGACGTGCTTGACCCAGCCAGCGCATGCAGTGCGTCAAGCGAGCAGGCGCTAGCCTGACTTGAGCGTATTTAAAGCCCCGTCCAATCTCACCCAGTACATCAGTCGCAGGAATGCGAACATTCGTAAAATCCATCACGCAATGGCCACCCGTAAAACAGTTATCCATCGCATCCATTTGGCGTGTGACACTGATGCCTGCGCGATTCATGTCTGACAAAAACATCGTCGCTGAACCGTCTTCCATCTTTGCCATAATAATGACGTAGCTAGCCCCTTGCGCGCCAGTAATAAACCATTTAGTGCCATTGATGACGTAATCGTCTCCGTCTTTGACCGCCGTAGTCAGCATCATCGAAGGGTCCGCTCCAGCTCCAGGCTGAGGCTCTGTCATGGCAAAGCATGAGCGGGTCAGTCCCTGTACCTGTGGGCGTAACCAGCGTTCTTTTTGCGCTTCGGTGGCAACCATCTCCAAAAGATGAATGTTGCCCTCGTCAGGCGCATGAATATTCATAGCAGTTGGACCGAGATTTGAATAGCCCGCTTCTTCGAACACCACGGCTTTATCTGAGTGACTTAAGCCCAAACCACCCATCTCGATTGAGGCATGGGGTGTTAATAATCCTGCCTCTCTGGCCAAACCCACAAGTTGCGCTCGCAAATCTTCAGTTGGACCGTGCGAGGTCGCACGTGGATCTTTTTCAAGAGGAATAATCTTGTCGGCAATAAATTGCCGCGTACGCTCTTGAAGTGCGAGCTGGGTGGGGGTCAGAGAGAAATCCATGTTGCGAGTCCTGTTTGCTGAATAGGCCAAATCTGGCGCATCGTGACAATACGCACGTAATCTTTAATATTACCTAATCAACAACACTGCGTACGAACAACACCTCCATGTTTTGCAATATTGGCTATCATCACAAAACTAAACCTTGACTTCAAAGATCATCACATTATGCGCAGCATTGCCCACCCAGGAACACCCGACACACAACGGATCTTTGCTCAGCCTGTTCGTACCAGACCCTTAGAGGCCTACCTCTCAAGCGGACAAACCTTGCTGAGAGCCGTCACGGAGATTGCTGAGGCAAATGGTGCAAAAAGCGGTGCATTCAGGCTAGATGGCGGTGAATTCACGTCATTTAGCTACGTAATGCCAGCACTTTCAAAATCTCCGGATCACGCGGTGTATTTTAGTGAAACCTTTAATGTTGAAGGCCGAGTCACCCTAGAGACCGCCTCTGTGACCTACGGTCAGCGCGATGGTCGTCCATGGTTGCACTGCCATGCAGTCTGGGTTGAGCCTAGCGGTCGTCGACACGGTGGTCATCTTTTGCCTGATCAAATCGTCGTGGCAGCGCCCATACGCGTCACGGGCGTGGCGCTCGATGGGGCAGCGTTTACCGTGTGTCCTGATGCTGAGACACATTTCTCTTTATTTTTGCCCGTGGCAACACCCGCGCCACAGTTATCGCCGCCACTCGAGCACCACGCTTATGCGCTCAGAGTGGCGCCGAACGAGGATCTTTGCTTGGCCTTAGAGGCCTTTTGCCAAGCGCATCAGATCCAGCAAGCCACGATTCTGGGCGGCGTGGGCAGCACCGTGGGCGCTGTATTTCAAGATGGTCGCGTTGTAGAGCCTTTTGTCACGGAGTTACTCATCCGCTCCGGACGCATTGTTCGTGGAGAGGGGGGGCAACCAAGCGCCGAAATTGATATCGCGATCGTGGATTATAAAGGCGGCCTCACAGAGGGACGACTTGCAAAGGGCGGCAATCCAATCTTGGTGACCGCCGAGCTCGTGCTATGTCCCAAAATTGAGCGTTAGGCCTCGAAACAGCGCCTCTAATCAATACTGGTATCGTTTTATTATTCAGACAATAGAAAAAATAACCAAAGTCACGGAGACAGATCTTGCATACTGCATTGACAAAAAAACTAGGCATCGAGCACCCAATTATTCAGGGTGGCATGCAGTGGATCGGTCGCGCAGAATTGGTCGCGGCGGTCTCAAACGCAGGTGCGTTAGGAACCTTGACCGCGCTGACGCAACCAACACCAGAGGCGTTGCGTGACGAAATCGCACGCTTGCGGACCATGACTGATCGCCCGTTTGCGGTGAATCTGACCTTTTTGCCGACACTGAAACCTGTTCCTTATGAGGCGTATCGCGATGTCATCATCGATTGCGGCGTCAAAATCGTTGAAACAGCGGGTAACAATCCCGTTGCGCATATGCCTGCATTGAAAGAGGCAGGTATCACTGTCATTCACAAGTGCACCACAGCACGTCATGCACTCAAGGCCCAGCAAATCGGGGTCGATATGGTGAGCATCGATGGCTTTGAGTGTGCCGGACATACGGGCGAAGAAGACATCCCCGGTTTGATTTTGATTCCTGCCGCCGTCGCCAAACTGAGTATCCCAGTGATTGCCTCCGGGGGGTTCAGCGATGGTAAAGGCTTGGTCGCGGCCTTGGCGTTGGGTGCAGAGGGCATCAATATGGGCACGCGCTTTATGTGCACGCAAGAGTCTCCTGCGCACTTAAATATCAAGCAAGCCATTGTCGACAATGCTGAGACGGATACCGCATTGATTTTGCGAAGCCTGCGTAACAGCAGCCGTGTCGCGCGCACGCAGCTTGCACAGAGCATTATCGATATGGAAAAAGCGGGCGCAACGATTCAGGAAATCGGTCCAAAAATCGCGGGCGTCAAGGGACGTAAAGTGTACGAAGAGGGTGATGTCGAGGGCGGTATTTGGACAGTCGGCATGGTGCAAGGACTCATTCACGATATTCCTACCTGTGCAGTGTTAGTGCGACGGATTGTCGACGAGGCCGAAGCCATCATTGAGCAACGATTGATGAAACTGACGGGACGGAGTTCGGTCAACGCATGAATAAGCTAGATTTAGACAATCACCCGATTGTCAAAAAAGCGCAGCGAGCGATTGCTTTAACGCGCACACCGGGTTACCACTTTTGTGGCAATTTCTTTGACTTTGTTTATGACAAGGCGAGTCCTCAACACTCCGTCGTGCATATCGATCCCGAGCCACAAAATATCGATCGTGCGCAAAGTGTCCACCTCGTATTGTTGGCAATATTGGCCGATATGGGTTTGGCAACAGGCATTCGTTTTGGCTTGGATGACCGCACCAGACTGGCGACGGTTTCTCTCAGTCTTCAATTGACGGGGGCCAGGCCGACTGGTCGTGTACAAGCGGTGACCAATACACAGGGCCACTTACAGGGTGCCAAGGGCAGCCAAGGCGTCAGCCTCACGCACATTAAGTGTGACGACACGCTAATTGCTGTGGGCTACGGTGCTTTTATGATCTTGCCGGTTCCCAACGGCGCCTCTTTACCTGCTGTGCCGTGGGTAGAGAAAAAGGCACCAGCGGATCCCCCCTTGGATATGCAAACCCTCACTGAGGATGAACGGTGGATCTTGGCGCGTGTGAAAACAAGCATCGAGCATTGCCACCAGACAGGTGATGATTTTGCAATGCATTTCCTTAACTTTCATCCCTGTCCGCAGGAGGGCGGCGCCTATTGCGAGGTGCTCAATGGTCCACATGTCGCCAATCGTGTCGGTCATGTTCAGGGTGGTGTGATTCTTGCGCTCGGAATGGTGACTGCCAATGCGGCATTAGATGATGACTGGATGCTTTCAGGTGTGTCGGCCACATACATCAGCCCAGGAGAGGGCGAAGCGATTCATGCGCGATCCAAGATCATCCATCAGGGACGCATGACGGCTGTGGTGCAGACGTCCATCTACAACAAAACTGGACGACAAGCGCTTGAGGTGCTGAGCACCCATGCGCGTCGAGCAAGCACTACGTAGTCGTTGAGTTCTCGGACTCAGAGGACATCCCGACGCGCGCGGCTTTGGTTTTTGGTGCTTTGTAGCGGTTGTAACCCCAAAGATATTGCTCAGGCATTTTGCGAATCATTTCTTCCATTTCCTGGTTGATCACCAGTGCAGCGCCCTCTGGATCGCTAGGCAATGGCTCTGCAAGTTCTTTATGTCTGAGTGTGTAACCTTTTCCAATACCGTTGCGTTGAGCCGCAAGGATGAAAATAGTCGCACCAGAGAGTTCTTGGAGTCTTTGCACCAATGTCATCGTGTAGGCAGGGCGTCCAAAAAATGGTGCCCAGACACCCTCACCATCGGGGGGCACTTGATCGGGCAAGATACCAATTGTGTTGCCTCGCATGAGTGTCTTAACCAGCGCACGCACACCCTTTTGATTAGCGGGTGCCATCTTCAGCTGTCTTCTTGTGCGCATTTCTACTATCCAGTCTTGCAACCAGATCTTTCTGGGCGGTCTAAATAGAACCGTTGAGGGAAAATGACTGCTGTAGACGGGACCTAACAATTCAAAACATCCCGCATGGGGCGAGAGCAAAATAACGCCTTTCCCTTTTTCTAGCGCAACTTGAAATTGCGACCAGTTGTCGCAGCTCAATTTAGTATTAATAAATGCCTCATTACGGCGTGTCCACCAGAACGGCATTTCAAACATCAACTGCCCATTGCTAAGCATTGCTGAGCGAAGTGTTGCACGTGTCGCGTCAGGGAATGCTTGTCGCAAATTAGTCCATGCACGTTCTTTGTAGCGTCCAGGCAAAATCCAAGCGAGCCAGCCCACGCATACACCCAATATTTGCAGGATGGTGAGCGACAAAATACCGAGAGATTTAAACAGCGCGGTCAGTAGCCGAGGGGCAAGAGTTTTGAGCATTCAGAAAGGACACAAGTAGAGCGTGAAGAGACGCGTAGGGATAGAATAAGCGGGTTCACAGCCTTTCTGCAACCGCACACACACTTTATGAAAATCTCCGAACTTTCGACACCCGCCGCTTTGGTTGATATTGCACGCATGGAGCGCAATATTGCGCGCATGCAATCCCGCATGAATAGCCTAGGCGTCAGATTTCGGCCGCACGTCAAAACCTCAAAGTGTGTGGATGTGACCAACGCGCAAATTCATGCAGGTGCACGTGGTATTACCGTCTCAACACTCAAAGAAGCCGAGCAGTTTTTTTCAGCCGGGATTTCCGATATTTTGTATGCAGTCGGTATTACCGCTAACAAATTCGCGCAAGCATTCGCCCTCATTAAAAAAGGCTGTGACCTCAAAATTTTGACGGATAGCGCGCAGTCCGCTTCTGCAATCTCTGCCTTTGGCTTGGCCAATAATATCCAATTTAAAGTGATGATTGAAATCGATACGGATGATCATCGCTCAGGTATCAAACCAGAGAGTCCACAACTACTCGAGGTGGCCCAAGCGCTCGCAGTAGGAGGCACCCAGTTGCAAGGCGTGATGACCCACGCGGGTTCGAGTTACGATCTCAATACACCCGAGGCGCTCGAACAAATGGCAGAGCAAGAGCGCTCAGGTTGTGTCCGAGCCGCCCAGCGTTTGCGTGAGACAGGTTTTGCTTGTCCTGTGGTCAGTGTTGGCTCAACACCTACCGCTTTATCCGCGCGCAAGCTCGAGGGCGTGACAGAGGTCAGGGCAGGCGTCTACGTATTCTTTGATTTAGTGATGCAAAACGTAGGTGTCTGCGAGACGGACGATATTGCCCTAAGCGTACTGTCGACTGTCATTGGCCACCAAGAGGAAAAAGGTTGGATCATCGTCGATGCGGGGTGGATGGCGATGAGTCGCGATCGCGGGACACAAAAACAAACTACAGATTTTGGCTATGGACAGGTCTGTAGCGCGGATGGTTCACCTTTGTCAGGTTATACGATGACGGCTGCGAACCAAGAGCACGGCATCATTTCGAGAGCTGGCGCGCCTGATCTTTCGATTGTGAGTCGTTTTCCGGTCGGGACGCAATTACGCATACTTCCCAATCACGCTTGTGCAACTGCCGCCCAATTTCCAGAGTATCAGGCTTTGAGTGCTGATCAAAATATTCAGACCTGGCCACGCTTTTACGGTTGGTAGATGGTACGGCTCAATCCATCCATTGTGATATTTGCGGATTGAGCCAAAGCACCGGACTCTGCACACTACGCCTCTATCTTTTTTGAGAGGCTGGTGTGAACATGATAAGCAAACAATCCTTACAAACGCTTCCTTTTTTACTTTCGTACGCTCGACCCCGCAAGGTGCTCGCTCGTCAGAGAGGGCAGGGGATGACGGAGTACATCATTATTGTTGCCTTGGTGGCTGTTGCAGCGATTGGGGTGTATCAATACTTTGGTCAGGTCATGCGTTCTCAGACCGCCGCAGTGGCCAAAGAGCTTGCAGGTGAGGATGGAACGGCACAGACAACGGCTGCAAAAGCAGCTGCACAAGGCGCCAGTGCACAAACAAAAGCAAAAACGCTAAAGGGCTTCACTGGTAACGCCAGCGCTGCCAAACGGTAATGTCTTTCGTCATCAAGCACGCACAGCACGGCATGGTTTACCGTTTAAGAAGCCCGCTCAATATCCGTGATCGTCTGATTCGGGATGACTGCATTTCACAACAAAAAGGTCAGGCGATGTTGCTTGGACTTGTGTTGTGTGGGGCAGGCGTATTGGCATGGATACTCATGCTGGAGCTCGGTCAGCGCGTGCACGATCAGTCCTCTTTGCATCGTGCTACGGATGCGGCTGCCTATAGTGCAGCGCTGATGCAAGCCCGGTCAATGAATTTACACGCCTATCTCAATCGTGCACAGCTCGCGCATCAACTTGGTATGGCACACTTGATCGCAGTGGCGACCGCATCGCAGTATCGTGTCAAACTTGCCAATCAAGCTTCTCGTCGTAATCCTCCCGCAAGCTTGATTGGTGCATTTTTTGGGCCACAACATTCCATGGCCTATGCCTCCGCGCTCAGTGGTGGCCTAGATAGTGCTGTTTCGCAACATGCATTAAGGGATGCGTATTTACGACATGAGCGACACGTTCATCAAGCTTTGGATCAGGTCAGGCAATTACAGCTCAGTAGATTAGAACAGCAGCGCGAACACGCGATTCATCGCATGTTGATTTCCAATGTTGGACAGAGTGGTTCAGTCCTAACGGGAGACTCGCTGGCTCAACTTGGCTTGAGTGTGATGTTGACGTTGGATGAAAGCAAGGGACTCCTTGAACAATACCCAGGGACTGATTCAGTATGGCGAGATTTTTTAACTGAACTCGTCGGACAGTATGGATTTTTGACCGAAAGAAATCGAACCTATCGAAATGTGTGGCTTGTCAATCCACGTTGTCCGTTCAAAAGACATGAACTACGTCGCAAAGGGCGCTTAAAGCTTGGATCCAATGGCCAGTGGCTGTCCGAGGAATCTCTTTCCTTTCACGCGTTGCGACACAACAAAATAATTGGTTGCTATCACAGAGAGT
>CAMAYM010000080.1 GCA_945862495.1 Bordetella parapertussis | reverse complement strand
ATTGAAGCCGAAGACTCATGGGCTACTCCGAAAGCGTGACAATAAATTGACCCATAGGTTGCGAGGGCATGATGCCTAGATTGCGCCTATCGGAGAAATTGACTTACGCCGACAGCCCTCGCCTCATGGGTGGGTTGTCGGCTGAGAGTCTTGGTAAAAAATCCATCATTGATCATCTCACTCGATTGCTCAATTCCCACAGAGGTTCGGCGCCAATTGATCATAATTATGGTATGTCTGACCTGAGCAACATCGCAGGCTCATTCGCAATGGGTACAGCTGAGTCCATCTGCGAAGAGGTTGCATATCAGATCAATCGTTACGAGCCCAGAGTGACGAACCCCCGCATCACAGTCAATCATTCTGGAGAGGAGCGAAACGTCATTGCCTTGCGTTTTGATGTGCAGGTTTGGCTGGTTGACGCACAACGAAAACCAACTGAAGAGCTTCTCTCATTGACCATGCGTATTGACGCTAGCGGACGAATCAATTTACTGACTCGGTATGATCTTTAGTTCAGCCGGTTATTTAAACCTAAACTTTTAACTCTCTTAGGCCAATCAATATGCAAGTCGTCGAATTCAAAGGTTTAGTTGATCGTCTGAATCCAGCCTGTCGAGATGCATTGGAAAACGCAGCGGGTACATGCGTGAGTAGGATGCATTACGAAATTACGGTCGAGCATATGCTCGCAAAGCTGCTTGAAGATCCCAGGGGCGATTTGCAATTGATCTTAAAACAGCTGGATATGGATCCGGCACGTTTAGCCAGAGCGCTGGAGCAAACCATCGAAGGCTTCAAGACGGGGAATAGTGGTCGACCACAGTTTTCTGGCCTTTTGCCTGAACTTTTCGCTGATGCTTGGTTAATAAGTTCAGTCGAGTTATTTGAACAAACCACACGATCAGGCGCACTTCTGGCAGCTTTTATTGCTCGAGCATCTTTTTATTCTGGCGGTGTTTATACCAACCTGCTTAAAGATCTAGACAAAAATCGCATCATGGATGCTTTAGCCGTGATCGCCAGTTCTTCGATTGAGGCAACCGCAGCTTCAGCTTCTGGCGGTGCGGGCGGAGCAGGACCTGCAAGCGGTTCCGCGATCGCCCGGTTTTGTGAGGACTTTACCGCAAAAGCTAAAGCTGGCAAGATCGATCCCGTCTTTGGCCGTGATGCTGAGATCCGTCAAATGGTTGACATCTTGGCGAGACGCCGCAAGAACAATCCTATTTGTGTTGGCGATCCTGGAGTTGGTAAAACAGCCGTAGTTGAAGGCCTGGCATTACGTGTCGTAGAAGACGATGTACCCGAAGTGCTCAAAGGTGTCACCATACTTGGTTTGGACATGGGTGCACTTGAGGCCGGGGCCGGTGTCAAAGGTGAATTTGAAAATCGTTTGCGTGGCGTGATTAATGAAATCAAGGCTTCGCCTACACCAATCCTTCTCTTTATTGATGAAGCGCATACGCTGATCGGTGCGGGTGGCGCGGCCGGGACTAATGATGCAGCGAACCTATTGAAGCCCGCCCTTGCGCGTGGGGAGCTTCGTACCATTGCTGCCACGACATGGAGCGAGTACAAAAAATATTTTGAGAAAGATCCTGCACTTGCACGTCGTTTTGAGCTGGTCAAGCTCGATGAACCCAGCGTGCAGATGGCTGTACAGATCCTACGTGGCCTTAAAGACAAATATGAAGAAGTGCACCGCGTGATCATTCGCGATGATGCACTGCACGCCGCGGCCGAATTGTCTAACCGCTACATCACTGGGCGTCAATTACCAGATAAGGCGATTGATCTGCTTGATACTGCTTGCGCGCGCATTAAGGTCAATCTGTCTTCAAAGCCTGACTTTATTGAAGATCGCGAACGTCAGCAACAAATGCTTGAACGTGAAAAGCGGGGTCTGTTACGTGATAAAGACAACCGCATCGTAGTAGATGAAAAGCGTTTAGTCGAAATCGATACAGAGATTGCTAGTCTCGATCAAGAGCTCGGAAAATTACGCGCCGAATTCGATACTCAGCTTGAAGCTGCGAATCACGTGCTTGATCAGCGATTAGCTCTTGCAACAGCCCGCGCAAATTCCGATACAGAACGCTCAGCTGAAATTGAAAAGGCACTTGAAATTGCGGAATCCAAGCTTGAATCATTGCAAGCTTCGCAACGAATGGTGTTTATCGACGTCTCGCCAGACACGATTGCCAAGGTGGTGTCAGATCGAACGGGTGTGCCCTTGGGCAAGATGATGCGGGACCAGGCCGCCGCTGCACTCGTGATGGAAGATACGCTCCAACAACGCATTAAAGGGCAGAGCGCAGCGATGCAGATGATCGCCGAGGTCATGAAATCTGCTCGGTCAGGATTGCGGGACCCTGACCAACCTATGGGTATTTTTCTGCTGGTGGGACCGTCGGGAACTGGAAAGACCGAAACGGCATTGAGCGTTGCGGACGTGATGTTTGGTGGCGAGCAGACTGTGGTGTCCATCAATATGAGCGAGTTTCAGGAAAAGCATACTGTGAGCCGATTGGTGGGTTCGCCTCCAGGGTATGTGGGCTACGGTGAGGGTGGCGTGTTGACCGAAGCCGTTCGCCAGCGCCCCTACTCAGTCGTACTGCTTGATGAAGTGGAAAAAGCGCACCTTGATGTGGTTAATCTTTTTTATCAGGTATTTGATAAAGGTGTTTTGTCGGACGGGGAAGGCAGAGAAATTAACTTTCGCAATACAGTCATGTTTCTGACTTCCAATTTAGCGTTAGACGTGATTACCGAGCTCTGTAGCGGTGAAGAGATGCCGAGTGTCGACACAATCACCGCGGCGATTCGTCCGATATTATCCAATCACTTTAAGCCCGCACTGCTTGCTCGCATGACGGTCATTCCCTTTTTGACGCTGCCTCAATCCGTTCTTCGCCAGATTGTTGACTTGAAACTCAAGAAGGTGGCGCAGCGCATGTTGCACAACAACAAGATTGTGTTTGAAGTGACCCCGGCCGCTGCCGATGCGATTACGGCGCGCTGTACCGAAGTGGAAACTGGTGCGCGAAATATCGATTTCATCCTCAAGGGAACGATCTTGCCATTGCTCTCTAACAGCTTGTTGGCCAGTATGTCTGGCACCAACGCTCCAGAGCACGCAAAACTTGACGTCGATGGCGATGGTCAGTTTCAAGTGCAATTTACGTGAGGGGAAATGGTATGGCTCAGCCTTGCGCTTGGTTGATTGGGATCGGTAATGTGGATGCGGCTGCGCAAATGGCCGCCTCACAACTGCGTGCTTACGGGCTTTCTCTAAAGGGTCAAAAGTGGCCCTTGGGTGAAAAGCAAGCATGGCTGGCCAGTGCGCAGGAAGCGGCTAGCGAAGGGGCACGTCTGATATTGATTGTGGTGACGCCAGAGGACTATCAAAAACCTGATTTACGACGCGAGCTAGCGTTGTTTAGGCTTTTTTTACAGACGCTCATTCAATCTCCCGTGGATGGTCTGGTGATTTTGACTGATCCTACAAAAGCAAGCGACATGCAAACAGAATTGCCTGGGACCTCACTTTTAGGTGATTTTGAAATTGTTCAAGCGTCGGGTTGGCAGGCCAAAGCCGTCGCGCGAATGCATTCTCCGCGTAAATCCAAATGGCCCGTGCGTTTTGGTCTTTTTGCTCAAGAAAAGATCGGTGTGTGGCTAGAGGTCAAGCCCCTGCCTTTGGAAACTACATTGGGCTGTCTGGTTGGTGTGAGCGGTCATGATTCGAATATCAGCTTTCATGCCGCGGGCATGGCGGGTCGTTTGCCCGATAAATCTGTCAACGAGTATGAATTGAAAGGTATTCAATTTGAAAGCGCTGGACATACATTTATCGCCTGGGCGTTGCAAAACACCTTCTCAACCAATGAGTCCTACTACGTCCGTCTTGAGGGAGAGCCAGATATCCTAGCCATTGGTGTGTTGCCTGGCGGCGAGGTGTCTGATGTTGATCTTTTTTGCTTTCGCTAAGAGCGCCAGTCATGTCCCTCGATATAGGTGTACTGCTTCAAACGCTCTCGGACTCGACCCAGGCGCAGGAGCCGCGTGAGTCCCCAGCCTTTGCAGAGATGGAGCGTGAAATCGACAAGCTCAGTAGTCTGTCGAGTGATCGCCAACCGAACTGGACTCGGATTGAGCAACTGGCTTGTGAATATCTTTCGCAACAATCCAAGGATTATCTGGTTGCATCGTGGCTCTCCGAAGCGTGGACTCAGCGTCATGCCATGCTTGGCGTCAATGCAGGGCTTGGACTCTTTGCTGGTTTAAGCGAGAAATTTTGGCAGCAGAGCATTCCGCCTACAACGCGGTTGAGAGGTCGACGAAACGCCATGCTTTGGTGGATCGATCGCTTATGCGATTGGCTGGAAAAGCAAAGCGAGATCGCTATTGGCGCTGACTTAGCCGAAACGATGATCGTAAACGCAAAGTCGCTTGACGCAGCTTTGGCTGAAAAAGATCCAGAGGCCCCATCGCTGGTCAAGCTGCTGTCCTTGCTGAAACGGATCCCGGTCGAGCAGCATCAAACTGCATCGGCCGACGAATCTGCCTCTTCATCGCCAGACTTACAGCCCTCTCTCAATCCAAGTACTGCGCCAAGCGCTGCGCCCCCTGTTTCTCAAAGCACGATTCCCTCAAAGTCTGCTTCGGTTTCGAACCTGAAAGCGCCCAGTTTTTCTGGAAAAAATGAAATTAATAGTTTGGAGGATGTGGTCAAGTTGCTCCAACCCGCACAAGACTACATATCCCAAATTTGTCCGGTGTTATTTGATTTCAATAATACACACCCCCTTGGTATTTATCTCACGCGTTTTGCCGCGCGCGCCAGTATTTTTGAGATTCCTCCTGCGTCGAGCGGACAAACAGCGATCCCGCCACCACCATCGTCCACTGTGGATTCATTTGAGAAAGTCGTTGGGTTAAAAAATCCGCTAGGTCTTGTCGAATTTTGCGAGTCGCGCATCAGTACATTCCCGTTCTGGTTTGATCTGGACTTTCAATCGGCGCGCGGTTTTGGCATGATGGGTTCTGTTGGCGTCAGAACGCGTGAGGCCATCATAGATATGGTGCTTTCTTTTGTTAATAAAATTCCTAATGTTGAGCAGTTTGCCTTTTCTGACGGGATGCCCTTCGCGAGTCTCGAGACGTTGACTTGGATTAAGCAATGCAAAGAAGAGCGCTCCGGACATGTTCACCAAGATGCTTTCAGTGAAATACGCTCGCAAGCCCAAGCGCAGATCAGTGAAGGTCAGTTCGAGCAAGGTCTGCATATCCTCCATGAATATATTCATGGCAACAGAAGCGGGCGAGAGCAATTCAGGGCAAGGCTGATCCTTGTGCAAACGGTTCTTTCTCAAGATCCACAAGCTGATGTAATGTCCTTCGTTGAGCCTCTTATCGAGGACTGCCTGAGTATCAAGCTTGATCAATGGGAGCCAGAGCTTGCCAGCCAAGCATGGGAACTTAAGGTTCGTGCGGCACGTCAAGTGATGTTGAGTACGCGTAGCGACATCGACGCTGATCGCCGCTCCAAGGCGTTCAGAGAATATGAAATCGCGCTCAAACATTTGTCGAACGTAGACTTTGTCTCTGCAAGCCGTCTTGCAACATAAAAGATGAAAGCAAAAAAAGGGAAATTCTGGGTCTTGCCATTATGTGCTCTGATCGTGGAAGACGAGACAGATCAATGATTACAGCCTTATTACTTTTCCTGAATGTCACTCTGGTGGCGGGAGCAAACCCAATGATGGATGACTTTTCCGGGAAACCTGAAGCGCGCTGGGAGTTTCTAACGGATCAGGTGATGGGAGGGGTGTCGACGGGCCAGATGCGCTTTGAAACCATGGATGGCCGTCCTGTCGCGCACTTATCAGGGACTGTGAGTACAGCTAATCGCGGGGGCTTTATTCAGTTTCGCACCGCACTCAAAGACTCTTTATCTCAGAGCACCTCTGGCGTACAGATCACGGTCAAGGGCAATGGCGAGCGGTATTTTGTGCATCTCCGCACGTCCTGGACTTTGTTGCCCTGGCAGTATTACCAAGCGGGTTTCAATACGACCGGTGAGTGGCAGACGATTCAGCTGCCTTGGTCAGACTTCAAAGCCTCTGGCAGTATGTTGTGGCAGACCCCCACTCCGACTTCAGTGCGTTCGCTAGGCATTGTGGCTTTCGGCAAAGTCTATAAGGCGGATCTCTGGATTCAGTCAGTCGGGTTTTATTGAATCGCTCGAAACGTTAAATTGATGCGAGGGCCGACGGGTCGTGTCGTTTTTACAAGGCTGTGATTCCAGAACGTCTGAGTCGGTGCATGCATGAGTAACACGCTGCCGTTTTCCAACATTAACGAAGCATTTGTTTTGTCGGTTTTGTGTTTGAAAGAAAATTTACGCGCTGCGCCGAGGCTCATCGACGCAATGGGGGCGGTCTGAACGAGTTCAGGCTCATCATCGCTATGCCAACCCATCCCCTCACTGCCATCGTGATAGAGATTCAGCAAGCAGGAGTTAAATTCACACTGAGCGATGGCTTCTAGTTTGCTTTTGATAACCAAGAGCTCGGGCGTCCAGGGTTGTGGTTCTTTTTTGACACCCGAATAGGTATAAGAACAGCCCTCATCACCCACCCAGGCGACTTTTCTTTTAGTTGTAATGAGTTTGCCAAACATAAAGAGCTGATCGCAACGCCAATCCAAGGACTGCGTGAGTACCTCAAAAAGTCTTGTGCAAGCGAGAGAATCGAAGATCGAAGGTAAATATTCGATATAACCATCTCTGGGCAGCAAGTTTATCCCTGACACGTTAGCCCTCGTTTGAGACAGACTCTTCATCCGCTGGCGCAGGGGGCTGTTTGAGAGAGCTGCAGATAAACAAGTATGCCGTCACCGCGATGAGAATTTGAACGGGTAACAAGGCCAAAATCATGAGAAATCCGGTCGCCATAAAACTACCATAGGCTTCGTCAGAGGTGGCCGAAAGTAGAAACCCAATCAAAATCAATATGGATATCACTGGGCCGCTTGATGTCAACAAGGCAGTCCAGCGCCAAAAGAAGGGCGGGTGATAGCGATAGGTTGTCTTAACAGGTAGCCAGCTAAACCAGGCGACAAAGCAAAGATAGGCGATGATGTAATAAATGCCATCCATGGCGAGAGAGATCCTCTGTTTCGGTCTAGTAGTCTAGCTTAGAAATAACCTTATCTCTGAAGACCTCACGCGTATTAGGCCTAAAGCTATTGTGAGCAAATGAGCAAATGAGCAAAAAGGCTGAGATCGGCTGTTGGTTTTGCTAGTAATGAAATGTAAATATATGCCTAATACTATGTCAGAATTGAATTTCATTGTTTTCGCCCTTGTCTCCACGCTCTCAGTCACTTAGCCGTCGAACCCATCACCCTTTTGGATGCCGCCATGCCTACAGATACCCCCCCAGTGATCCTAAATTTGCCAATTGGCCTCTCCGCAACAGGTTTGCGCCAAGAATTTGACAGTATTGGAAAGGTGCAAGTCCCTGCTGACCATTATTGGGGTGCGCAGACTCAGCGTAGTCTGATTCACTTCAATATTGGTCATGACAAGATGCCCAAAGAGGTCTATCACGCCTACGGCTTTGTGAAAAAAGCAGCTGCGATTGTCAACACCAAAGCTGGACGTCTGCCCGCCTGGAAGGGCCAGCTAATTCAAAAGGTGGCGGATGAGGTCATTAGCGGTCAACTGGATGCTGAGTTTCCGTTGTATGTGTGGCAAACGGGTTCGGGCACACAGTCCAACATGAATCTCAACGAAGTGATTTCGAATCGTTGTATTCAATTGGTCGGTGGCACACTGGGTGCGCAAGAGCCCATTCACCCCAATGACCATGTCAACATGGGTCAATCGAGTAACGACACGTTTCCAACTGCGATGCATATCGCCGCCTACAAAATGGCAACGGAAAAAACCATCCCTGCGCTGAAGCGTTTGCGCGATGCACTGGATGCCAAGTCAAAGCAGTGGGCCACTATCGTCAAGATCGGTCGTACCCACCTTGAGGATGCAACGCCTTTGACCGTCGGACAAGAATGGTCGGGTTATGTCGGTGCCTTGAACGATGCGATCGTCGATGTCGAGTACGCCACACAAGGTTTGTTGCAAGTCGCCATGGGCGGTACCGCTGTCGGTACAGGTCTGAATTCACCGGTAGGTTTTGGTGACGAAGTCGCCGCGGAGTTGACTGCCTTGACAGGTTTTGCCATCAAGACTGCGGACAACAAGTTTACGGCGCAGGGCACCTTGGATCGTATGGTTCGTGCGCATGCTGCGCTCAAGACCGCCGCAGTCACCTTGTTTAAGATCGCCAACGACATGCGTTGGTTGGGCTCGGGTCCACGCACGGGTCTGATGGAAATGACGTTCCCTTCAAATGAGCCTGGCTCATCGATCATGCCGGGCAAGGTCAATCCCACGCAAGCTGAAGCCATGTTGATGGTGTGCATTCAGATCATGGGTTCGGACGTTGCGGTCCAGATGGGTGGTGCAGAGGGTAATTTTGAACTCAACGCTTTCCGCCCGATCATCATCAGCAACTACCTGCACTCTGCCTTGATCATGGCTGATATGTCGGATCACTTCCGTGAATTCATGATCGAAGGTGCGGTCGTTAATGAAGCGCAGTTGAAATCCAACATCGACAATTCAGTCATGATGGTGACAGCCTTGTCGCCCGTGATTGGTTACGACAAAGCTTCGGTGGTTGCGCACTATGCGATTGACCACAACACCACGCTCAAGGCTGCGGCTCTGGCTTGCGGTGTGGACGAGGCGTTGTATGACCGCGTCGTGGTGCCGATCAATATGACGAAGCCTGGTTCGGCCGATATTCCCGCTAAGAAGGCCTAATCTTGGACGCGAATTCTCAGGCTAGCCTTGCCGGTAAACAGGCTTTAAGAGAGCAAGTTGGTGATCGTGCTTATGCTGACTGGAAAAGCAATGATCATCGGGCCAGGAGACTGCTCTCCGAGTTTATTGGGACGTCGGGATTAACCTTTGTTTTGTCTGGTGGTGCGGCCATTCTTGCGGCCCATGGTGGTGCGGATTTAGCCCCGTATCAATATGCCTTTATCTTGTCAGCAGTATCTGCTTTGTGGCTGACGGTTGCGGTGTATTTTTTAGGTGATATTTCCTCCCACTTCAATCCTGCGATGACGCTTGGTTTTGCGTTGCGAGGCGACATGGGTTTTCCCATGGCGCTTTGCTATATGGTGGTGCAATTTATTGCGGCGGCGGCGGGTTCTGTGACCGCTGCCGCACTCTTTGGCACAGGTGGCAATCTTGCTGCCACTGTGCCGCAACCAGACATGCATCTTCAGGCGGTGATCTTCGAAGCGATCTTGACGTTCGGGATGGTCTTGTTGATCTTGTCCATGACGGATGGTCCCAAGTTGCTCGGTCCTGCCGTGCCACTTGCCGTGGGTGCGTACGTCATGGCAATGGGGACGATGGGCGGACCTTTCGATGGTGCGGCATTTAATCCAGCGCGCGCGTTTGGACCAGATTTTGCCCGCGGTGATTTTTCTACCTATTGGATCTATCCCTGCGGCGCTTTGATTGGCGTATTGGTGGCTGTAGGCGTTGCAAGGTTTTTACGCGGTCCAGCTAAAGCCCAGGAAGCGAATGCTGCGATGGGGAATCCGCTGGATAAGTGAAGGATATGGTGCGGGATATGGTGCGGCCCGCTTATCCCTGTCACAGTGCTGTCATCAATCTGTCAAATAAAATTAATACTATTGGCAGCCCAATATCAATTGATGCATTTAAATCTAAACAGGAGTTGCCATGAAAGCATTACGTTATTTGACATTAGCGGCTGCCGCCCTTGTCGGTATGCATGCCCACGCGATGGATCCTCGTTTCACTGACGCCAATGGCGATATGGTGGCGGATGCTCCAAAAGATCCAAAGCAATGGATTGATCCAGCGACTCTTGTATTTGCCTACACACCTGTTGAAGATCCCGCGGTCTACGCCAAGGTTTGGCAAGAATTTATCGATCACCTCGCAAAGACAACGGGCAAGCGCGTTCAGTTTTTCCCGGTGCAAAGTAACGCTGCCCAGATCGAAGCGATGCGTGCTGGACGTCTGCATGTTGCGGGTTTTAATACAGGATCCAATCCTATTGCTGTGAATTGCGCAGGTTTTGTGCCTTTCGCGATGATGGCTTCAAAGGACAATCGCTTCGGTTACGAGATGGAAATCATCACCTTTCCAGGTAGCGGCATTGAGAAAGTTGAAGACATCAAGGGTAAGCGCATGGCTTTTACTTCCGAAACGTCAAACTCTGGATTCAAAGCGCCTTCGGCTTTGCTGAGCAAGCAGTTCAACATGCAGTCCGGTAAAGACTACTCGCCCGTGTTCAGCGGCAAGCATGACAATTCGATTTTGGGTGTTGCGAACAAAGATTATCCTGCTGCCGCAATCGCCAACTCGGTTAAATTACGTATGGAAGCCCGTGGCACCGTCAAGCCTGAGCAAACAAAAGTGATTTACAAATCGCAGACGTTTCCCACGACAGGTTATGGCTATGTTTATAACCTCAAGCCTGAGCTTGCCGAAAAAGTAAAAGAAGCATTTTTTACCTTTAATTGGGAAGGTACCGCTCTTGCAAAAGAGTTCAACAAGACTGCACCACCTCAAGAAAAATTTATGCCTATTACGTTCAAAGAGCATTGGACGGTTGTGCGTGATATTGACAATGCGATGAACGTCAAATACACGTGCAAATAAGGCGACCTGAATGCTAGAGCTGCATCAATTAGAAAAGCGTTACCCCACAGGTGATTTGGCACTCAAGGGCGTTTCGTTAACTGTGGCGGCGGGTGAGGTGTTGGGGTTGATCGGTCCCTCTGGGGCTGGTAAGTCCACGCTAATCCGGTGCGTCAACCGATTGGTGCAGCCGAGTGGTGGAAAGATCGTCTTAGAGGGGCAGGATCTCAGCCATCTCGGCTCCTCTGGTTTGCGTCGTGCTCGCCGCCAGATTGGTATGATTTTTCAAGAGTACGCGCTGGTGGAGCGCTTGACGGTCATGGAGAATTTACTCTCCGGTCGTCTTGGCTACACAGGATTTTGGGCGAGTTGGTTTCGTCATTTTGAGAAAAAAGATATTACTCAAGCCTACGCATTGTTAGATAGAGTCGG
>CAMAYM010000079.1 GCA_945862495.1 Bordetella parapertussis | reverse complement strand
AGCTTTTACACTTAACATTCATTTCCAAACTTCTTTGTGAGCACTTGATTTCGTTTGCAATCACTGCACCTGTTACAGCACAGCAACCTGCGACACTCATTCCAAGCGCCCACACTTATCGGTTGTCAAATTTTTAAAGAACAAGGTACCACTTGTGCGGAAGCGAAACACCCTGAGGTTTTTCACTAACTGCACACAACCTGTAGACATTTGGGTTTAATTTGGCCTTAAAAAGACTTTATCGCCGCGCTTGCTACTGACCGTTTACTGCTTGTTTCCTGCTGTTTGTGCAGCAGAGAAACGAGATTATGCACCTGTTTTTTAGGTGTGTCAAATCAAGCCTGCGGAAATATACGTAAAACTCGATTATTTTTTCTATTTTCCGATTAATTTTGAGAAAAATTGCTTTTTAAACTTAGAAACCTTGGGCGCGATCACCATTTGGCAGTAACCCTGCTCTGGATGGAGCGAAAAATAGTCTGCGTGATATTGCTCCGCAGGCCAAAAAGTCGCTGAAGGTCTGATTTCAGTTGATATGGGGTTTACAAAGTGATGACCAGCATCTAATTCAGCAACATACTGTGTTGCAATCTCTTGTTGTTCCTGATTTTGATAAAAAATTGCAGATTGATATTGCGGGCCCACATCATTTCCCTGTCGACCAGGGGTTGTCGGGTCATGCGTCGCAAAGAAAACCTCTAGTAATTCATCATAACGAATGATGCTTGGATCAAAGTCGATTTTGACGACCTCTATATGACCCGTCTGCTTGGCACAGACCTGTTCATAGGTGGGATGCTCGATTTGACCGCCACAGTAGCCGGACTCGACAGCATGCACACCCTTCAAGGCTTTAAATACTGCCTCTGTGCACCAAAAGCAGCCTCCACCAAAGACAGCTGATACCAAACCTTTGAAAGCGCCCTGAGAAATCGACTGTTCTGAAGAGGGGGTGTTCGGCATAGATAATTTGCTCATTACTATTTCCTTAGAGAAAGAATCCATTGCGCCAGTTTTTCGGCATCCTGATGATTCACGGACTGACCGGGCATTGGTACAGCCCCCCACTGGCCACGCCCACCCTTTTGAATGACCTGCACGATATAAGGAACGGCATCACTCTTGTCGGTATGTCGCTGCGCAATCGCTCTGAATGAAGGGCCAACGCGCTTGTTATCCACCTGATGGCAACCAAGGCATGCGCGCGCCTTGGCCAGCGCGAGACCCTCTTCAAGTGTGAGCGAGGCAGGGCTAGTCGCCGCCGCACCACTACTCGACTGAGCAAACGCACTACTCCCGAGCACCAACCCGCAGGACCATCCAAGCGCCGCAAGCAAACCTCGGCAGGCCTTACTCGTCAAAGGCATCGGTCACAGCTCCACGGCTGGCTGAACTCACTAAACGGCTAAGTTTGGCTAAAACACCTCGCGTATAGCGGGGTGCAGGCTGAGTCCATGATTGACGACGCTTTTCAATTTCTGTCTCGGGCACATTCAGTTGCAAGAGCAACTGATGCGCGTCAATTGTGATCGAATCGCCCTCACGTATGTGGGCAATCAAACCTCCAACAAAGGCCTCGGGTGAAACGTGCCCCACCACCATGCCCCAGGTTCCCCCCGAGAAGCGACCATCCGTAATTAAACCAACCGTTTCGCCCAAACCCTGCCCCACCAAAGCGGAGGTGGGTGACAACATTTCCCGCATACCAGGACCGCCTTTCGGCCCCTCATAGCGAATCACCACCACGTCGCCATGCTGGATCTTGCGTGCCATGATGGCAGCCATCGCATCATCTTCGGAGTCGAATACCCGTGCTGGCCCCGTAATGACTGGGTTTTTCAGTCCTGTGATTTTTGCGACAGCGCCTTCAGGAGAAAGGTTGCCTTTCAAAATAGCCAGGTGACCCTGGGCATACATCGCATTGGGGATGTTACGAATCACTGTTTGACCAGCAGGTGGCTGGTCTGGAACGTCCTTGAGGATCTCAGCAATCGTCTTGCCGCTAATCGTCATGCAATCGCCATGCAGAAGACCTGCATTGAGCAAAATCTTCATGACTTGCGGGATACCGCCCGCACGATGCAGGTCGACCGTCAAAAACTGTCCAGAAGGTTTCAAGTCACACAGCACGGGTACGCGCTTGCGTACCGTTTCAAAATCATCAATCGTCCATGGCACTTGCGCTGCATGTGCAATCGCCAAAAAGTGCAGCACGGCATTGGTTGAGCCACCAATTGCCATAATGACGGAGACTGCATTTTCGATCGATTTACGTGTAATGATGTCTCGCGGTTTGCGGCCATTGCGCACCGCATCGACTAAGACACGCGCAGCTTCGGCAGCCATCGAAACGGCTTCGCCATCCTCATTGGCTAAAGTGCTGGAGTAAGGCAATGCCATACCCATCGCTTCGAAAGAGGAGCTCATCGTGTTAGCGGTATACATGCCACCACAAGAGCCAGAGCCAGGAATCGACTTTTGCTCAATCGCCTTAAAATCTTCGGTGCTCATGCGACCCATGGTGAACTCACCCACAGCCTCAAAAACGGACACGATATTCAAATCGCGCCCTTTGTAAGACCCTGGCTTAATCGTGCCGCCATAAACATAAATGCCAGGGACATTGCATCGCGCCATACCAATCATGCCGCCTGGCATGTTCTTGTCACAGCCGCCCACCACCACAACGCCATCCATCCACTGACCCATCACGGCGGTCTCGATACAGTCCGCAATCACTTCGCGCGAAACGAGGGAATATTTCATCCCCTCCGTTCCCATCGACATCCCGTCAGAAATCGTTGGCACACCGAATACCTGCGGATTGGCCTTAGCCTCGCGAATGGCTGCAATGGCGGCCTCCGTCAACGGCTGCAACCCACTGTTGCATGGCGTAATCGTAGAGTGACCATTCGCCACCCCAATCATCGGATTGGCAAAGTCAGTTTCTTTGTATCCCATGCCGTAATACATCGAACGGTTAGGCGCGCGCGTCACGCCTTCGGTAATATTTTTGGAGCGGTCGTTGTTTGCCATGAATTAACACCTGTCAGTGAAGTTTGCAACGGTTATTATCGGACATCTTTTGCTTGGTGGCGTGTGATGCTGCAATTTCCTAATTTTGACCCAATTGCGATACGTTTGGGGCCAGTGGCTATCCACTGGTATGGATTAATGTATTTAACAGCTTTTGGCTCAGCCTGGTTGCTGGGTCGCTGGAGAATCAAGCATCATAAAACCACACTAATGATGCGCGACCTCGAAGACATCATTTTCTACGGTGTCTTGGCTGTTGTAGCGGGCGGCAGACTAGGTTATGTGTTGTTTTACAAGCCCGCCTATTACTTTGCACACCCTTTAGAGATTTTTTACCTCTGGGAAGGTGGTATGTCTTTCCATGGAGGGTTGATTGGCGTCACGCTCATGATGTTGTGGCTAGCGCACAGTCGAAGCTATCGCTTCTTGACGGTGACCGACTTTGTTTCACCCCTTATCCCTTTGGGCTTGGCTACTGGCCGGCTTGGTAACTTTATCAATGGTGAACTTTGGGGTAGAGCGAGTACCTTGCCTTGGGCCATGGTGTTTCCTCAAAGTGGCGACGGCATCGCCAGGCATCCCTCTCAGCTTTATCAGCTTGGTTTAGAGGGACTCGCACTGTTTGTTCTTGTTTGGTGGTTTGCCAACAAATCACGACCTCTGGGGCAGGTGACAGCTGTTTTCCTGATGGGGTATGGTCTTTTTCGCTTTATTGCGGAGTTTGCCCGCGAACCTGATAACTTCTTGGGGCTTTTAGCGGCGGGGCTCTCAATGGGTCAGTGGTTATCTTTGCCAATGATTGTGTTTGGAGCAGCGCTTTTTATTTGGGCATCCAAACAGCCTCTCGCTCAAAAATAAAAAGATTAAAAAAGCCTGCCAATTCATTTTGGCAGGCTTTTTCAATAAATGCCCCGCTTGTGCCGTTAAGGCCGGCATCTCGAACCTAAGGTTCAAGTTGGCCACAATCTGCTTGATTTCGAGCCCATCTGACTAGAGACGCGCATTCCCATCGAGCTATCCTGCGACCTGAATATGCCAAAGCATTGGTTCTGAGAATATATGACCTTTCACGAACACAGCAGGGACAAACTTGTGTCTCGACGAAGACTCAATTAACGCGGTTTAGCTGCACGACTTGGTGCGACCGTTGTTAAGGCTTCGTCAAGCATTGCGTTCATTGCGTCAATTCTACGCTTGAAGTCACCAACCGCCAAGCCGCCTAGAGGACCATCTGGTGCTCGGACGGCTAAAAGCTCAACCGCCACCTGAATGGCTGCCATGACAGCGATTCGCTCATTACCAGAAACTTTACCAGTCCCTTGAATCCGCCCAGCGAGTTGGCTAACGTGCTGAGCCGCAGCGGACAAAGCCTGCTTTTCCTCCGGTGGGCATGCCAGAGAATAGTCGCGCCCCAAGATAGAAATATCAACACGTTCCATCATTGCTGCCCCTCTGTCTGTGCGGCACCAGGCAAGCGCTCGAGCACAGCATCAATCCGTTGACGCGCCTGCGCAGTCACATCACGCAAAGCCGTGACTTCTTTGTCACGAGCAGCAAGCTGTGCCTGGAGCGTTTGATGCTCTTGCCTGAATAAATCCAAAGACCCTTGTAGGACATCGCGCTCTGAAGCTGCGGTCTGCGCTTGACGACCCAACGCTTGCACTTGGGTGCCCTCTTGGGCAAGCTGCGCACGACATGCGTCGCGTTCAGCCTCAGCCTGCGCAAGACGCGCTTGCAAAGCAGCCTGCTCAGCAAACAGTTGCTGGGTATAGGCAAGTAGTTTCGCCAAACGTGTGGAGAGGTGATCGAGATCTTCAAGCATACCGATATCGTAAAGCAAAAATTGACAAGCAAATTGATTCGTCACCAACATTGATGCCAAACGAACGTTAATTTTTTAAGTATGACAAAAATGTCAGCCTGCATTCAGTTTCGCATGCTATTGAACTAAAAAATATACAAAAAACAAGAGTCGCTCATCAAATAGAGCATGACTTTAAAACTTTTCGACAAAACGACTTAGGTTTTACCCTTTTTTTAGGGAAAACCCCATCAAAAATTGCACGCTTTTGAGTTTGCTTTGGCCGTACTCTCAATTACCATGCAGTCCGAGACGACCTCTTGCTAAAAAGTTGCAAGAGGTTGTTTAGTTTATATGACGTACCTTCTTTTGGTACGTCCTTCGATTCAATAAAACAACTATTAGCAGCGTAGTCAAGGAGCTTGTCACCATGCAGGTTAAAAACAAACAGAACTTCTGGTCGGGGGTGATGTTCATCGTCCTAGGCGCAGCGTTCGCCTGGAAATCCACCGAATACTCGATGGGTACGGCCGCGCGAATGGGTCCCGGATATTTTCCTTTCTGGCTGGGCGTCATCATGGCGATTCTTGGCGCAATCATTTTGCTGAGCTCTTTGAGCCCAAAAGCACAACAGACAGAAATCACAAAATTTGACTTTAAAAGCGTTGCGATCATTACCGGCGCTGTTGTTGTGTTTGCGCTCTTGCTCCAGCCGGCGGGTTTGATTATCTCCATGCTGGTGCTGGTACTTATTAGTGCCGCTGCCGCCCACGATAACAACTGGAAGGTGACCATTGCGAATGCAATTTTCCTTGCAGTCCTGTGTTACTTGGCTTTCATTGTTGGTCTCAAGTTGGTGTTCCCGATTTGGCCCGCATTTCTCGGCATGAACTAAGGAGCACGGATTCATGGACTTACTCAATAATTTGATGATTGGTTTTGGGGTGGCGTTTACACCTGAAAACCTCGCGTATGCGTTCTTGGGCTGTTTGCTCGGCACCTTGGTGGGCGTATTGCCAGGCCTCGGTCCTGTGCCAACTATCGCCATGTTGCTGCCAATCACCTATGTCTTGCCTCCGATTGCGGGCTTGATCATGTTGGCCGGTATTTATTACGGCACACAGTATGGTGGCTCAACCACCGCAATTTTGGTCAACTTGCCGGGTGAAACCTCTGCGGTGGTGACGGTGCTCGATGGACACGCCATGGCCAAAAATGGTCGGGCGGGTGCGGCACTGGCAATTGCTGCACTGGGCTCGTTCTTTGCGGGTAGCGTGGCCACACTGCTGATTGCTGCGTTTGCACCCCCACTCGCTGAGTTGGCGTTCAAGTTCGGCCCCGCTGAGTATTTCTCGCTGATGGTTCTAGGTCTGGTAGGCGCCGTTGTCTTGGCCTCTGGCTCTTTGATCAAAGCAATTGCAATGATTTTGCTCGGCTTGCTGTTGGGCATGGTCGGCACAGACGTCAACTCCGGTGTCGCCCGCTTTGACTTCGGCATCCCCGAACTTCAGGACGGCGTGGGCTTTGCGATTGTGGCAATGGGCGTGTTCGGTTTTACCGAAATCATGACCAACCTCGAGCAAAAAGAAAACCGCGTTGAAGTGGACTCTAAAATCGGTTCGCTCTATCCAAATAAGCAAGAGTTTCAAGAGTCATGGCCTGCTGTCATTCGTGGCACAGCGGTGGGATCTGTTTTGGGTATTTTGCCAGGTGGCGGCGCAGTGCTGTCGTCGTTTGCTTCCTACACCATCGAAAAGAAACTTTCCAAAACCCCAGAGCGCTTCGGCAAAGGCCACCCTGCTGGCTTGGCAGGCCCAGAGTCCGCCAATAACGCGGGCGCACAGACCTCGTTTATTCCTCTGTTGACACTCGGTATCCCAGGTAACGCTGTGATGGCGCTGATGGTCGGAGCGATGACCATTCACAACATCCAGCCTGGTCCTCAGGTGATGACGAGCCACCCAGAACTGTTCTGGGGTCTGATTGCCTCCATGTGGATTGGTAACCTGATGCTGGTGGTGTTGAACCTGCCACTGATCGGTATCTGGATCAAACTCCTGACCGTGCCTTATCGTGTCCTGTATCCAGCGATTCTGTTGTTCTGCACGATCGGCGTGTATTCTCTGAACTACAACATCTTTGATATCTTTATCACGGCGTTGTTTGGCATCATTGGATATGTGTGGTCTAAACTCAAGTGCGAAGGCGCACCTTTGTTGCTGGGCTTGGTGCTGGGACCATTAATGGAAGAGAACTTCCGTCGCGCCCTGCTCTTGTCTCGCGGTAACTTCATGACCTTCCTTGAGCGTCCTCTGTCAGCCTCACTGCTGGGTGTTGCTGCGCTGCTCGTCCTTATTATTTCTCTGCCTTCCCTGAAAAAGAAGCGCGAGATTTTTGAGGAAACCTAAATCGTGGCATCGATTAACAGCAAAACCTACGAAGTCTCTGCCCCCCGTAAAGTCGCTTTTCTGGGCTTGGGGGTGATGGGTCTGCCGATGGCAGGTCATCTGGCAAAGGCAGGTCATCAGGTTACAGTCTACAACCGCAATGCTCAAAAGGCGCAAGCCTGGGTCAATGAGTTTGGTGGACGTGCTTGCGCGACCCCTCGTGAAGCGGCGAGTGGCGCGGAGATCGTTTTTTCCTGCGTTGGAAATGACGACGACTTACGTAGTGTTGTGCTGGGTGATCAAGGTGCGTTTGCGGGCATGCAGGCAGGGGCGACGTATGTCGACCATACAACGGCATCTGCCTCCGTTGCGCGCGAAATGCATGCCGTGGCAAAGGGTAAGTCGATTAAGTTCATCGACGCGCCCGTCTCAGGTGGTCAAGCGGGTGCCGTGAATGGCATGCTGACCGTCATGTGCGGTGGTGATGCAGCTGACTTTGCACACGTGCGCGATGTCATCGCGGTCATGGCGCGTGCTGTGACCTTAGTAGGCCCTGTTGGTGCGGGTCAACTGGCCAAGATGGTTAACCAGATCTGTATCGCAGGTATCGTTCAAGGCCTGTCTGAGGGCATCGCCTTCGGTCAGGCTGCAGGCCTGGACATGAAACAAGTCCTTGATGTCATCAACAAAGGCGCCGCCCAAAGCTGGCAGATGGAAAATCGTGGCAACACCATGGTGGACGATCAGTTTGAGTTTGGCTTTGCCGTAGATTGGATGCGCAAGGATTTAAGTCTGGTCATGGACGAGGCCCGCCGCAACGGTGCCCGTGTTCCCGTGACGGCCTTAGTTGATCAGTTTTATGCGGATGTCCAACAAATGGGCGGCGCGCGCTGGGATACGTCTAGTTTGATTAAGCGATTGAAATAAATAGTTTCTTAGTTTTATGAAATTTAAATGACGCTTAATGATTTAAGCGTCATTTTTTTGGTCACTACACTCCTCCGCCACAACGGCATCACCGCGAGACTCTTGCCCACGCTTGAAAATGAGGGGTGATAGTTCGTTGAGCGCCTGGGTGTAAACCTCACGCTTGAAATCAATCACCGCGTCGAGCGACACCCAGTAATGGCTCCAACGCCAGGCATCAAACTCGGGATGTTGGGTCGCTCTCAACTTGACGTCTATGTCGCGCCCAAGCAATCGCAGCAAAAACCAAATCTGTTTTTGCCCTCTGTAATGCCCGCGCGACTCTCTACGGATAAAGGTATCCGGCACGTCGTAACGCAACCACTCTCTTGTGCGTCCCAAAATACGGACATGATCGGGTTGGAGACCGACCTCTTCGTGAAGTTCGCGAAACATGGCTTGAACCGGGCTTTCGCCGTGTTTAATACCACCTTGAGGGAACTGCCAAGCATGTTCCCTGATACGCTTACCCCAAAAGACCTCATTTTTTTGATTAACGAGGATGATTCCGACATTAGGACGGTAGCCTTCGCGATCAAGCATGGCCACTCCCAGCGAATTCAATACAATTGCATTTAATTATACGTACCTGTTGGGCAATTTGCCCTAATAAATTTTTTAGCAAACAATGCGCGCATCTGCCTATCACATCAGCACTCTCAAAGAAGCCCCCAACGACGCCGAGATCGCCAGCCATCAGCTCATGATGCGCTCCGGCATGATCCGTAAACTAGCGGGTGGGATTTACAACTACATGCCACTCGGCTTGCGGGTGATTCGTAAAGTCGAACACATCATCCGTGAAGAGATGGACGCAGCTGGCGCGCTCGAGCTCTTGATGCCCGTCGTGCAGCCTGCCGAGCTCTGGATGGAGTCGGGGCGCTGGGAGCAGTACGGCCCTGAGCTCCTGCGCATGAAAGACCGCCATGGCCGTGATTTTGTTTTGCAGCCAACGTCAGAAGAAGTCATTACAGATATTGCACGCAACGAAATTCAAAGCTGGCGCCACTTGCCCGTCAACTTTTATCACATCCAGACAAAATTTCGTGATGAGCGTCGCCCGCGCTTTGGTGTGATGCGTGGACGCGAGTTCACCATGAAAGATGCGTACTCCTTTGATCGCGATGTCGCCGGGGCACAAAAAAGCTATCAGGTCATGTTTGATGCCTATATGCGCATATTTGCCCGCCTGGGCCTGACCTTTCGTGCAGTTGCTGCGGACACTGGCTCAATTGGTGGCTCGCAGAGCCATGAGTTTCAGGTCATCGCAGATATTGGCGAAGACTTGATTGTCTATGATCCAAAATCTGACTATGCGGCCAACATCGAGTTGGCCCCAGCGCCTTGCTTGCTCGCAGAACGTGCCGCACCAGGCGCGCCCATGCAGTCTGTCGCCACACCCGAGGCGACCAAATGTGAGCTTGTCGCTGACATGCTCAAACTACCCCTGAGCCAGACTGTCAAATCAATCGTATTGGCGACCGAGCAAGAAAGCAAACCTGCAACCCTCTGGTTACTGCTCATTCGCGGTGACCATGAACTTAACGAAATCAAAGTGGGCAAGGTTGCGGGGCTGGATAAAGGCTTTCGCTTTGCAACGGAGGCAGAGATTGTTGAGCACTTTGGCTGCAAACCTGGCTATTTGGGACCCGTAGCGATGCCACGACCCGTCCGTGTCGTGGCCGATCTCACCGTCGCCAATATGCATGACTTTGTCTGTGGCGCCAATCAAGAAGGCGCACACCTGACCGGCGTGAACTGGGTGCGAGACCTGCCTGAAGCCAGCCTGGTGACCGATTTGCGCAACGTGGTGGAGGGTGACCGCGCACCAGACGGAAAGGGCACACTGGCCATTCAACGTGGCATCGAAGTCGGTCACGTCTTTTATCTCGGCACCAAGTACTCTCAAGCGCTCAAGGCCACTTTCCTGGACGAAAACGGCAAACCTGCCCTAATGGAAATGGGCTGTTATGGCATTGGCGTCACACGTATTGTTGGCGCGGCCATTGAACAAAATCACGACGCTAAAGGGATAGTGTGGCCAAGGGCGATTGCGCCTTTTGAGGTCGCCATCTGTGCAGTGGGCTGGGGCAAAAGCGAAGCTGTCCGTGAAGCAAGCGAAAAGCTGTATGTTGAGCTTAAAAACCGTGGGATTGATGTCATTTTGGATGATCGTGACCAACGCCCTGGCATCATGTTCGCCGAGTGGGAGCTCATTGGACCTCCCGTACGCATTACGGTCGGCGAACGTGGGCTCAATGATGGTGTCGTCGAACTGCTCGGGCGCAAGCAAACCGAAGCCGCACGTGTGCCGCTCGCAGACTGCATCGCGCAGACACTTTCATTGCTCGAATCTGCTTGAAATTACCCCAGGTACACATGCCAATTGAACGCCCATCGTATAAGCATCATATGAATGTCCGTGTCTATTACGAAGACACGGACATGGGTGGTGTTGTTTTTTATGCCAACTATCTCAAATACATGGAGCGTGGCAGAACGGAATGGTTACGCGACTTAGGCGTCGACCAATCCACGCTCGCTGCAACAGAGCAACGCGTCTTTATGGTGGTGCGTGTCGACGTACGCTACATTTCACCCGCCCGCCTAGATGATTTATTGCAAATTGAAAGCGAAGTCACACGAATGGGCCGAGCTTCGTTACACTTCGCACAGTCTGTCAGTCGAGGCGGGGAACTGATTGCTCAAAGTAACATCCAAGTCTGTTGTGTAGAAACCGTTAATATGCGGGTCGCTGCAATTCCACAATCCGTACGTACTAAATTAGCCGCAATTACTCAGGAATAAGTGATGCAAACCAATCCAGATATGTCGATACTCACGCTGGTACTCGATGCCAGCCTACCAGTACAGTTCATCATGCTGTTGCTGATTAGCATTTCGATTGTCTCCTGGACTTTTATTTTTGCGAAACGCGCAACCATCAAAAAAACACTGCTCCAAACCAGACGCTTCGAAGACGACTTCTGGTCGGGTGGCGATCTTGCCTTGCTGCATCAGTCGATTTCCACACGCCGTGCAGAACAAGGCGCCCTTGCGCGTATTTTTGACTCGGGCATGACCGAGTTTCTGAAAGCACGTCGCAGCGGCTCGACGACCGATGTCAATGGCACGATGGACGGCGCGCGGCGCGCCATGCGTGCGGCGTTTCAACGTGAGCTCGACGAACTCGAATCCCACCTCAACTTTCTGGCTTCTGCAGGCTCTGTCAGCCCCT
>CAMAYM010000078.1 GCA_945862495.1 Bordetella parapertussis | reverse complement strand
AAATCGACCTTGATAAGCTCCGCGCTTTTAAGGACGGTGTGATTGGCAAGTTGACCGGTGGTTTGGCGGGGATGGCTAAAGCACGTAAAGTGACCGTCATTCAGGGAGTAGGTGAGTTTGTTACAGCGAATCACCTCAGCGTAAAAACTGACAAGGGCGTTCAGACAATCGCTTTTGGTCAGGCGATCATTGCAGCGGGTAGTCAATCAGTAAAATTGCCTTTTATGCCAAATGATGAACGTGTGGTTGATTCGACAGGCGCGCTTCTTTTGCGCAGCATTCCAAAGAAAATGCTGATTGTCGGTGGCGGCATCATCGGTCTTGAAATGGGCACGGTCTATTCTGCGCTGGGCGCACGCCTTGATGTGGTTGAAATGCAGGATGGTCTCATGCAGGGTGCTGATCGGGACTTGGTCAAGGTCTGGCAAAAGTTTAATGCCCATCGCTTTGATAACCTCATGCTCAAGACTAAAACAATCGGTGCTGAGGCCAAAAAGGATGGTATTTACGTGACCTTTGAAGGTGAGGGCGCACCCAAAGAGCCGCAGCGCTACGATTTGGTGCTCCAGGCAGTGGGCCGCACGCCAAATGGTAAAAAAATCAGTGCGGAACGTGCAGGTGTTGCCGTAACGGACCGTGGCTTCATTGAGGTCGATCGTCAGATGCGTACCAACGTGCCCAATATTTTTGCTATTGGGGATATTGTTGGACAGCCCATGCTGGCACACAAGGCAGTGCATGAGGGTCATGTCGCGGCTGAGGCTGCAGCAGGTCAAAAGAGCTTCTTTGATGCACGCGTAATTCCCTCGGTGGCGTACACCGATCCAGAAATCGCTTGGGTGGGCTTGACGGAAGACCAAGCCAAGCAAGAGGGGATTGCTGTGACTAAGGGTGTATTTCCTTGGGCTGCTTCAGGTCGTGCGATTGCAAATGGCCGAGACGAAGGCTTTACCAAGCTGTTATTTGATGCAACGACACACAAGATCTTGGGTGGCGGTATTGTGGGTACCCATGCAGGCGATCTAATCGGTGAAGTTTCGCTGGCCATAGAGATGGGCGCGGATGCAGTGGATATCGGTAAAACTATTCATCCGCATCCAACGCTTGGTGAGTCGATTGGTCTCGCTGCCGAAGCCGCAGAAGGGCATTGCACGGACTTGCCACCTGTTCGGAAAAAGTAAATCTCGAAACAGAGCTTGTCATAAAGTGAGCAAAAAAAAAGCTGCCAGATTTATTTGGCAGCTTTTTTAATGAATAGCCCAGACTCTAGAGCGCCACGGTCGAGAACCAAGGCACGGCTGCAATCAAAATAAGGCCCGCGATGAGCGCCATAATATAAGGCCAGATTGCGCCCATCACTTCATCTGGTGAAGTATTTCCAATGCGACAGGCTACAAAAAATCCGATCCCGATCGGAGGCATCATCAGTCCGATATTCATCGCCGTAACAACAACCATTGAATAATGAATATCATGAATGCCGAGCTTGCGCGCGATCGGAAACATGATGGGCGCTAAGATCAAAATAGCCGGCAGACCTTCAAGTAAGCAACCCAAGATCAAAAAGATCAAGATCGTGACAATCATGAAGCTTACGACGCCACCCGGGAGCGTCGTGAGAAACTGTGAAAGACTCTGTACCACGCCGCTTTGGGTAATCGCCCAGGCCATTGCAGAGGCGGTACCCAAGATTAGTAAAATTGCACCGCTGAGCGCAGCCGTTTCCACCAGCATGTCATAAATTTTGCGCCATCCCAGCCCACCGTACAACACTTGGCCGATGATCATGGCATAGAGGACTGCGATGGTTGAGACCTCAGTGGCCGTTGCAACACCCCCTCCCACAGCACTGCGTATTAAAAACGGCAGAACAAGCGCCGGTGCTGCAATCAACAGGGCACGACTAATAACAGAACCACTTGAGCGTCTGACTTGATCCATAATTTCGTGACGCGCTTTCCATCGTGCTAAGACTGCCAGTGCGACCAGCAATACCATTGCAATGACCACACCACTTTGGAATAGACCTGCAATCGATACCCCTGCAACCGAACCCAGTACAATCAATACGATGCTTGGTGGCACGGTATCGGCCATCGCGGCGCCCGTTGCCAGCAATGCGATCATTTCCTTTGGCTTATGTCCGCGACGTTTCATTTCAGGAAATAGGGCGGGCGCAATGGTCGCCATATCTGAGACCTTCGAGCCGGAAATGCCAGACACAATGAAAAGAGAGCCTAACAACACATAGGACATCCCCGCCTTGATGTGTCCAAGTAGTGACGCCAGAAAGTCGACAATCGCTTTACCCATACCGGTTGCATCCAGGACACACCCCAGCAGAACAAAAATTGGCACAGAAACCAAAATCAGGCTAGACATGCCTTCATCCATGCGACCGATCACCACCATGAGCGGTACGCTCGTAGCAAAAGCGAGGTAGCTCAGCGCGCCTATGCCAAAGCAAAAGGCGATGGGAACACCTGCCACTAAACAGAGCGCCACCAGTATGACCAGAAAAAAGACAATGTTGTAAAGACCGAGTTCCGTTAATGATGCAGAACCCAGCCAGCACGCTGCCGCGAATGCGCTGACGACTAATACCGCGGCGAAAAGATGACTGCGGCTCACTGTTTGCGTGGCATAGGTGATCAGGATCGCGAGCATTGCCACGATCCCAAAAGCTAGAGCAGACACTCGGTAGGTATTGGGGATATTGAGAGCGGGTGTCTTAACGAACCACTCCTCTTGCGCATAAATAATGGCGGGGTTAATCAGTGCTATCAAGAATGCCACGATGGCGACTAACGCCAGCGCATGGACAAAGCCTTGTATGCGTTTAGGCATCATCTCTAAAAATAAACTGAGTCTTAGGTGCTCATTACGGTGCATCGCAATTGCGGAGCCTAGCATCGCGAGCCATAGAAAAGATAATGACACCACCTCGTCGATCCAGACGATCGGAATAGAAAACACATAGCGCGCCACCACGCCCATAAACAGCATGGTGATGATGACCACAAGCAGTGCGGCGCTGAGGATTTCAAGAGGTTTGAGGAGCCGTGAAACCATCGGTGTTGAGTGAGACGCTGCGTGGGTGGTCATAAAAGCTCCGGATATTGCAAAACAACCAATCAACTAACTTTTAATTCAGTAAAAAATTGGGCGCCGCAAATTGGGCGCCCGAGCCTCAAGTACTTGATCCAGAAAGCCGGACCAAGTCACGATAGTTAGGCCAATTTACCTCTGTAGCGCTCAAGCATGGCCCAGGCCTCATCACCGAGCTTACCTTTCCACTCTGAATAAAAGCCACCTGCGCGCAGGCGATCACGGAAGGAGTCGGGAGTGGTTTGATTAAAGACCATACCTTTCTCAGTCAAGCTCTTTTGCAGCGTTGCATTCATACCCGCGACGTCTTCACGCTCTTTCATGCCTGCAGCATTGATGTTTTTAGCAACAATTGCGCGCAGGTTTTCAGGCAGGCGTTCCCATGCGCGACGGTTTGCCAAGAACCAAAAGCCATCCCACATGTGATTCGTCAGTGAGCAGAACTTTTGAACTTCATTAAGCTTGGCCGTGTCGATAATTGCGAGCGGATTTTCTTGTCCGTCGACAATCTTTGTCTGCAAGGCACTGTAAACCTCGTTAAAGTTGATTGAGGCTGGCGCCGAATCAAACGCTTTAAACATGGATGTCCATAGCGGTGACACCGGGACGCGGATTTTGAAACCCTTCAGGTCGGCAGCTGTTTGGATCGGTTTGGTCGAGGAGGTGATCTGTCTAAAGCCGTTGTCCCAAATCTTGTCCATGACAACCAGATTCGCTTCATTGATCTTTTTACGGACATGTGCGCCTAAATCACCATCCAACGCTTTCCATACATCGTTGTAATTACCGAATGCAAAGCCAATACCTGTGATGGACGATGCGGGAACGAGTGTGGCCAAAATCAAGCCTGACAGAGTGAAAAACTCGACCCCACCGCTACGGACTTGGCTCAGCATGTCGGTGTCGGAGCCGAGCTGGCTGCTTGGGAAAATTCGAATCTCTACGCGACCTTGCGTTTCTTTTAGAATCGCGTCTGCCATTTCCTTGGCCCGAATATTCATCGGATGCGTGAGCGGCAAGTTATTGGCATATTTATAGGTGAACTCAGCCTTAGATTGAGCCCAAGCGCTATTCAAGGGGGAGGCCAGGGTAATCACACCGGCACCCATACCGGTCAACAGATTGCGTCGTGTAATGGACATTTTTTTATCTCCTAAGTTTTTCGACTTGTCATCAATCATAGCAACGAACTGAACGCCTTCGTCCCTAAAAGCGCCTCAGAGCGCTAAAATGCGTGTTTTCCCCTACGTTGCTTCCTGGTCGCCAAAGTGTCACATATTCTGCATATCCTCGGCTCCTCCGTTCTGTCCAGTTTCCGCCAAGATCGCTTACTGTCAAAGCTGCGTGCTTTAGGCTTGCCCATTGCGAGCGTGAGCGCCAGGTACGAGCACTTTGTCTGGTGTGAAGAGACTCCTGATGCGCTCACACAGTCTAGAATCGGACAGTTGTTGGACTATGGGGTGCCTCATACTGACAATCCTGAGCAGAGTATGCCAATTGTTTTACGTGTGATTCCAAGGTTAGGCACGATTTCCTCTTGGGCCAGTAAGGCGACAGATATTGCGCATAACTGTGGACTAAACAATGTACGACGCATTGAGCGGGGGATTGAGTACACGCTCACGCCAGAGCGCGGCTGGCTCAAGACTAAAAACCTCGATGCAGCAATGCTGGCTCTGGCTGCGAGCTGTTTGCATGACCGAATGACCGAAACGGTCGTCGATGCCAACTTTGACCCAGAGGCATTATTTGTTTCCTTACCTGGCAAACCGATGCAAACCGTTGCCGTCACGGCCCAAGGTAAAGCAGCTTTGCTAGAGGCCAATTCCAAGCTCGGTTTAGCGCTTTCAGACGATGAAATCGACTATCTGACACAGGCTTTTACAGATTTGGGTCGCGACCCGACCGATGTTGAGCTCATGATGTTTGCACAAGCCAATAGCGAGCATTGCCGCCACAAGATTTTTAATGCGCAATGGGTTATCGACGGTCAGGCGGAGTCCAAGACTTTGTTTGGCATGATTCGCGAAACGCACGCTGCCCAACCGCTGGGTACCGTGGTGGCGTACTCCGATAACGCTGCCATCATGGAGGGTGGGCAAGCGCAGCGTTTTCAAGCCTCAACCGACACAGAAGGACAATCAGCGCTTTACGGCACTGCGCTCAAAACAGTCCATACCGTGATGAAGGTCGAGACGCACAACCATCCGACTGCGATTGCACCTTTTGAGGGGGCATCCACGGGTGCGGGGGGAGAAATTCGCGACGAGGGTGCGACCGGACGGGGTTCTAAACCAAAAGCCGGACTTGCTGGTTTTACCGTTTCCCACTTGCGCTTCGAAGATGCACCTCGCGTTTGGGAGTCTGACCATCATGGCGCGCCTGACCGTATTGCGGCGCCCTTATCCATCATGATCGACGGGCCGTTGGGCGCAGCTGCGTTCAACAACGAATTTGGTCGTCCTAATTTGCTTGGCTATTTTCGCTCCTATGAGCAGACCGCAGGGCAAACCCGCTGGGGCTATCACAAGCCCATCATGATTGCTGGGGGTTTGGGCAGCATCGATGATGGCCAAACTTTAAAAGATCGCATTGCGCCAGGTTCCTTACTGATTCAACTGGGTGGCCCTGGCCTGCGCATTGGGATGGGAGGCAGTGCCGCCTCGAGTATGGCCGTGGGCACCAATACGGCTGCATTAGATTTTGACTCTGTTCAGCGCGGTAACCCCGAGATTGAGCGTCGTTGCCAGGAGGTGATTGATCGCTGCTGGCAGCAGGGAGAAAACAACCCAATCGTTGCGATCCATGATGTGGGCGCAGGCGGTTTGTCCAATGCCTTTCCCGAACTCGTCAATGACGCGGGACGGGGAGCAAGCTTTGATTTGAGTCGCGTTCGCCTCGAAGAGTCTGGCATGTCGCCCGCCGAGATTTGGAGTAACGAATCACAAGAGCGTTACGTGCTCTCTGTATTACCCAAGGACTTGCCAAGATTTCAAAAAATTGCTGAGCGCGAACGTTGCCCGTTTGCCGTGATTGGTGTGGCAACCGAAGAGCGCCAGTTGCGCGTTGTCCAAGGAGAGGGGCTGCCTGGTTTGGATACGCTCTCGCCACAGCAGGGCATGCGTCCTGTGGATGTGCCGATTGACGTGATCTTGGGTAAACCCCCGCGCATGACGCGCGATGTCAAACGGGTCGCGCCACAAACAGAACCACTCGACTTGACGCTCATTGCCTTGGACGATGCTGTCACGCGCGTGTTGCAACATCCAACTGTTGCAAACAAAAGTTTTCTCATCACGATTGGTGACCGAACGGTGGGCGGTTTGTCTAGCCGGGATCAACTTGTCGGTCCCTGGCAGGTCGCGGTGGCAGATTGTGCCGTGACGCTGTCTGACCATGATGGTACGCGTGGCGAAGCCATGGCCATGGGTGAGCGTACGCCGATTGCCGCGATCGATGCTGCAGCCTCCGGTCGGATGGCGGTAGGCGAAGCTTTGACCAATTTAGCTGCAGCCGATGTTGCCCGTATCGAGGACATCAAATTGTCCGCGAACTGGATGGCTGCGTGTGGCGCTCCAGGGCAGGATGCGGCGTTGTTTGATACGGTCTCTGCCGTCAGTAAGCTGTGCCAGAGCGTTGGACTGTCGATACCTGTGGGCAAAGACTCCCTGTCCATGCAAACAAGCTGGACACATGAGGATGAAAAACGTCAGGTGATTTCGCCCGTTTCCTTGATTGTGACGGCGTTTGCCCCTGTTCAGGATGTCCGTCAGACCTTAACCCCGCAGTTGCGCACGAATGTCGGACCCACCACGTTGATTCTGATTGACTTGGGGAGCGGCAAAAAACGTATGGGCGGGTCGATATTGACTCAAGTGTGTAATCAAGTCGGTGAGCAAACCCCCGATGCCGATGATGCCGAGGCATTGAGGACGTTCTTTGTCACGATTCGTGCCTTGGCGGAGTCTGGCGTGTTGCTGGCGTATCACGATCGCTCAGATGGCGGTTTGTTGGCAACTGTTTGTGAAATGGCGTTTGCCGGACATACAGGTGTTTCCCTGAATCTCGATATGTTGACCATCGATGCCAATGCCGAGGACTGGGACGCCTACAACATTCGTGCAGCGCAGGTAGAAGTTCAACGTAAAGAGCTCACCATCAAAGCCTTGTTTAATGAAGAACTGGGTGGAGTCCTTCAAGTACCAAGTTCAGAGCGTGATGCCGTCATGCAAGTCTTGCGCGCAGCAGGACTGTCTGCGCATTCACATGTGATTGGCTCGCTTAATCCAAACGATGTGATCGAAATTTACCGCGACGGTAAAAAAATCTGGGGCAAGCCGCGTGCAGAACTCGCCAAGCTTTGGAGCGATGTGAGTTATCGGATTGCATCCCTGCGTGATAACCCAGTGTGCGCACAGGCTGAGTTTGATGCGTGGTCCGACACGACTGATCCAGGCATGACGCCGATTGTTAATTTTGATCCTCAGGAAAATATTGCGGCACCTTTTGTTAACAAAGGTGCGCATCCACGTGTGGCGATTTTGCGAGAGCAGGGATGCAATAGTCAGGTTGAAATGGCGTGGGCGTTTGATCGTTCAGGCTTTGATGCCTGGGATGTGCACATGACGGACCTGCAAACAGGTTCTGCTGACCTATCAAGCTTTCAGGGTCTTGTGGCTGTTGGCGGCTTTAGCTACGGTGACGTTTTAGGCGCAGGTGAGGGCTGGGCGCGTAGCATTTTGTTTAATAACCAATTGTCCGATCAGTTTGCCCAGTATTTCAGCCGCAGAGACACTTTTGCTCTAGGGGTGTGTAACGGTTGTCAGATGATGGCGGCGCTTGCCCCCATGATTCCGGGTGCGCAGGACTGGCCGAGATTTACTCGCAACGTGTCGGAAAAGTACGAAGCCCGCTTCTCAATGGTCGAGGTGCTTGAATCACCTTCGTTATTTTTCAAAGGCATGACTGGGGCACATATCCCTGTTGCTGTAGCCCATGGTGAGGGGTTTGCTAATTTTGCTCGTCAGGGTGACGCCACCAAGGTGTTAAGTGCCCTTAGATATGTTGACCATCGCGGTCAGGCCACGGAAACCTATCCGCTCAATCCAAACGGCAGTCCGGGTGGTTTGACTGCGGTCACGACTGCAGATGGACGTTTTACGGTCATGATGCCGCATCCTGAGCGTGTGACGCGCAACGTCATGATGTCTTGGGCGCCAGAGTCGTGGGGGCCTCAGGATACCAAAGGGGCTTACACACCTTGGATGCGCTTTTTCCAAAATGCGCGTGCCTCTCTTGGCTAAGTCTAGCAATAGTTTCGTTGACATCCAAAATCATGGCGGTTTTTGTCGCAAACGCATGCAGCTTGCCATTGAGCCCGAGATCTGGCGTGCAAGCGTGTTATGGGTGCTCATATTGAGATCGCTTCCAAATCAAAAAAATTAAGAATTCCCTCTTTTAGCACCAGTTTGACCCCAAAACTAGGGGTTTCCCCATCGTATAATCACGCTTTGCGCCCGGAGCTTTTCATGCGTCTTATTCAAACTGCGCTTACCTTCGACGATGTCCTGCTGGTTCCTGCTTTTTCCCAGGTACTGCCTCGCGACACTTCGCTGGTGACACGTCTCACACGAAATATTTCTCTCAATATCCCACTCGTCTCGGCGGCGATGGACACCGTGACGGAGTCCAGACTCGCGATCGCGATGGCCCAAGAGGGTGGTATCGGGATTATCCATAAAAATCTGACTGCTGATAAGCAGGCTCATGAGGTGGCCCTTGTCAAACGTCACGAATTCGGTATTGTGAGTGATCCAATTACGCTGAGGCCTGACATGAAAGTGCGTGATGCGATCGCTTTGCAGCGGCAGCATGGCATTTCCGGTTTGCCGGTCGTTCAGGGTGGCAAGCTTGTCGGCATCGTCACTAACAGAGACTTGCGTTTTGAGGATCGTCTCGACGCACTGATTGCGACGGTCATGACACCGCAGGATCGTTTGATCACGATGAAAGAGGGCACAACACTTTCAGAAGCTCAAACTTTGATGCATAAACACCGCCTTGAACGTGTGCTAATCGTCAACGACGCCTTTGAGTTGCGTGGCTTGGCTACCGTCAAAGACATCGTCAAAAATACAGAGCATCCTGCAGCTTGCAAAGACAGCCATGGACAGTTGCGCGTCGGCGCGGCTGTCGGTGTGGGTGATGGCACTGAAGAGCGTGTTGAAAAACTGGTCGCGGCCGGCGTAGACGTGATCGTGGTCGATACGGCGCACGGCCACTCTGCAGGTGTGATCGAACGTGTACGCTGGGTGAAAACCAACTATCCAAAAGTTGAGGTTATTGGCGGCAATATCGCGACAGCAGATGCCGCGCGTGCGTTGCTTAATGCAGGTGCGGATGCGGTCAAGGTCGGGATCGGCCCTGGTTCAATTTGCACGACGCGAGTAGTCGCAGGTGTCGGCGTGCCACAGATTACGGCGATCTCTGATGTCTCTAAGGCGTTGGAGGGTACGGGTGTGCCGTTGATCGCTGATGGTGGTGTACGTTTCTCTGGTGACGTGGCCAAAGCCATCGCCGCCGGTGCGTCGACAGTGATGATGGGCGGTATGTTTGCTGGTACTGAAGAGGCGCCAGGCGAAGTCGTATTGTTCCAAGGTCGCTCTTACAAGTCCTATCGTGGTATGGGTAGCTTGGGTGCGATGGCGGACGGTTCTGCGGATCGCTACTTCCAGGATCCCGCAAATAATGCAGACAAACTTGTGCCCGAAGGCATCGAGGGTCGTGTGCCTTACAAAGGTAGCGTGCTGGCGATTATTTTCCAACTCGTCGGTGGCGTGCGTGCTTCGATGGGTTACTGCGGTTGCGCCTCGATCGAAGAGATGCGCACCAAGCCTCAGTTCGTCCAGATCACTGCTGCCGGGATGCGTGAATCTCACGTACACGACGTCCAAATCACAAAAGAAGCGCCTAACTACCGCGCAGAATAGTCTCACTTATAGATTGATAGGTTTACCACTCATGCATCAGCGCATTCTCATTCTTGATTACGGTTCACAAGTCACCCAGTTGATCGCGCGGCGTGTGCGAGAGGCTGGGGTGTACTGCGAATTGCACCCCGGAGATGTAGATGCGGCTTTCTTGCAGAATCAGATTGCGCAGGGACTTCAAGGCATCATTTTGTCCGGTAGTCACGCCTCTGTATACGACGACGATTCACTCAAGGTTCCTCACGCAGTGTTCGAGGCGGGTGTGCCTGTTCTCGGCATTTGCTATGGCATGCAAGCGATGGCACAGCAGTTGGGGGGCGAGGTTAATTTCTCCGATCACCGTGAGTTCGGTTATGCCGAGGTTCGCGCACGCGGTCATACGCGGTTGCTGAACGGCATTGAGGATTTCACGACTCCAGAAGGCTACGGCATGCTCAAGGTCTGGATGAGCCATGGTGACCAGGTGACACGTTTGCCCGAGGGCTTCAAGCTCATGGCCTCCACCGCTTCTTGTCCCATCGCTGGCATGGCGGATGAAGCACGCGGCTTTTATGCCGTGCAGTTCCACCCCGAGGTGACCCATACTGTTAAAGGTCAGGATCTGCTCAATCGCTTTGTTCATGAGATCTGTGGCTGTGTCGGTGACTGGACCATGCCTTCATACGTCGATGAGGCCGTCGCGCGGATTAGAGAGCAGGTGGGCGAGGACGAGGTCATCCTGGGTCTATCCGGGGGCGTGGATTCGTCAGTCGCTGCTGCGCTAATTCACAAAGCCATTGGCGACCGTTTGACCTGTGTATTTGTTGATCACGGTTTGTTGCGCCTGGACGAGGGTAAGCAGGTCATGGAGACCTTTGCTCAAAATATGGGCGTGCGCATCATTCATGTGGATGCGACCGAGCAATTTATGGGTAAGCTCGCCGGTGAGTCGGACCCCGAAGCAAAACGCAAAATTATTGGCCGTGAGTTTGTTGAGGTCTTTCAAGCTGAGGCGGGTAAGCTCAAAAAAGCCAAATGGCTCGCGCAAGGCACAATTTATCCTGACGTCATCGAGTCGGCAGGAGCCAAAACCGGCAAAGCGGTCGCAATCAAATCGCACCACAACGTAGGTGGTTTGCCCGATACCTTGAATCTCAAGCTCCTTGAGCCATTGCGTGAGCTGTTCAAAGACGAAGTCCGCAAGCTAGGCGTGGCCCTTGGTTTGCCCCACGGTATGGTTTATCGCCATCCCTTCCCAGGCCCCGGCTTGGGTGTGCGGATATTGGGGGCGGTGAATACAGAGTTTGCCGACCTCCTGCGCCGCGCGGATGCGATTTTTATCGAAGAACTTCGCAACATGATCGACCCAGAGACGCAAAAGTCCTGGTATGACCTGACCTCACAAGCCTTCGCTGTGTTCTTGCCCGTCAAATCAGTGGGTGTGATGGGTGATGGACGAACCTATGACTATGTCGTGGCGTTACGTGCGGTTCAGACCTCAGACTTTATGACTGCGGATTGGGCACCCTTACCATATCCCTTGCTCGCTAAAGTCTCTTCGCGAATTAT
>CAMAYM010000077.1 GCA_945862495.1 Bordetella parapertussis | reverse complement strand
ACGGTAATGCTTTCGACGCCGAGTAGTCGAAACATAAAATTGTTACCGCTGGCTTCAGGGTTGTAGCTGCCTGGCACGCGCTCCTCAATGACAAAGCGGCACTTCAGGCCTTCTTTGACGGCTGCCGCCAAGGTGATGCGGCAGTGGTTTGATTGAGGGGCACCACAAGTAATCAGCGTATCTGCGCCTTTTGCGAGTGCATCACCCATCAGAAATTCAAGTTTGCGGGTTTTGTTGCCGCCAGGCGCCAAGCCGAGCATGTCGTCACGCTTGATCCAGACTTTAGGGCCTCCTAGAGCCTTGGTGAAGTTTGGCAAAAACTCAATAGGTGATGCACCCACTGTATATTGACGGCGTGCGAAGCGGCTCAAATCCATGTTTGTCTCCTGATCGTTTGAATGATTTCAATATTTGGACTGTCTCAGCCGCACAATGTACGCCTGCACTCGCGAGTTGCCAAGTCAAAAATAATCTGTTGACGGACTCAGCTTCAGTCGATAGCATCAGTCCATATTGAGGCTTTTCAGGACGTGTGATCTAGATGTTTGCCTACACTATTCGCCGTTTGCTATTGACATTGCCTGTCATGCTAGTGGTCGCACTGTTTGTTTATGGACTGCTCGATTTGGCCCCTGGCGATCCGGCTGTCTTTCTCGCGGGCGAAGAAGCCTCCCTCGAAGACATCGCCCGCATCCGACAGACGCTTGGTCTGGACCAGCCGTTCTATCATCGCTTCACGCTGTGGTTGTTAAATGTTCTGCAGGGTGATCTGGGCAACTCTCTTTTCACTGGAGTCCCTGTTTCACAGATGATCGTGCAACGCATGCCCCCCACGTTTACCCTAATGGTCATGACCTTGTGTGTCTCGGTTTTGATCGCGATTCCTCTAGGTGCTTTGGCCGCGTGGCGACATAACAGTTCCTACGATCGCGGTGTCATGATGGTTGCCGTATTCAGTTTTTCCATTCCGACTTTTGTCGTGGGCTACATGCTGGCTTGGGCCCTAGGCATCGAAATGCGCTGGTTGCCTGTTCAGGGCTATGTTCCGTTTTCTCAGGGCTTTTGGAGCTCAATCAGGACACTGATCCTGCCGACGCTCGCGTTGAGCAGTGTGTATGTGGCACTTATCACGCGTATTACACGTGCAACACTATTAGAGACGCTTTCTCAGGACTACATCAGGACGGCTCGCTCAAAAGGGGTCGGTAATCAAAACATCCTTTTTAAACATGCCCTTAAAAATGCAGCGATTCCTGTGATCACGGTGATTGGCAGCGGTGTGGCTTTGCTTATCAGCGGGGCGGTCGTGACAGAGACTGTGTTTTCAATTCCTGGCTTGGGACGTCTCACCGTTGATGCGATTTTGCGACGCGACTATCCCATTATTCAAGGCGTAATTCTGCTCTTCAGTTTTCTGTACGTGATGGTCAATCTATTGATCGATCTGCTGTACCGTGTTTTTGATCCAAGGATTAAATACTGATGACGCAAGCATTCAAATTCCTGAAGCGTTATCCAACGATTGCGGTAGGCGGGACCTTATTGTTTTTGCTGATCCTCATGGCGATTTTTGCGCCATGGATTGCCGACAAAGATCCGATGGCGCTATCGCCCATTCATCGCGCGCGGGTGCCCAGTGAAAGATTTTGGTTCGGCACAGACTTGCTTGGGCGCGATGTGTTTGCCCGTGTGGTGTATGGTGCCCGTGTCTCTCTTGTGGTTGGGTTTACCGTTGCCTTTTTGTCTGCCGTGATTGGTACCATCATTGGCTTGACTTCAGGTTTTGTGCGCTGGGTCGATGCGATTGTGATGCGTGTCATGGATGGCTTGATGTCTATCCCCACGATTTTGCTCGCGATTGCCTTGATCGCTTTGACACGTGCTTCTCTCGAAAATGTGATCATCGCGATCACCATCGCCGAGGTTCCCCGCGTCGTGCGTCTGGTCAGAGGGCTGGCACTCTCTCTTCGTGAGCAACCCTATGTTGAAGCTGCCATCGCAGCAGGTGCCTCGCCGGTTCGTGTGGTATTCAAACACATCTTTCCGAACACCATCGCCGCGTTGACGGTCCAGACCACCTATATCTGTGGTTTGGCGATTTTGGCCGAAGCGAGCCTGTCCTTTATCGGAGCGGGTGTACCGCCATCGATTCCTTCGTGGGGCAACATCATGGCAGAAGGACGTGCCTTGTGGCAGATCAAGCCGCATATGATCGCGTTTCCCGCTTTGTTTTTGTCGATCACGATCCTTGCAATCAATATGTTGGGTGATGGTTTGCGTGATGCAATCGATCCGCGCATGGCCAAGAGAATTTGACATGACCCAAACACATTTACATACCAGCAGCATCCATCGACGGGTATTAGACGTTCAAGATTTGTCTGTCGTGTTTGGAACGGGCCCTCATCAAGTTCAGGCAGTCAAATCGCTCAATTTGCATGTGGATCGCGGAGAGACACTCGCGATCGTGGGCGAGTCGGGCTCGGGAAAGTCGGTGACCTCCCTTGCTCTGATGCGACTGATTGAGTTTGGTGGCGGCACGATCACAAATGGTGAAATCCTGTTTCATCGGGCACAGGGAGAAACGATTGATCTGCGTCGTACGCCTGAAGCCTTGATGAGAAGTATGCGTGGCAAAGACCTCAGCATGATTTTTCAGGAGCCGATGACCTCTTTAAATCCTGTCTTTACTGTTGGCTCGCAGATTACTGAGGCCATCGTCTTGCATCAGCGATGTGAGCAGGCACAGGCCAATGCCGCAGCCATTCGCATCCTTGATCAGGTGCGTATTCCCGATGCGGCCGCGATGATGAAGCGCTATCCGCATGAATTATCGGGTGGTATGCGACAGCGTGTGATGATCGCGATGGCGCTCTCTTGTCAGCCTTCCGTGTTGATTGCGGATGAGCCGACGACGGCTTTGGATGTCACGATTCAGGCGCAGATTTTGCAGCTGATTGCCGAGTTACAAAAAGATATGGATATGGGTGTGATTTTTATCACCCACGATATGGGGGTCGTCGCTGAAATTGCCGATCGTGTGATGGTAATGCGACGCGGCGAGGTGGTCGAAGAAAACGATGTGTTCAATTTGTTTGCGGCGCCTCAGCATATCTACACCCAGACCCTTTTGGCTGCAGTGCCCAAGCTTGGTTCGATGCGTGGTGTTTCGCAACCAACGCGCTTCGATCTTCCCTTGCAAGAAGATCAGGCGCATGCGCGCCGCGCCGAAGATCGCGCCATCAAGCATTCAACCCATTCATTAGATGGCACACTCGATAGTCCTGTGATCTTAGGCGTGCGTGATTTAGTCACACGATTCGATATACGTGGTGGCATCTTTTCACGCGTACAAAGACGTGTCCATGCTGTAGAGCAAGTCTCCTTTGACTTGCACGAGGGTGAGACCCTTTCCTTGGTGGGGGAGTCCGGGTGCGGCAAAACAACGACGGGTCGCTCACTGATGGGTTTAACCAAGGTCACGAGTGGGCAGGTGATTTTTGAAGGAGTGCCTGTTAACTTGGCACACGCAAGTTCGTTGAAAAGCTTGCGTCGCAACATGCAATTTGTTTTTCAAGACCCTTTTGCTTCCTTAAATCCACGTATGCGGGTAGGCGAATGTATCGCAGAACCGATGGTGATTCAGGGACTGGCGAGTGGTACAGAGGCTTCGCGCCGAGTGGCTGCGTTGATGGAACGTGTCGGCTTAGATCCCGCAACTGTGCATCGTTGGCCCCATGAGTTTTCTGGCGGACAACGCCAACGTATCTGTATCGCGCGCGCTTTGTCGGTCAATCCCAAAGTCTTGATCGCTGACGAAGCGGTCTCTGCCTTGGATGTTTCCATTCGCGCGCAGATCGTGAATTTGTTGATTGATTTGCAAGATGATCTTGGAATTTCATATCTCTTTATCTCGCACGATATGGCGGTCGTTGAGCGAGTGAGTCATCGCGTAGCGGTGATGTATCTCGGACAAATTGTAGAAATCGGTCCAAGAAGCGCCATCTTTGAAAATCCTCAGCATCCGTATACAAAAAAATTGATGTCAGCGGTCCCGATCGCAGATCCTCTCGTTCGACGTCAACACAAACTTGAAATTTCAGAAATCCCCAGCCCCGTGAGAGGCGTGGGTGAACAGCCCCTTGTCGCACCGCTTGTCAGGGTGGGAGAAGGTCATTTTGTCGCAGCCCATCAGGTGGGTGGCATGTATTGATTTGAGTTCTTGGGAGAGTAAAGATGGATCGCAGAAAGTTCTTGGTGACGTCTTCCGCAACAGCTGCAGCATTAAGCTTGCCTGCAGCGTTTAAAGTCCACGCTGCTGCACCTGCAAAGTTGTTCCGTTGGGTGCCGCACGCGGATCTGACAATTCTGGATCCGATGTTCAGTACGGTGTTTATCACCAACATCCATTCCCAACTCATTTTCGACACGCTCTACGGCTTGGATAATGAGTATCAACCTCACCCCCAGATGGCATCGGGTCACGAAGTCGATAGCACGGGACTCATTTGGACGATTAAGCTGCGCGAGGGACTGAAGTTTCATGATGGTTCGCCTGTGCGTGCACAAGATGCTGTGGCGAGTCTGAATCGTTGGTCCAAAAAAGATTTGATGGGACGTTCATTATTTGATTCGACCGAGTCCTTAACCGCTCTCGATGACAAGACACTTCAGTTCAAACTCAAAAAACCCTTTCCACTGATCCTGCATGCGATTGCCCGCCCGACGGGGAGTATGGCTTGCATCATGCCGGAAAAACTCGCGTTGACCCCTGACAACGTCCAAGTCAAAGTGATGAACGGGTCAGGCCCCTTCAAGTTCGTGCATGACCAGTGGGTATCTGGTTCTCAGGCGGTCTATCAAAAGTTTAATGAATATGTGCCCAGCAGCAATAAGCTCAAACCTGAATTCACGTCTGGTCCCAAGATTGTGCATATCGAGCAGGTCAAGTGGCAAATTATTCCCGACAGTGCAACTGCCGTCGCGGCGCTCCGTAATAATGAGGTCGATGGCGTTGAACATATTGATGCCGACTTTTTGCCTGTACTGAAAAAAGATCGCAACATCACACTGATTAAGCGAACGTTACCGTCGATTTCCTTGATGCGTTTTAATCATTTGCATGCGCCGTTTAATAACAAACTGATGCGTCAAGCTATTTTGTCAGTCGTCAGTCAGACTGAATACATGATGGCGATGAATGGCCCTGATTTTCCGGAGTTTTGGAATGATAAGTGTGGCGTGTTTGTCCCCGGCTCACCGATGAGTAGCGATGGTGGCATGGAAAAACTGTTGGGTAAACGCGATCTCAACAAAGCGCGCGCGATGATTAAAGAAGCCGGCTACAAAGGTGAAACGGTTGTCATTCTTGATCCTGTTGACTATCCGGCGTTTCATACCGCGGCGCTAGTCACTGCTGATTTGTTTAAGCAGCTGGGAATCAAAACAGATGTGCAGGCGATGAACTGGGGCACGCTGATGCAGCGTCGCAATAGCCAAGAGCCGCCTTCAGCAGGTGGATGGAACATCGCGTTTACCGCGACAACGGGCCCAAACAATCTGGATCCCGCAGGTCATCTCGCGATTCGAGGCCTTGGCCTCAAGAGTTGGTTTGGCTGGCCGACTAGTGAGCGAATTGAGCAGTTACGTACGGATTGGTTCAATGCTACATCGCTAGCTGAACAAAAACGTATTTGTCGTGAACTTCAAGTTCAAGTGTTTGAGGATGTGCCTTACATTCCTTTGGGAGCGACCTATCCTGTTTCGGCGATCCGCAAGGAATGGGTAGATTTCCAGCCTCAGATGCCACTTTTCTATACCTTGCGTAAAGTTTAATTTCCGGAACATTGCAAAAGATGAAAATGAATCCCAAGGTTGCCATTGCCGGCTTTGCACTTGAGGCGAACAGCTTCTCGCCAGTTTCAACGAGAGAGGACTTTGAAAAGTCTTGCTGGCATGAGGGTGCCATCATCACAGAACTCGCTCGTCAGACCAGTAATTTGCCCGCTGAGGTGACGGGGTTTTATGCGCGCATGGATGAAAAAGGCGCCTGGACACCGGTGCCCACTATTGTGATTGGTGCACCACCAGGGGGACCTGTTGTCAAAGCCGTATGGACCGAGTTCATGGAAAAGCTCGAGAAAAGTCTTCGCGCAGCCATGCCCGTGGATGCAGTCTATGTATCGAATCATGGAGCCTCAAGTGCCGAGCATCTCGACGACACCGAAGGCGACATGATGAGCCTGATTCGCGAGATCGTTGGGCCTGACGTGCCTGTTATTGCGACTCACGACTTGCACTGTAATGTCTCTGAACGTACCGTTGATGCCTTGGATGCGCTGATCAGCTACCGTACCAACCCACACGTAGATCAACGCGAACGCGCAGCGGAAGCGGCGGATCTATTGGTGGAAATGTTGAGTGGGATGAAAACGCAAAAGGCATTTATCCGCATGCCGATTACGCCACCCTCAGTCACTTTGCTGACTGCGCGCGGCCCCTATGCGGATCTTGTCAAGATGGGGACTGCGATGATGCAAACGCCCACAGAGGGCCCCATTGCCAATGTGTCCGTGTCGGCTGGTTTTGTTTTTTCTGACTTACCGAAATGTGGCATTACGATCTGCGTGACCTCGCGCGGAGATTTGGCCGCGGCGCAACGTTGCGCGCTCAAGCTCGCCCGTGCAGCATGGGCAGATCGTGCGCGTTATGTGCCGGATATGCTGGAGATTCCCGAAGCGATAGAAAAAGCAAAACAGACCGCCGTACCGCTTTTGTTTGCGGATGTTGCAGACAACCCAGGCGGTGGGGGCCGCGGCAATACGTCTTGGCTGCTGTCAGCTTTTAATGCCGCCAAGATCCCTGGTGTGTTGTTGGGTGTTTTTATTGATCCTGCGCTTGCGCAACAGGCTCATCAGGCAGGCGAGGGATGCGAATTTGATGCGGTGTTTAATGCAACGGAGAGTCAGTTCTCCAAGCGCTTCGCTGGTCGCGCGCGCGTGCTCAAACTCACCGATGGCGAGGGCTTGGGCCGCCGCGGTATTTTGCGTGGGAAAAAGTTTTCGCTGGGACCTTCTGCGTTAATCGAGTTGGTCGACACGGGTACGCGTGTGGTGGTGGGAAGCTTGCGCCGACAGCTCTGCGATCCCGCCATGCTTGAAATGCATGGGATTGACATCGCAACAGTCAGGATACTCATCGTCAAGAGTCGAGGTCATTACAGAGCCGGCTTTGACGAGTTTTTTCCTGAGTCACAGATTTTTGATGTCGACAGTCCTGGATTGACGACGCCGAATCTTAAAAACGTGGACTTTAAACGCTTGCCCAGGCCGGTGTTTCCGATCGATCAGGACGCCACGTGGACTGAGCCTGCCTGGGCTTGATTGACTAGCGCACGGCAGTGATCGACGGATAGGGACCATCCGCGAGCGTATGGGTCTCGAGCACCATCCGACTGACTTGGCGGCGACTGATTTTGCCTTGTGGATTTCGCGGTAGTGCCGAGACGGCAACATAGAGGCGAGGGCGTTTGTGCTTTGACATGCCTGCCACGAGTTGCTCACATGCCTCCTGCCAGCCTGCTTGTGTGCCTTCTCCGACGGCGATGATGATCTCTCCCCAATAGTCCGATGCCAGTGAAGTGACACAAATCTGCCCACACAGCGGATTCGAGGCAAGGTCAGCTTCAATCTCGTCAGGATTGACGCGATAGCCGCCTGTCTTAATCACATCGGCGACGCGCCCCGTCAAGATCACTCTGCCTGCGGCATCGATGTAGCCGAGATCCCCCGTGTTGTGCCAACCCTCAGGCAGGTGCGGTCTGAACCCGTTCGCATCAATGAGGCCAGCCGACATGTGCGGAGAGCGCAACCAGACTTCGCCGTGTGGCTCATCCGCTGAAGTCGGCGCTTCGATTTTGATTTCAACGCCTGTTGCGGGCCAGCCTACACAGGCACCTGCGGGGACCTCGGACTGAGAGAAGTAATGGTGCGTGTCTTCGCGCTCCAGAATCGTGATGGGATTGACGCATTCCGATTTTCCGAACGTGATTCGCACTTTCGCCCCGAACATGGCATGAGCGCGCTGATAGAGCGCGGGCGTCAGGGGTTGGGTTCCGGTGAAAATGCATTGAACGGACGAAAATTGTTGGGGGGCCAAGGCACCGGTGATTTTTGCCAACACAGTGGGCGGTGCAAAAATCGCAACAAGTGATTCGTTTTTCAGCAGAGGCGCGATCCGATCAATATTGACCCCATCGTGGAGCACAATCGTGCCGCCATGATCCAACCATGCAAAGGTCAATAGTGAGGAGCCGTGAACAAAGGGCGTCATCAGTAAAATGTGCGCGCCACGCTCGGGAACGAAGGGTAGGGATGCCTTTAGTAATTGTTCGCCCTGCCAGCGTGCACCATGGGTATAGAGCACGCCTTTGGGTTTGCCCGTCGTGCCAGAGGTAAAAAGAATCCTGCCGAATGTTTCGTTCTGCACGGCAGGAAGCTGGCTTGGTCCGGGCAAGGTTTGTTGCGCAGAGATCGATGCCGCGTCGATAAAAGTTAATCCCAGCGCGGCAAGACCTTCCTCTCGGCTTTTGAGGGAAATGACATTTTTAAATTGAGCAATTTGTGCACACCACTCGATTTCGTCTTGGGTATAGCTCCAGCTCAGCGGTGTTTCACAGGCGCCGGCCAAACGCACGCCATACGACACCCATACAGCATCCACGCTATTGGGCATGAGGGTGGCAACAGGATCGCCGGGTTGAAGACCTTGTGCGAGTAAGGCTGTGGCCAAGGCGTGCGCGCGGATATTCAGCGCGGTATATGAAAGGGTTTGGTGATCTCCGTCAATAACCGCGAGGCCTTCACCAAATTTATTCGCAAGCGTATGTAGGCTACTGGACCACGATATTTGTATATTAGAGAGACTTTTCATTGGGGTATGTATTGATTGCATTATTTTGATTATTTTGACAATATACTCAAGGTTATTATCCGAAATTGTTACTTTATTTGTGTACAGGGGTTGAGATGAAAAATAATGAACATAACCGCACACGTCGCTCGCTATTAGGCGTTGCAGGTGTTTCTTTGGTTGGCGGCGCGTTTGGTTGGTCACCAGCGGCCATGTCCCAAGCAGCCTATCCAAACAAGCCAATTAGGATTGTGATTCCTTGGCCTCCAGGACAGGCAACGGATTTGGCGGGTCGCGCCATGGCAGCGGGTTTGACCAAGTTACTGGGTCAAACTGTGATCGCCGACAACAAAGCCGGCGCAGGTGGCATGATCGGTACCGACATGGTGGCGAAGGCGGCGCCCGATGGATACACGTTGCTAGCAGGCTCGAGCGGTCCAATTTCTGTGTCCCCACTGCTTCAAAAGACACCCTATGATGCGCAAAAAGATTTCATACCGATCGCAATGGCCGGTTTGTCACCGTATGTTTTAGTGGTTAACCCTAAGTTTCCCGTCAAGGACATCAAAGAATTCATCGCTTTAGTCAAAGCAAATCCTGATAAGTACACGTTTGCTTCCTCTGGAACTGGCGCAACAGCACACTTGGTAGCCGAGGCCTTTAATGCCGCGTTAGGCTTAAAAGCTGTTCATGTCCCTTACAAAGGTTCAATCCCCGCACTCTCAGATATTTTGGCTGGCCGAGTGGACTATTGCCTTGAGACAGCAGCTGCAACAATGCCCTTTGTGCGTGATGGTCGCCTGAAAGCACTGGGTGTTTCTCTCGAAAAAGGCAGTATTGTGGCTCCCGGCGTACCCGCGATTGCCACAGCCGCCAATCTGCCTGGTTTTAACCTTGGTGCTTGGATTGGTTTGGTGGGTCCTGCAGGCATGCCAAAAAATGTAGTGGTCACTCTTGAAAAAGCAATGCGCGAGATTATGGCGTCTAAAGAATCGCGTGATGTGTTTGAGCGAAGCGGACTAGAGCCTCAGTTCAGAGAGGGTGCAGACTTTTTGGCTTACCTCGAAAGCACACGCGTGATGTTCACCGATGTCATCAAGAAAAACAACATTAAAATCGATCCGGCCTGATAATTAATATCCGGATGGTTTTATTTTAACGAATGCCCCACCTTAGTTTTAAGGTGGGGTTATTTTTTAGTGTTCGCACGCAGTGTTTTGATATGAATAATCAAGTCTGTTCTCAGGGTAAGTGCTTTGACAAAAGTCCCCTTGAATAGAATAGAATGGTTCACCAAATAAATGAAAAAGGTTCAGACAAATGACCGGGGAAGCGAGATGAGTGAAATGCGTTTTGAACGGCCCAAAACAGCTGAGGCGGCAGCCGTGTTGCTAGCAGGCACCCAAGGTTTGGCCAAGGTGTTATCCGGCGGAACCGACCTGATGATTCACATGCGCAATGGCAACGTGAAACCAGAGTTGGTGCTAGACATCAAAGGCATTGCCGAGATGAATACAATCGCCATCGAAGACGGCGGTTATCGTTTTGGCGCTGCGGTTTCTTGTATGGAGCTGCTTGAGCACGAGGCGTTCGCTCAGACATGGCCGGGCGTGATTGACAGTGCTAATTTGGTTGGCTCAATTCAGGTTCGCGGACGCGCGACCGTTGCCGGTAATTTATGCACCGCTTCGCCAGCTGCGGATACCGTGCCTGCCATGATTGCCGCAGGTGCTATTGCTCGCGTAGTGGGACCGAATGGCCGCCGCGAAGTACCCGTCGAGGATATCCCCGCAGGACCCGGTAAAACAACGCTTGCCAAGGGCGAACTGATCGTTTCATTTTTCTTGCCAAAGCGCGCACCACACTCGGGTGATGCCTACCTGCGCTTCACTCCACGCTCAGAAATGGATATTGCCGTTGTGGGTGTCGGGCTGAGCTTAACGCTGGATGCGAGCGGTACGTGTACGCATGCACGCGTGAGCCTGGGTGCTGTGGCTGAACGTGCCTTATTGGTGCCTGAGGCGGCCGCCGCCTTGATTGGTACTAAGGTCGATGAGGCCGCACTCACTAAATTGGCTGCAGCCGCAAGTGCTGCAGCACGTCCAATTGACGACAAGCGTGGCACTAAGGTGTTTCGTATCAAATTAGCAGGTGTTTTGGCTCGCCGTGCGGCCGAGAAGGCACTTAGCAGAGCGAAGGGGATCTAACTCATGTCAAAGCAACATGTCAGCACCGTGATTAACGGTGATCCAGTAGAGTTTTTGTGTACAGCAAACCAGTCCTTATTGGATGTGCTGCGTAATAACTTAAACATGACCGGCTCCAAAGAGGGCTGTGGCACGGGTGACTGTGGATCATGTAGTGTCACGCTAGATGATCGATTGGTTTGTTCTTGCCTGGTGCTTGGCGTCGAAGCCGAAGGCAAATCCATCCAGACCATTGAAGGGATGGCCAACGGTGAACATTTGCATGTACTGCAGCAAAAATTTTTGGAACATGCGGCACTGCAATGCGGTATCTGTACGCCAGGCATTTTGATTGCTGCGCGCTCGTTGTTAGAGCGTAATCCTGACCCCACCGAAAAAGAAGTGCGCTTCTGGCTCGCCGGCAATCTTTGCCGCTGTACGGGCTATAACAAAATCATCGAAGCGGTGCTGGATGCCGCGCGCGAATTGCGGGGAGCATGATCATGTTGACCAACACTAAAAACACTGAGCAAACGTTCAAATCCATTGGTACCAGTCCGATTCGTCCTGACGGTGTGCCAAAAGTGACCGGCATGGCGCAGTACGGCGCAGATTATTCTTTACCTGGAATGTTGTGGGCCAAGATTTTGCGCTCTCCACAT
>CAMAYM010000076.1 GCA_945862495.1 Bordetella parapertussis | reverse complement strand
TGCCCCACACGTGTATTTGCATGGCCGAGATGATGCCGTGCGTCATGCGTTTCGGGTCGCGAGTGGCTTGGACTCCATGGTATTGGGTGAGCCACAAATTTTGGGTCAGATGAAAGATGCCGTGCGCGCCGCGAATGATGCGGGTGCTCTCGGAACGCTGTTGCATCAGCTCTTCCAGCGTACTTTTTCAGTGGCCAAAGAAGTCCGGTCCACGACGGCAATCGGTGCGCAATCTGTCTCGATGGCAGCCGCTGCTGTGCGACTCGCTGAGCGCGTATTTGGCGAGTTAACGACCTCCAAGGTGCTCTTTATTGGAGCCGGAGAAATGATTGAGCTGTGTGCGACGCACTTTGCTGCGCGACAGCCTGGTGCCATTGTCGTCGCCAATCGCACGCTTGAACGCGCTGAGTCCTTAGCCAACCGTTTCTCTGCTACGACGATGCGCTTGGCGGATTTGCCAGAGCGTTTAGCCGAATTCGATGTGGTGGTGTCCTGTACGGCCAGTACCTTGCCCTTATTAGGTCTAGGTATGGTCGAGCGTGCCACCAAACAACGTAAGCGCAAGCCGATCGTGATGGTGGATTTGGCAGTGCCTCGCGATATTGAACCTGAGGTTGCGCAGCTTGATGATGTCTACCTTTACTCGGTGGACGATCTTGGCGCGGTCGTGCAAAGTGGTACCGAAGCCAGACGCTCTGCCGTCGTGCAGGCCGAAGCCATCATTGATACCCGCGTCAGAAACTTCATGCATTGGATGCAAGTTAGAGCCAATGTACCCGTGATTCGTGATCTGCAAACAACCGCCCAGGCGGTGCAGGCCCAAGAGCTAGACCGCGCCCGTCGGATGCTTGCGAAGGGTGAGTCGCCCGAGGCGGTGCTCGAGCAGCTTGCGCATGGTCTGACACAAAAATATTTGCATGGCACGCTGGCCGCGCTTAACCATAGCGAAGAAGCAGAGCGCCAACAGCTGCTCGGCTGGTTGCCACGTATATTTCCGTCTGGATCCGATCGGCGTTAGCGACTTTGCTGACTTGGCTCGCGACTCGCGGGTGATCAACCGTTCAAGCTCCCCAAACTTTTTAAAACAAGACTTTCCTCATGAAACCATCAATGCGCGCTCGCCTTGAGCACTTGTCCCGTCGCTTGGTCGAGGTGGATGCCTTGCTTTCAGAGCCTGATGCGGCCAATGACATGAATCAGTTTCGTAAGCTTTCGCGTGAACGCGCCGAGCTGGAGCCTGTCGTTAAGGCATTCGAAGCCTTCGAAGGGGCGAATGCCGATCTGGCGGGCGCCAAGGAGATGCTGGACGATCCCGAGATGAAAGCGATGGCGCTCGAGGAAATCGAGGCGTGCAAAGCGCGGATCGAAACTCTCGGTGCTGATTTGCAACTGCAGTTGTTGCCTAAAGATCCTGACGACGGGCGAAGCGTCTTTGTAGAAATTCGCGCTGGCACGGGTGGGGACGAGAGTGCGCTGTTTTCAGGCGATTTGCTGAGAATGTATACGCGCTATGCCGAACAGCAAGGTTGGCGCGTCGAGCTCATGTCTGAAAGTCCGTCTGAGCTGGGTGGTTACAAGGAAGTGATTGTGCGCATTGATGGCGACGGAGCCTATGGGCGTCTTAAGTTTGAGTCCGGTGCGCACCGCGTCCAGCGTGTGCCCGCGACCGAAGCGCAGGGGCGCATTCATACCTCCGCGTGCACCGTGGCGGTGATGCCTGAGGCTGATGCCGCGACCGATATTGTGATCAACCCCAGTGATTTGAGGATTGATACTTTTCGCGCGAGCGGCGCCGGTGGTCAGCACATCAACAAGACAGATTCCGCCGTGCGAATCACTCACTTACCCACAGGTTTAGTGGTGGAGTGTCAAGACGATCGTTCACAGCATCGCAACAAAGACAAAGCCATGCAGGTGTTGGCCGCGCGTCTCAAAGACAAAGTGCAGCGTGAGCAGCATGACAAAGAAGCTGCGCAGCGTAAAAGTTTGGTGGGCTCAGGTGATCGCTCTGAGCGTATTCGCACTTATAACTTCCCGCAGGGTCGCTTGACGGACCATCGCATTAATCTGACGCTATATAAATTAGGCGCCATTGTGGAAGGCGATCTCAGTGAGGTGACGGGCGCTCTAATTGCGGAGCATCAAGCTGAGCTACTTGCAGCACTTGGCGACGACGTCTGATGCAGACAGGGCAATCTCTTTTGCAGCTGTGCGGCTTGCCTCGCCTTGAGGCTCGTATGCTGCTTGAGTGTGTGTTACACAAGCCACGTGAGTGGTTACTTGCACACGATACGGACCCATTGTCGCCAGAGGATGTTGCAAAATTCCTCACGCTTGCCGCGCAGCGTCGCCAGGGCGTCCCCATGGCACATCTGGTCGGTTGGCGTGAGTTTATGGGCCATCGTTTTGAGGTGACCCCCGTCGTGTTGATTCCACGTCCTGAAACTGAGTTATTGGTTGAGGTGGCCTTGGCCTCTCTGGATGGATGTATGGCGCCCGCAGTGCTAGATATGGGAACGGGAAGCGGTATTGTCGCGATCAGTCTGGCATTGGCTCGCCCAGATGCACGGGTGACGGCTACCGACTTGAGTGTGGAGGCCCTGAGCGTAGCTCAGCGAAACGCACAAGCGCTGAGCGCCCGCATTCAGTGGTGGCAAGGAAGCTGGTTTGAGGCCCTGCCGCCGGAGGGGCGATTCAAGCTCATTGTGTCCAATCCTCCCTATATTGCTGTGCAAGACGCGCATTTGCATCATGGGGACTTGAGGTTTGAGCCCGCTCAGGCACTTACAGATGGTGCGGATGGCTTGTCAGCCCTTGCACAAATCATCTCAGGGGCTGGTTTGCATCTCTTGCCAGGGGGCCATCTCTGGCTCGAGCATGGTTATGATCAGGCCGAAACCGTTAGCCTGATGCTCACGCGCGCGGGGTTTACGGCGGTACAAACACATACAGATTTGGCGAATTTGCCACGTGTGACCGGCGGTGTGTGGAAATAGGGTTTTTATCCCTTCGCTGCCTCTTATAATAAGTTTTTAGTGCGACCTACATTTTATCGATTAGGAACATCATGAGCGACGTCCAGCAATTTATCCGTGACACGGTCACAAACAATCCAGTTGTGTTGTTTATGAAAGGCACAGCCCAAGCGCCACAGTGTGGTTTTTCAGGCCGCGCGATCGAAATCCTCAAAAGCAACGGCGTCACCAAACTCGTGACGGTCAACGTGCTCGAGGACGAAGAAGTCCGCAGCGGCATCAAGACTTTTTCGCAGTGGCCAACGGTTCCCCAGCTTTATGTGGGCGGCGAATTTATCGGCGGCTCTGACATCATGGGTGAGATGGACGCGAGCGGTGAGCTCAAAACAGCATTGGTCCAGGCTGGCGCCACCGCGTGAGCAAGCGTCGGCTTGTGATTGGTATCACGGGGGCCACAGGTTCCCTGTATGCCGTGCGCATGCTTCAAACATTGCGCACGCATGCGCCCGATGTCGAGACGCATTTAGTCATTTCCGGCTCGGGTGTCTTAAACATCAAGCACGAGTTGGATATCGGTCGGCATGAGGTGTATGCGCTTGCTGACAAGATGCATAGCATTCGCGATGTAGGGGCGACCCTGGCGAGTGGAGCGTTTGAGACAGCCGGCATGATTGTGGTGCCTTGTTCGATGCGTACGTTGGCTGCTGTCGCGATGGGCTTGTCCGACAATCTCATCACACGTGCAGCCGATGTCACGCTCAAGGAACGTCGTCGCCTCGTAATGGTTGTTCGAGAAACGCCTTTCAACTTGGCGCACTTGCGCAATATGACTTCGGTCACCGAGATGGGGGGCATCGTTTTTCCGCCACTTCCGGCTTTTTATCATCGCCCCAAATCAATCGAAGAAATGATTGATCACACGGTGTCGCGTATCCTCGAACTAGTGGGGATCGACGTGAAGGGGCCAAAATGGGAAGGGACGGGCGCCTGAGCTGTTTTCAATCGCTGCGGCATCCGAAGGAATAGACACAGGATCAAACGCGGTATCTCCCAGAGGATTACTGCGCCCATCCGGCTTTAGACCAACGAAATCAAAAAGTTGTTGATCCATCAAGTGTGATGGCGTCACATTGGCGAGAGCCTTAAACACATTCCAGGCACGTCCTGGATATTTTTTGTCCCACTCCTGCAGCATACGCGTGACTTCTTTGCGCTTGAGATTTTCTTGAGAGCCGCATAAGTCGCAGGGGATGATGGGAAACTGTTTCCAGTCCGCATAGGCGATTAAGTCCGTTTCTGGCACATATGCGAGAGGACGAATCACGGTGTGACGACCATCGTCTGAGACGAGCTTGGGCGGCATGGCCTTTAGCTTAGCGCCATAAAACATATTTAAAAAAAATGTACCCAGAATGTCATCACGATGATGGCCAAGCGCAATCTTTGTGGCACCCAGCTCCGTGGCGACGCGATACAAGTTGCCGCGCCTCAGTCGAGAGCAGAGCGAACACGTAGTTTTACCCTCTGGAATGAGTCGCTTGACGATCGAGTAGGTATCACGCGTTTCGATATGAAAAGTGACGCCAAGCTTGGACAAATATGCGGGTAAGACCTCAGTGGGAAAGCCTGGCTGCATTTGATCGAGGTTGACGGCGACGATCTCAAAATCAATCGGTGCGCGACTGCGTAGTGACATCAGAATGTCCAGCATGCTGTAGGAGTCTTTACCCCCTGATACGCAAACCATCACGCGATCGCCGGCTTCAATCATATTAAAGTCGGCAATCGCTCGACCTGTCTCGCGCATGACACGCTTGGACAGTTTGTTTTGTTCGAGACGCAGTCGCTCGAGGTCTGCTTGCATGCTTAATAGCCCTGTTGCTTGAGGTGACGGACCACAGTCTCGCGGTCACCAGAAAATATAATACGAGAGGCTTTGTTCTCCCGTTGGTGTTCATACATCGGATCGTAGTACTCGTTCAGTAAGGGCCGAATCCATTCACGGTGAGCCTCTAGCGAACCTGTGGTTTTTTGCGAGGAGAGCGCCTCAAGCATGCTTTGGTTCAGGCGCGCGTGACGTTCGCCACCTAAGCGTTTATAGAGATTTTGCAGACTTTCCAGCAGGCGTGCGGAAAAGGCCTCAAAGCCAGCCTCTGTGCCAAGTTTGCGCGCAAACTGTCCACCAAGATCCTCGACATAGTCATGCAAGATACGCTCGACCCGTGACTCAGTTGATTCTTCGACCCAAACCACAGGACTCACTTGCATGATGTCACGCAAGGGGATCGGTAAGGCGCATTTTCCAATCAGGCGTGATTCGTCCTCGAGCACGATATGGTGTTTGCCGGCGGCATGCAAACGCATAAACGCAATCGCCAAACCATTATCAAAATCAATTTGTACGGGTTGATCAGTCGCATGTTTGCCAAAGCTCGAGCCCCGATGGTGTGCAAGCTTTTCCAGATCAATCGTCGCATCCAGATGCTGAATGACCTCAGTTTTGCCGCAGCCAGTAAATCCTGCGACCAGCACAAATGTAGAGGTGGCAATGGACTCGGTGAGTTTTTCAATCAAAAAGCTGCGCATGGCCTTGTAGCCACCAATGATGCGCGGGTATGGCAGTCCGGCTTCTGTAAGCCATTGCTGCGAGATGCGGGAACGTAGGCCGCCTCTAAAACAATACAGATAGCCTTCGGGATGCTCTTGCGCAAACTTGACCCACTGTGCAACCCGCTGCGCTTTAATTTCTCCTGAGACAAGGGTATGACCCAGAATGATTGCTTTGTCTTGACCTGCGTTTTTGTATTTCAACCCGACAAGATGACGCTCCTCATCATTCATCAGGGGGAAATTGACCGATGCGGGAAATGCACCTTGAGCAAATTCGACAGGTGCACGTACATCGAGCAAGGGTGCGCCGCTCAGAAGAATCGAAGCAAAGTCTTCAGTATCTGGCCGTGTGCTCATGATTGGCGCGCATCCTCAAGGATGCAATCGGCCTTAGGTGGTGCGGCAAGGGTGAGCTCAAAACAACGCAACTCATCACGTCTAAAAACATGCACGCTTACCTTTTGGTCGGGCTGGTAGCCTGCCAGAATTGCATCCAGCGTATTGGTGGCAGCGTCCACACGGACGTTATCCACTGCGACAAGAATGTCATGCGCTGAAAGGCCCGCCTTATGAGCGGCACCGCCTTCAAGCGCGGCAGCAATCACCAAGTGCTCACCTTGTTTACGCGTGCGGATGTCTAACGAAGGCCTCGTGTTTCCAGACTTCCATTCCAGACTCAGACCCTGCGTCGCTAACAGTTGTTTGAGCGGCAGATCTTCGCGTTCATAGGCCCAGCGCTGAATCTCATCTGAGACATCGACCCCAGTCGCTTCGCGGACAAGTTGAGGAAAGCCCTTCTCTGAAATTCCGATAGGATTGCCTTGATAAAAGTCACGACCATAACGCTTCCACAGCAAGCGCATCACATCATCGAGACTACGCTGATGGTCTGTTGCAAGTCGAATCGTAAGGTCGAGCGCGAGGGCAACCAGCGAACCTTTTGTGTAATAACTAATGATGGCATTTACTGCGTTTTCATCTTGCTTGTAATAACGCGTCCACGCATCAAAAGAACTTTCCGCAACGGACTGTTTGTGACGTCCAGGCATGCTCATGACAGAGGCGATTTGTTTGCCTAGTGTCTTGAGGTAAGTTGGACGATCAATCACGCCACTTCTTAGCAGAAACAAATCATCGTAATAAGACGTAAATCCTTCAAAAATCCAGAGCAAGCGCGTATGACTTTCAGCAGCAAGCCGATAGGGCGCAAAGGCAGCAGGTTTGATACGTTTGACATTCCACGTGTGAAAGTACTCATGACTGACCAGACCTAAAAAGGTTTGATACCCCTCTGGTGCTTTGTCGTGTCCGATTGTCGGCAAGTCTCTGCGCGAGGCCATCAGGGCGGTCGAGGCACGATGCTCCAGGCCGCCATACGCATCTCCCGTCACCATGGTCATAAACACGTATTTGTTGGCGCTATCGAGAAACGGAACTCGCGCTGTTTCAGGCTCAAAGAAACGAATCTGCGCTTCGCAGATTTTTTTGACGTCCTGCGCAATGCGCTTGAGATCAATATTTGGAATCAGCCCGGTAAACACCATTTCGTGTTTGGCGCCGCAAGCATTAAATGTAATGACGTCTGGCGTGCCCATTTCCACAGGATGGTCAATCAGTGCGTCATAGTTTTCAGCAAGGTATGTGCCAAAACCCTTGCGCGAAATTTTTGCATTGGCGCGTGCGTCTTGGGGCAGGCTCGTATATACATTCCAGCGCGCAGGACTTGGGGGCGGGAGTAGAGATAGACGGCAGGGATGCTCTTCTTGGCCATGCACCTGAAAAAAGACGCTTGTGCCGTTGAAAAAACAATGTGTTTCGTCCACATGGGCGCCGCGTACGGACAAATCCCAAGCGTAGATCATCGCTGTAATGGTGACGGGCGCTTGGCAGGGCGCAATACGCCAGCGATGATTATCTAGCTTGGTGAGAGGGATCTCTTGATAGCCTGACTTCGCTGAGATGTGCTCGATATGACGTGAAAAGTCGCGAATCAGATAGCTGCCCGGGATCCAAGCTGGCATGGAGATAATTTGCCCTTTGGGATCAGGATCTGCAATGCGCAGAGTCGCGCGTAGCCGATGTCCGGACAAATCAACGGGTTCTAGGCTGTAAAGTAGAGGTTTGCTTTTAAGTTTACGGTTCATAACCTCTATCTTATTTCACATTTTCAGGAAGACATCATGAGCGAAAGTTTTGTGTTGGTTGAAACGCGGGGCCGAGTGGGCCTCCTGACCTTAAACCGCCCCAAGGCCTTGAACGCGCTGAATGATCAGCTTATGGATCAACTTGGCGCGGCTTTGTTGGCCTTTGATGCAAACGACGAGATTGGTTGCATTATCATCACTGGAAGCGAAAAAGCGTTTGCCGCAGGTGCAGATATTGGCGCCATGAAAGATTGGTCCTATATGGACGTTTATCGCACCGAGTACATTACCCGCAACTGGGAAACATTGCGCTCAATCCGCAAGCCAGTGATTGCGGCGGTGGCGGGCTACGCCTTGGGTGGCGGTTGTGAACTTGCGATGATGTGTGACTTTATTTTGGCGGCTGACACGGCAAAATTCGGACAGCCAGAAATTAAATTAGGTGTTATTCCCGGTGCGGGCGGTACACAGCGGTTACCGAGAGCGGTTGGAAAGGCAAAAGCAATGGAAATGGTCTTGACTGGGCGCATGATGGACGCTGCTGAGGCGGAGCGGGCAGGCCTGGTGTCTCGCGTTATGCCAGCAGAGCGTCTTTTGGATGATGCGATTGAAACGGCAACCGTCATTGCCGGGATGTCGGTCCCAATTGCCATCATGGCAAAAGAGTCCGTCAATCGTGCCTTTGAGTCCTCTTTGCACGAGGGAATTTTGTTTGAGCGACGCGTTTTCCATGCGTGCTTTGCGACAGAAGACCAAAAAGAAGGGATGGCTGCTTTTGTTGAAAAACGAAAGCCTGTCTTTAAAAATAAGTAATTTTTACTTTTTTAGGCTAGACCCCCAATATTTTGGATGTGTCTGTGCCCCAAAACTTGTCGAAATCTTTGATTGATACAAACCCGATTAGGGTTTGCATCAGGGTCTGAAAAACAGTTATACTCAATTGGTTTGCCGGAAAAGGGAAAATGGTTTGCCGGAAAAGGGAAAATCGAAATGACAGACCCATCGGCTGAACGAGTGCAAAAGCTAGTGCAAGAACAAGTGCAGGCGCAGCTGATAGAGGAAGCTAGGGTTGTGTTGACTGAGGCCGATTTGGCTCAGATAAATGCCCGAGCCCGTATTGAGCTGATGCAAGTTGTTTTTGCGCAGGCCCTCTCGGCGATTGTTGTGGCCTTGCTGTCTTGGCTGATTGGTGGCTTTGATGCGGGTTGGTCAGCGTTGGCTGGGTCTGCTGCGTACTTTGTTCCAAATGTTTTGTTTGCATTGCGTCTGTTTGTATCAACGTTTAGACCAGGCGGATCGAGTGCCCTCGTGTTTTTAGTGGGCGAGTTCCTCAAGGTGGGCGCTGCGGTCGGATTGTTATGGTTATTGGCTCATGTGGGCGGTGAGCGCGTGGTGTGGCTGGCAGTGATTGCCGGTTTGATCGCAGCGCTCAAAGGCTACATGTTGGTGCTGATGTTTGGATCGCGAGCAGTTTCGCTTCCAAAGAACAGCTAGGTTGACGAATTTTTTAGAGATCTCTCATGGCTGCTGCAGCTGACGTATCGCCCCAAGCCGCATATATTCAGCACCACTTGGTGCACTTCAATAATATTGGCGCCAAGCAAACTGCGATCGCCGACTTTAGTGTTGTCAACTTCGACTCGATGTTTTGGGCGTTATTGATGGGTTTGGTTGCGGTTGGTTTTATGTGGCTCGCCGCAAGAAAAGTGACTTCCGGTGTCCCTGGTCGCTTTCAGGGTTTTGTTGAAATGTTGGTTGATATGGTTGATCAGCAAGCCCGCAGTATTGTCCCAAGCGAAGAGACACGCAAGTTTGTAGCTCCCCTGGCGATGACAGTATTTATCTGGATCGTTCTCATGAACGCGCTTGACTTGATTCCTGTCGACCTTGCGCACTATGTTTTTCATTTGATGGGGATTGGCCTTAACGTTGACGATCCTCTCCATTACCATCGCATTTTGCCTACCGCTGATCTAAACATACCAATGGGCATGTCGATGGGCGTTTTATTGTTGATGCTCTATTACGGCCTGAAAATTAAGACTCCCGGTGGCTTTGTCAAAGAGTTGTTCACAGCGCCATTTCATGGTCATGGTTTTGCCGCAGTGCTTTTGGCACCCGCAAATTTTCTGCTCAATCTGGTCGAATACGCAGCGAAATCTGTCTCATTAGGGATGCGACTGTTCGGAAATATGTTTGCAGGCGAACTTGTGTTTATGTTGATTGCCTTGTTGGGTGGTGCATGGACTGGTTTCAATCCGATGAGTATTGGACTGGGCATAGGTCAAGTTTTGGCGGGTTCGATCTGGGCGATCTTCCATATTCTGATTGTTCTGTTGCAGGCGTTCATCTTCATGATGTTGACTCTGGTCTACATCGGACAAGCTCACGAAGGTCATTAAAAGAGTAGTGCGTGTTTCGACATGTTCGTCACACAGAAGGTTTTACTTAGCGGTTTTGTAGTTTAAATTTTCGATATTTTAATTTTGATACTTAGATACTAATCAAGGAGTTTTCATGACTAACGTCGCTTTCGTAGCTCTCGCTTGCGCTTTCATTATTGGTTTAGGTGCTTTCGGTGCCTGCATCGGTATCGGCATGATGGGTGGCAAGTACCTCGAAGCTTCAGCACGTCAGCCTGAACTGATGAATGCTCTGCAAACAAAGATGTTTTTGTTGGCAGGCCTGATCGACGCTGCGTTCCTGATCGGTGTTGGTATTGCCATGTTGTTCGCTTTTGCCAATCCATTCGTCTAAATCGACTGGATGCTCATTGCCTTTAAGTGAGTGAGTGCACGTGCCAAGGGTGGGTACTTTATCTTTGGCTTATTGATTCAGCCCATTCAGGCAATTTCGCCTGAAGGGCACATGATGTAATAGGGAAACGACCGTGAATCTGAACGCGACGATCTTTTTCCAGATGATCGTGTTCTTTGTCTTGGGTTGGGTCACGATGAAATTCGTGTGGCCTCCTCTGACAAAGGCTATCGACGAGCGACGCCAAAAAATCGCTGAAGGCTTGGCTGCTGCCGAAAAGGGCAAGACAGACCTCGCCACAGCTCAGGCGCGAATTGGTTCGATCGAGGCATCTGCGAAAGCTGAACTGCACACCCGAATGATTGATGCTGAAAAGCAGGGCGCCCAAATTATTGAGCAAGCCCGTGCTGAAGCTGAAAGCGAACGCGCACGCATTCTCGCGCAGGCAAAACAAGACGCCGCTCAAGAAGTGCAGCGTGCACGTGATGCGCTGCGTGATGACGTTGCAAATCTCGCTGTCAAAGGCGCCGAGCAGATTTTGAAGCGCGAAGTCGATGCGCGTGCCCATGCCGAGTTGCTCACGCAACTTAAGGCTCAGCTTTAATACTCGGGGTCGACATGGCAGAACTTTCAACCGTTGCTCGTCCTTACGCTGAGGCAATCTTTGCCGTCGCGCGTCAAGACGCCGCTGGTTTGGCCGCATGGGCCGAGCAGGTCCAGCAGCTTGCTGATATCGCAGCGGTCGAAGACGTGCGCGTCGCAATGGCCGATCCGCGTCTCGAAGACGCGCAGCGTTCGAGCGTGTTTTTGAGCTTGGTCAAGCCTGCGCCTTCACCAGAGTTGCAAAATTTTGTAACGCTGCTAATTGAAAACGACCGGTTGTCGTTGCTAGGTCAAATTGCTGAGCAGTTTCATGCTTTGCGAGATGAGGCTGAGGGTGTGGCGCAAGCTGACATCACAAGCGCGTTTCCAATGACCGAACAGCAAGTTTCAGATCTTATTAAGCTGCTTGAGCCAAAATTTGGACTCAAGCTCAAGCCCCACGTGAACGTTGATGCCTCCCTGATTGGTGGTGTGCGTGTTCAGGTGGGTGACCACGTACTCGATACATCCGTGCAAGCGCAGTTAGTCCGCATGCGCGACACGATGGCGGTTTAACCCGCCCTAAAGATTTCAGGAGTCTGAACATGCAACTCAATCCGTCAGAGATTAGCGAACTACTCAAGAGCCGTATCGAAGGTTTGGGCACGTCGTCCGATATTCGTACACAAGGCACGGTCGTTTCCGTGACCGACGGCATCACCCGCATTCACGGTCTGTCAGACGTGATGCAGGGCGAAATGCTTGAGTTCCCCAATAACGTTTTTGGTCTTGCGCTGAACTTAGAGCGTGATTCTGTTGGTGCCGTTATTTTGGGTGATTACACAGGCGTTTCCGAAGGTGACGCAGTCAAGGCAACTGGCCGCATTCTCGAAGTGCCAGTTGGTCCAGAGCTGCTTGGCCGCGTTGTGAATGCTTTGGGTGTGCCGATCGACGGCAAAGGCCCAATTCATGCCAAAGAAACAGACGTTATCGAAAAAGTGGCGCCAGGCGTGATTGCACGTCAATCCGTGTCGCAGCCAATGCAGACTGGTTTAAAGTCAATTGACTCCATGGTGCCAATTGGTC
>CAMAYM010000075.1 GCA_945862495.1 Bordetella parapertussis | reverse complement strand
TGCTCAGGGGTTGTGGGCGCTAAGCCTCTCAAGGCATCGGAGCCGTCAGGTAATTCAATTTTTGTGACCTGCGCACCGAGATCGGCGCAGAGCGTGGCCGCAAAAGGGGCGGCAAGCACCGTCGAGAAATCAAGGATTTTGATGCCTTGCAGCATAGGGGGTCGGGACGTTGCGAAGGGAGTTTCTGTATGCATTGAGATATTTGATCAGATTTATCAGTTGCTGAGTCATCTGTTCCGCACAGCGAAACGCTAGTAAATTTAGGTTGTCCCTCATTCAACAATCCCTCAACATACGTATATGAACAAGGCGCACCACTCCGTGGAGATCGATCGTCAGTTTGCAATCAACCTGAGCCGGGGGCTGCAGGTGCTGCGTGCCTTTACGCCCGCGCAATATCTGCTGGGCAATCGCGAGCTCTGCGAAAAAACCAGTTTGCCAAAGGCCACGGTTTCGCGATTGACTTACACCCTAGAGCAGCTCGGTTATCTGACGCGCATTGATCGCTTGCAAAAGTATCGTCTCGGACCGGGCGTGCTCATGCTGGGTTATCCCATGCTTGCCAGCATGGAAATTAGGCACCTCGCCCGACCCCACATCGAAAAGCTAGCTGCCAAAACGGGCTGGACTGTGAATCTCGGGATGCTGGGAAAACTCGAGGTCGTCTATATCGATGCTCTACGTATTGACCGAGGGAATTTTTTAAAACCTGATATTGGGAGTGCGCGTCCTCTACTCACAACGGCGCTTGGACGGGCCTTGCTGTTCGCAAGCGCAAGCGCGCAACGCGCCTCGATACTGAATCGACTTAAAGTCGAAGACGCGGCGCAATACGAGGCTGACTATCCCTATTTTGAAAAAGATCGTATTTTTTACGAGAAAAATGGTTTTTGTTTGAGTCGTGGTGACTGGAAGCGCAACGTGCTCGCCGTTGCAGTGCCACTGAATGTCGCCTCGGATGACCATCTGCAAATCGGTATGAATTGCACGATCAGCACAGCGAAACTGACTAAAGCCGAGCTCCTTAAAAATATCATTCCACACTTATTTGAAGCCCGTCACAACATTGAGCGTGACAGCGGCAAGATTGTGACCACCAGCGGAATATCTCTATGATTCAAGATTCAGTACTCAACGAAAAACGTCTGGACGACATTCGACAGTTTGTCCGTGAAGTCGCGATTCCCGCAGAAGCGCAAGTCGTCAAAGATAACGAGATCCCGGCACCCCTGGTGCAGATCATGCGCGAACGTGGCTATTTTGGCTGGAGTATTCCTCGCGAATACGGTGGCGCCGGCATGACGACCGAAGAACTCGCGCTCGCCAATATGGAGCTCTCCAAAGCCGCGACGGCGTTTCGCGCTCGTGCGGGGACCAATACTGGGATTGGTGCGGAATCGATTATTCAGGACGGCACGCTTGAGCAAAAGCAAGAATGGTTACCCAAGCTCGCCAGTGGTGAAGTCACGGGCTGTCTCGCGCTGACCGAACCCGACGCAGGCTCAGACGCCACGGCACTGAAAGCCTCGGCGGCGCAAGTCATGGCAAATGGCACACCACAATGGCGCATCAACGGCACCAAACGCTACATCACCAACGCGCCGATCGCCGAGCTCTTTACTGTTTTCGCAAGAACCGATCCAGACGACTTGTCACACCGCGGCATCAGTGCATTTTTAATTCCGCGCCATACTCCGGGCTTAAGTACTGGTCCTGAGCATCGAAAAATGGGTCAGTCAGGCTCGCCTGTCTCAGAGGTTTATCTTGAGGATGTGCTGGCGAGCAGCGAGCAGATCGTAGGCGGTGTACCCGGCAAAGGCTTTGCGACCGCCATGAAAACCCTCAACAAACAACGCATCAACTTGGCGGCATTGTGTATTGGTCCTGCGATGCGACTGCTTGATGAAGCACTTGTTCATGTCAAGAAACGCGAACAATTTGGTAAGCCGATTGCGGAGTTTCAACTCGTCCAGGCCATGCTGGCCGAAAGCCAGGTCGAAATCTCGGCGGCGCGCAGTCTGGTTTTGGAAACCGCGCGGGCGCGTGACAACGGTGAGGACGTGACTACACAAGCCTCGATCTGCAAATACTACGCCTCAGAGATGTGTGGACGCGTAGCAGATCGCGTGGTGCAAATTTTTGGCGGTGCGGGCTACTGCGCCGACATTGGCGGACCGATTGAAATGCTGTATCGGGATGTCAGGCTGTTCCGTCTGTACGAGGGTACCAGCCAAATCCACTTGCTCAATATCGCAAAGCGGATCATGAAGTAGATTTTTTATTTTATTAGCTGTTTCAATCGCTCTCTGGAGGTAGACATGAAAATAATCACCCATATCGCATTGGCACTTGGCCTCAGTATTGGAACCAGTGGCTTGGCACTCGCTCAGGACTGGCCCTCTAAACCCATCAAACTGATTTCACCTTTCCCTGCAGGTGGCTCAAACGACATCGCGACGCGCGTCATCGGCGAACATCTCGCAACCAGACTCAAACAGCCTGTGATCGTTGAAAACAGACCCGGTGCAAATACGCGTATCGCTTCCGCACAAATCGCTAAAGCCGATCCGGATGGCTATAACTTGCTGATGGCCGCGGCTCCACATACAACCAACCCTGCATTGTTTGGACAGCTGCAATACGACACGATTAAAGACTTCACACCGATCGTTCAGGTCGTGCGCGCACCTCTTTTCTTGTTGGTCCCTGGGGCCTCGCCCATCAAAACAACGAAGCAACTACTTGAACTCGCTGCCAAACCTCAAGCAGTGAATGTTTCGAGTCCAGGTAACGGGACCGGTCCACATTTGGCCATCGAGTTGTTTAACTATCTGGCCAAATCAAATTTGACGCATGTACCCTATAAAGGTGATGCACCAGCCGTAACGGATCTGGTCGGTGGCCAACTGACTGCAGGTGTTCACCCCATCGTCGCGCCTCTGCCCTTTATCAAAAATGACAGGCTGCGTGCGATTGCCGTGTTTGGTTCACAGCGTTCAGCCTTGCTGCCTGATGTGCCCTCTCTCGGAGAGCAAGGATTCAAGGATACAGATGTTTACACTTGGTTTGGTCTCGTGGGTCCAGCCAAACTACCCGCCAACATCGTCAATCGCCTCAACAAAGAGATCAACGAAATCCTGGCTCAACCTGAGGTGAAACAACGTTTTGTTTCGATCGGGATGGAGACTGTGGGTGGCACACCCAAACAGTTTGAGCAATTCGTGGAATCCGATATCAAAAAATGGAACGAGCTCGTCAAGGTCCGTAATATCAAGACGAACTGATTATCCAGTCAGACATGGCCGATGCGTGAACGACACCACGACTACACCTGCATCGGCCATCCTTCTGCCACACCATGGCAGGCGATTTCCACGCCTTTAAAGTTTTGTGTCGCGGGCGCTTCGATCTTGCAGCGTTCACGCACAAAAGGGCAACGTGGATGAAAGGTACAACCCGAAGGCGGATTGAGCGGATTGGGCACTTCGCCTGCGACAGGCGTGCGCTTGCGCCCCTGCCCCGTCATATCGGGAATGGCGGAAAGCAACATCCGCGTATAGGGATGCTGAGGATTGGCAAACAAGGTGTCACGATCCGCGATTTCGACAATCCGTCCGAGATACATTACCCCGACACGATCGGCTACGTGATGCACCACAGCCAAGTTGTGTGAAATAAACAAATACGTCAGACCGAGATTTCTCTGCAAGTCCTTCATAATGTTGAGCACTTGGGCCTGAACCGATACATCAAGCGCCGAAGTCGGCTCGTCACAGACGAGAAACTCGGGATTAACCGCCAAGGCTCGCGCGATCGAAATGCGCTGTCTTTGTCCACCGGAAAACTGATGGGGAAAGCGAGACTGATCAGAGGGATGCAAACCCACTTGTGTCAGCAACACATCGACACGGTCATCACGCTCTTGCTCAGTCAAGTCGGTATGTGCCAGCATCGGCTCGGCGATGATCCGACCGACACGCCAGCGAGGATTCAGACTGGCATAGGGATCCTGAAAAATCATCTGCAGACGCTTGCGCAAGGCTAGGCCTGAGCGACCTTGCATATTCGAGATCGGTTGGCCATCAAAGGTGATCGTCCCACGGGTGAGTGGATACAGCCCAACCAACATGCGTGCAATCGTAGACTTGCCACAGCCGGACTCACCCACCAGGGCTAGTGTTTCACCTTTGCGGATGCTAAAAGAGACGCCGTCAACTGCTCTGAGAATGCTGCGCGGTTTATGCGACAATACACGCTCGAGCCACGGTGCGGAGACGTCAAACCATCTCGCAGCGTCATGAACTTCAACTAAAGGACGCTCTGTACTCATGACACCTCCTTGGATGCATGCAACCAACAAGCCGCCTGCGAAGTGCCGACCTGGATGATGTCGGGACGCTCTACGCGGCAGCGCTCCATCACTTGGGGGCACCGTGGGTTAAAGGCACAGCCCGGAGGAATCGCCGTGAGCCTTGGCATCGTGCCGTCAATTTGTACCAAACGTTCGACATGATGATGAATCGAAGGGATCGAACCCATCAAGCCGACGGAATAAGGATGACGTGGCGAGTGGATCACATCGCGCACCTTGCCGATTTCGGCGACGCGTCCTGCATACATCACGACCACGCGATCCGCCGTTTCAGCGATGACGCCCATATCGTGCGTGATGAGCATCACGGCGGCACCTTGTTCGCGACACATCTTTTTAAGCAATTCGATAATTTGCGCTTGGATGGAAACATCCAACGCAGTGGTGGGCTCATCGGCCACGATTAATTTGGGTTGCGCGGCAAGTGCCAACGCGATCACCACGCGCTGACGCATACCCCCTGAAAACTGGTGGGGATAATGATCGATACGTTCGCGCGCGGCGGGGATGCCCGTCGACTCTAGAAGCTCAATCGCACGCTGACGTGCTTGCGACCAGGTCATGGGCAGATGCGTCACGATTGTCTCCGCGATCTGATGGCCCACGGTATAAAGCGGATTGAGAGAGGTCAGCGGATCCTGGAAAATCGCACCAATCTCTCGACCTCGGATTTTGCGCATCTGATCGTCTGAAAGGTTGTCGATACGACGTCCTTCGAGCAGGATCTCTCCACCTGAAATACGACCCGGTGGCTCAAGCAAACCTATGATGGCGGCACCGGTCAGAGACTTGCCTGCACCCGACTCACCCACCACGCCCACGACCTCGCCCGCCGCAATCGAAAACGATACGTCGTTCAAGGCTTTTAAGGTCCCTCGTCGCGTCGGAAACTCGACGCTGAGATTTTTAATTTCTAAAATGTTTGACATGTCTGCCCTCAACTCAAACGGGGATTCAGGGCATCACGCAGCCAATCCCCTAGCAGGTTGACAGACAACACCAACAATACAAGTGCCGCACCCGGAAAAATGGTGATCCACCATTCTCCAGAAAACAAGAAGTCATTGCCCACGCGGATCAGCGTTCCTAGTGAAGGCGAAGTCGGTGGCACCCCCACACCCAAAAATGACAGTGTCGCTTCGGTAATGATCGCGGTAGCAAGATGAACGGTCGCAAGCACCAACACAGGACCCAAGACATTGGGGAGCACATGGCGGAACATAATCACGGGCGAGGAAATACCAATCACACGCGCCGCTTGAACGTATTCTCTGTTTTTTTCTACAAGGGTGGAACCCCGAACGGTACGGGCATACTGTGGCCAGCCCGCGAGCGCGATCGCCCCCACAAGCACTGGAAACGCGATCACCTCGTGCATATCGCCTGGCACCACCGCGCGCGCCACACCATCGATCAACAAAGCAATCAAAATAGCTGGAAACGACAACTGCACATCGGCCACACGCATAATCAAGGCATCGATGCGACCACCGGCATAGCCGGAAATCAAGCCAAGCACCACGCCCAACAACATGGCTCCGGCCACCGCGGCTAAACCGATCAGTAAAGACACCTTGGTCCCATACATCAGCGCAGACAGTAAGTCGCGACCCTGGCTGTCGGTGCCGAGTAAATATTTGGTCGTGCCATCATCCGCCCACACAGGCGGTTTGAGTGCGTCCAGCAATTCGATGGTCGCCAAATCAAACGGATTGTGGGGCGCAATCCAGTCCGCACCAAAGGCGGCAATCAACATGACCAGCAGCGTCAAAGTCGCGACAATCGCGACAGGTGTGTGTCGCCATGACCAGGCAAGATCACCATCCCAGAATTTAGAGAGAGCGGCGCGCATCAGTGGCCTCCTCCCGATTTACCCAGACCGACACGCAGTCTTGGGTCCACCGCAAAATACAACAAATCAACAATCAAATTAATCAGCACAAAAATAAATGAAATCAAACACAAATAGGCCGCCATCACTGGGATATCCGCGAACTGGACGGCTTGGATAAAGAGCAAGCCCATACCTGGCCACTGAAACACTGTCTCTGTGACAATCGCAAACGCGATAATGCCGCCGAGCTGTAAACCCATGATGGTGATAACAGGCACGAGTGTGTTTTTCAGCGCATGACCAAAGTGAATCGCACGCTTAGTCAAACCGCGCGCACGCGCGAACTTGATGTAGTCGGCTCGCAAGACCTCGAGCATTTCGGAGCGAACGAGACGTAAGACCAGTGCGACTTGAAAGAGAGAGAGTGTGACTGCTGGCAGGATCAAGTGTTGCCAGCCGCTTGCGGTGAGCAGACCTGTCGACCACCAACCTAGTTTTACGGTATCGCCGCGACCATAGCTCGGCAACCATCCGAGCTGAACTGAGAATACCAAAATCAACAAGATACCAATTAAAAAGGTCGGTAATGAAACGCCTAGTAATGAAAAAGCCAGGAAGGCTTGCGATAACTTTCCGTTTCGCTTGAGCGCTGTGTACACACCTAACGGCACGCCCACTACTAGAGCGATCAATGCGGCGGCGATTGATAACTCTAGGGTCGCCGGCAAGCGATCACGCAACAGTACCGAAACTTTTTGTCCTTGCCGCAGTGATAAACCAAAATCACCCTGTACGGCATTGGCGAGAAAATGATAGAACTGCACCACAATCGGATCATTCAGTCCCAAATCCTGCCGCAATTGCTCACGCTCAGCAGGCGTACCTTCTTGACCCAACATAATCATGACGGGATCGCCGACATACTGAAACAGAATAAAAGCCAACAGCGCGACGGTCAGCATCACGCCCACGGCCTGAAGCAACCGGCGAATAATAAAAGCGAACATGCATTCTCACAAAAATGCGAGCCTCCACACGAAGGCTCGCTTTAGAAACATCGATTAATCGATGCGGACCCACTCGATCACAGGACGATTGTCCGGACGGTGAATCATCTTGACGTTTTTCTTCATGGCCCAGGGGATGATCTGGTCATGCAAAGGAATCGTGCCAAACTCTTTGGCATGAATGCCAAGTGCTTCTTGAATCATGGCGGTGCGCTTGGCATCGTCGGTCTCTGTCTTGATCGTGTCGATCAAAGCATCCACTTTGGGGTTGGAGTAACCACCGTAGTTAAAAGCACCTGCCGCGCCAGTCCCTTTGGTCCGAATCAGTGACTCAAGTGTATAGAACGCATCAAAGGTTGGCACGCCCCAGCCAAACAGATAAATACTGGTATCGCCGTTGGCCACTTTCGGGAAGAAAGTCGCGCGCGGCATCGCATTCAGTTTGGTTTTGACACCGATCTTGGCCCACATCGCGACAACGGCCTGACAAATCGCTTCGTCGTTGATGTAACGGTTGTTCGGGCAGTCGATCGTGAACTCGAGGTTGTTGTCGTAGCCGGCTTGCTTGAGCAGCTCACGGGCCTTGACGGGGTCATAGGGCACGCGCTTACCCAAAGCATCCGTATAGCCATTGACCTGTGGAGAGATCATTGCGCCTGTGGGCAAGGACATGCCGCGCATCACGGACTTTTTAATGGCCTCAATATCAATCGCACGATAGAGGGCTTCACGCACACGGATATCGGCAAGTGGGTTTTTATCCTTGACGTTGCTGTACTTCAACTCAGGACTTTTGACGTCCATCGCGATGTAGATGGTGCGGTATTCGTTACCGTCCAGCACGTTGACCTGTTTGCGCAAGCGATCTAAGTCTTGTGCTGGTGGATCGAGAACAAAATCAACTTCGCCAGACAACAGAGCAGCGGTACGCGTCGCATTTTGCTTAATCGGTGTGTAGACAATTTCTGTCACGTTGCCCGTTTTGGTGGGCTTGCCCCACCAGTTGGGGTTTTCAACATAGACAGTTTTAATATCAACTTCACGTGATTTCAGCTGGTATGGGCCAGTGCCCATGGCGTTACGCGCGGCAAAGCTCTCTTCTTTTTTGTTGAAGTCTTGTGGTTTCTCAGCGTTATTCTTTTCTGACCACGCCTTGCTCATGATACCCAGTGAAGGCAACTGACGCAGCAGCACAGGATTTGGACCAGCCGTAATAACATCTACGGTCAAGGGATCGACAGCGACCACATCGCTGATGCCTGCAACGTAAGATTTAAACTGTGAAGAAGGTGCCATGGCGCGCTTGAGCGAGAACACGACGTCATCGGCAGTAAAAGGTGTGCCGTCCTGAAACTTTACGTTTGGACGCAACTTGAAACGCATCGTGGTGGGATTAATACGCTCCCACGAGGTCGCCAGCGAAGGCACGACTTCATATTTTTCGTTGTACTTGACCAGCGGATCGTAGACCCACAAGTTGGCGGCAATGTTCAGCCCTTCGTTTTGTGAGTGAGGATCAAGGGTCAGAATATCGCCCTGGCTGGTCCATTTGAATGTCTTGGCAAAGCCAAGTCCGGGCAACAGCATTGCGGCTGAAAGGGCCGCAGCAATGAGGGTACGGCGCATGGCTCGCTCCTAGAATAGTTAAATAACAAGGTCATATTGCCCCACCCGCGATGACTACGTCAACCATAAGCTTATTCAAGCTTTCGTCAAACTGACAGCATCGCGGATTCGGGACGTTTATAGACGGTTAAACCGTGGCAACTGCCGTCGCAGGCGAACCCACCGCACCGGGCAAACGCAGCGGTGGCGCGGTCAACAAGAAACGATTACGACCGTTCTTACGCAACCATTGCGCCAAGGGGGTGAGATAGAACATCTCACCCAAATGCACACCCAGCTTGAACAAGCAATGCTCATGCAAAGGCAATGTCGCGCAACAACCGATGTGGCTCGTCGCAGGATAGGTTTCAACCGCATAGTTGTCAGCCATCAAGACCACCAATTGGCTGTCAGTGATCCACTTGAGGAGTTTTTGATCGCGACCGTCAAGCGCTGCACAGCTGTTCTCTAGCGTGTGCAGGTCAGGACTGCCTTTCATGTCCATGAGTAACTGAGCAAAGCCCGTGTGCAAACACACCATATCACCGGGCTCAACAACGACCTTGTCCTGTTCCATCACTCGCATCAGGGTGTCATAACCTATGATTTCTCGCTTGTTACCAAAGTGGGCATGGAAATCAATCATCACGCCACGTCCCTGCACGCAAGACTCGGCCATATTTTGAATGCCAAGGGCCATCGCATTGGAGGTGGACTTGTTTTCGCCCGGGCCCGGAACACCGGCATCCTTGGCATCCGTCGGTCCGATAATGTGCTCGCCCGCGCGATAACCGTTGTAATAGACTGACTCGGGGATCCCGTCGCCATTGGCATCAAATCTGGAGCCCACGTGGGCCAAACTGTCCCACTGGGTGGAGTATTGGAGGTGCATGACGACCAGATCATCACTGATCACGTCGGTTTGCTGGTCGTTATCGCGAAACAGACCATAGTTCATATTGGGGCGATCGCCACGCAACGTGGGACGAATGACAGGCGGAAAACGCCGTGGATTCAATAAGTTACCACCTGGGAGGTCCAAAGGCAGGCTCAGACAGAAAGGCTGAAACTCTTTGACCTCGGCAATCCCCTGCTTAAGCTTTTCAGAGGTCAGCAAATTAATCCGACCGCGCTGGTCATCCTCACCAAAATCACCCCAGGTAGAGCCCTCTGGGCGATTGACCCAACGTTTATTGCCACTCATAGTTGATCTCCAGGTTTTATTTTTTAATTGAATGATTGGAACGGTAATCGCCCGTTTTACAAGAAAACAGACCTGAAACTTGGTAAGAAAAAGTAAAAGGGCTGCAAACCGTTAAGTTTGCAGCCCTATACTTAATTCTAAATACTTAGTCCGAATGCCAAAAACTCAGGCTTTCTTGACTTTTTCCAGCATTTTGAACACGCCTTTCGGTGCGTTGACGAACAGGCGCTTGAAGGCCTTGCCCAAGCAACGGCGCTCGAGAGTGTTGCGGCGCGTGCGTTTTGTTTCTGAAGCCATAGCAATTCTCCGGTATTGAGCCTCGTATATTACCCTATATCCGGCCAGAATATTCATCTGGTTTTCCATGCGGCTTGCAGGCCGTCGCTCTATGATTACGCTATGAACCCAACCATACGCATTACTGGCGCGCGCCAGAACAACCTGAAAAACCTCGACTTGACGTTGAACACGGGCGAATTGACCGTGATCACCGGTGTCAGCGGCTCGGGCAAAAGCTCTTTAGCGTTTGACACCCTCTATGCCGAGGGTCAGCGACGCTACGTAGAGACTTTTTCGCCCTATGCGCGTCAGTTTTTGGACCGTATGGACAAGCCGGTTGTCGATCGCATCGAAGGCATTTTGCCCGCCATCGCGATTGATCAAACGAACCCGGTTCGGAGTTCACGCAGTACGGTCGGCACCATGACAGAGCTTAATGACCACCTCAAGCTCTTGTTTGCACGGGGCGCGCAACTCATGTGCCGCGGCTGTGGTCAGGCGGTCTGCCGAGACAGTACTGCGTCTATTTTTGCCGCTGTCAAAGAACGTGCTGAACAAGCGGGCGATCCAAGACTGGTGGTGACATTTCCGGTGCAAGTGCCTCTGAACTTTACCGAGGAAGAGGTACTCGGATTTTTAGAACAGCAAGGCTATACGCGTGTCCATGCGGATGAAAGCCCGCAGCAAGCAGGCGCAGTATCGAGCGCAGCAGTCGCGACGCCTGCCAAAACCTCTAAAAAGAAATCCGCGACCTTGTCGCCGCTGCTGCGAACGCTACGCGTGGTGCAGGATCGGTTTCGCTTTTCGAGTGCAGAGCCTTCTCGTGTCATGGAAGCCTTCGACATCGCGCTCAAAATGGGCAATGGCCTAATGTCCGTTCATGCGGTTGACAACGAGGGTACGGATACGGCCGTCTGGAAATTTAGTGACAAGCTGCACTGTGCCGATTGCAACATCAGCTATAGCAATGCCTTGCCCAGTACGTTTTCCTTTAACTCGCCACTGGGTGCCTGCGAGGCGTGTCGAGGCTTTGGTCGTGTGATCGGCATTGATTTTGGCTTGGTCATTCCAGACGAGAACAAGACGGTCGAGGGCGGTGCGATCAAGCCCTGGCAGACACCGAGCTACAAAGAATGTCAGGTCGAAATGGAAAAGTACGCCAAGCGTGCCAATGTTTCGATCAATACGCCATGGAAATATTTGCCCCCTGAACACCAAGAGTGGGTGCTGCATGGCGACCCACTCTGGAAAGGCGGCAATCAGGCCTGGAAAACGCAATGGTATGGCGTGCAGCGTTTTTTTGACTGGCTAGAAACCAAGTCGTACAAAATGCATGTACGGGTTTTGCTCTCTAAATACCGTAGCTACACGCCCTGCCCGACCTGCAAAGGCGCACGGCTCAAGCCCGACGCCTTGCTCTGGCGGATTCAGGGCAAGTCGATTCAAGACTTGATGCTGACACCGATCGTGCAGCTGCGAACGTTTATCGATCAAGTGACATTTCCAGGCGCCATGGATGCGGCCATGGATCTGGTGCTGACCGAGGTGCGTGCGCGACTCAAGTTTTTATGCGATGTGGGGTTGGGCTATCTGACGCTAGACCGACAAAGTCGCACGCTCTCGGGGGGCGAAGTGCAGCGGATTAATTTGACGACTGCGCTTGGGACCTCGCTCGTAAACACCTTGTTTGTCTTGGATGAGCCCTCAATCGGTTTGCATCCTCGCGATATCCACCGCGTTGTAGAAGTGATGCATCGACTGCGAGACGCAGGCAATACCTTGGTCGTGGTTGAACACGACCCACAGGTGATGATCGCCGCAAACCGTGTCATCGATGTCGGCCCAGGTCCAGGCGAACGGGGTGGACAAATCGTGTTTGATGGCACACCTGCTGCGCTTAAAGATGCGACCACACTGACAGGTCAATATATGGGTGGTCGGCTCAAAG
>CAMAYM010000074.1 GCA_945862495.1 Bordetella parapertussis | reverse complement strand
TATAGGTGAACGTCCTTTTAGAGAATTTTTAAACCGTTACTTGCCCACTCAGCCAGGTCCAATTTTGACTGAAGCGGGGAAAAAAGTGGGGGAGCACCATGGTCTCTCGTTCTATACCTTGGGGCAACGTAAGGGACTCGGTATCGGCGGAGTGAAAGGTCTTCAGCATGCAGACGGCACAGGTCCGGTTTGGTATGTGGCACGCAAGGATATGGGGACTAATACGCTCTTTGTTGTTGAGGGCCACGATCATCCCTGGTTGCTTTCAAAACAACTAAAAGCCGAGCAAGTGAGTTGGGTGAGTGGCCAGGCCCCTAGCAGCGGTGAGTTTGCGGCAAAGACACGATATCGCCAGCAGGATTCAGTCTGCCAGCTCATGTCAGGTGGAGATCTAAACGGCTTTAGCTTAAGTTTTGCAGAGCCGCAATGGGCCGTTACGCCTGGTCAGTCGGCGGTTTTATATGATGGAGATGTGTGCCTAGGAGGCGGAATTATTGCTTAGGAGGTACGGTATCAATAAAGCTCTGACGTTGACTGAGCTTGGCATAAAGGCGATCGAGATTGGGCGACTCAGTACGCCAATCGATATGCGGAAAACGAAAATCTAAATAGCCAAGTACACAGCCCACCGCGACATCTGCCAGGCCGAAATTAACGCCTATACAGAAATTCTTAGTGCCTAGATCAGTATCCATTGCTTTGATTGCTACATGGATTTTTCCATATTGACGGTCAATCCACTCCTGGCTCTGCTGCACTGCGGGGCGCTGTAATTCCTTAATAATGGTGATTGCGGCATCAAGTGTACCGTCGGCTAAAGCCTCCCAACACTTGGCTGCAGCACGTTCGCCACCGGTCTTGGGAATGAGCTGGCGGACGGGGGAGAGCGTGTCTAAATACTCGACAATCACACGAGAATCAAACAGCCTATTGTCATCTTCGATGATGAGGCAGGGAACTTTGCCTAAGGGGTTGAACTCTTGCATCACAGTGTCTGCAGCCCATACATTCTCTAGTTGCATCTGATAGTCGAGCTTTTTCTCAGCCATGACGATACGGACTTTACGAACATAGGGACTGGTGAGCGATGCGATGAGTTTCATGTGCTTTTTGATTCTAGGACGATGCTTAAATTGTATTCAATATGTCAATCAAATGAGTGACTTAACATTTACCCTTTAGCGTACGGCTAACTACACGATACCTTACCCTGAGAAATCTCTTGAGGGGTGTTCTTGTTATTGAAATGTGGGTGATAAACTCAATCTCATCCATTTTGTCGTTTTTTTGTCATCTTTTTCGACCTATGCAAACAAATCCTGCTTTGACTGTTTTAAACGCTGTCTCCCCTTTGGACGGCCGTTACGCCTCGCGATGTGATGCGCTGAGACCGCTATTTTCTGAGGCTGGCTTTATGGCGCACCGGGTCGAGGTAGAAATTGCCTGGCTGATTGGTTTGTCTCAAGCAGGCCTGTCAGAACTTCCAGCTTTTTCAGCGACGGCTACGCAGTTATTACGCGGACTGGTGACAAACTTTTCTGAGGCGGATGCCGACCGGATCAAGCAGATCGAGCGCACAACGAACCACGATGTCAAAGCAGTCGAGTATTGGCTCAAAGAAAAGGTCGCAGGCTTGCCTGAGCTTGAGAAAGCAGGTGAGTTTATCCATTTTGCCTGTACGTCTGAGGATATCAATAACACCTCACACGCCCTGATGCTGAGTCGCGCTCGCGAGCAGGTCGTCGTGCCTCAATTGCACAAGGTATTGGCTTCGCTTCAGCACATGGCGTATGCACAGGCCGCACAACCAATGCTGGCCCGCACCCATGGCCAACCCGCCACGCCTACGACGCTTGGAAAAGAGTTTGCCAATGTAGCGGCGCGGTTGCGTGATGCGATTACCAGTATTGAGGCGGTCATCCCGCTTGCAAAAATGAATGGTGCAACCGGTAATTACAACGCGCACTTGTCCGCCTATCCAGAGCTGGACTGGCCCGCTTTTACTGCGGGCGTTCTCAAGGAGCTTGGTCTGAAACAAAACCCACATACGATTCAGATCGAACCGCATGACTGGATGGCCGGTCTCTTTGATGCGATTGCACGTGCCAACACTATTTTGATCGATTTGAACCGAGATATCTGGGGATATATCGCACTGGGTTATTTCAAACAGCGTTTAAAAGATGGCGAGGTGGGTTCCTCGACGATGCCCCACAAGGTCAACCCGATTGACTTTGAAAATGCCGAGGGTAATCTTGGTTTAGCCAATGCGGTTTTGCGCCACTTATCTGAAAAACTCCCTATTTCTCGTTGGCAGCGTGACCTGACCGACTCTACAGTCCTGCGTAACTTGGGTGTGGCTCTTGGTTACTGTTTGGTTGCCTATGATGCGTGTTTGCGTGGTCTAGGCAAGCTAGAGGTCAATGCCGCCGCGATTGATGCGGATATTGACAGTAGCTGGGAAGTGCTTGCTGAGCCCATCCAGACGGTGATGCGTCGCTATGGTTTGCCTCAGCCTTATGAGCAACTCAAAGCGTTGACGCGTGGTAAGGGCATAACCGAGCAGGCCTTAAGAGAGTTTATTAGTGGCTTGGATCTTCCGGCAGAGGTACGTACACGCATGCTCGCCATGACACCGCGTAGCTATATTGGTTTGGCGCAAGACCTCGCAAAGACGGTATAGTGAAATGATTAATCTCTAAAAGGAGTACGACCATGAAAAAGCTTTCGATTCTGTTGCTATCTGGTGCTTTGTTGTCTCCATTGTGGATGTCTACGGCTAGCGCTCAGTTTGCAAAGCCTGAGGATGCGATCAAGTATCGACAGTCTGCCCTAGTTGTCTTGGCATCTCAATTTGGTCGGATGCAACCGACGATCAAAGGACAAGTTCCTTATGATGCGGCTGCCATCAAGGCAAACGTTGCAATCGTTCAAACCTTGTCAACGCTTCCTTGGGGAGCTTTTGGTGCCGGTACGCAGGGTAAAAGTGCAGCTAAACCAGAAGTCTGGTCTGATGCAGCTGGTTTTAAAGCAGCACAGACCAAATTTGAAGGCGCAGTGGTCAAACTTTCAGCTGCAGCCGACGCAGGTGATTTAGACAAGCTGCGTGCAGCTTTTGGAGACGTGGGCGCGAGCTGTAAAGCGTGTCACGACTCCTATCGCGTCAAGAAATAAAGGGTAATACCGCCGCCAGGTATTCAGTTGGAATTTCTGGCGGTGCAATGTGCGCACTTTTTACTTGAACCATCCGCGCGTCTTTGATGCGATCCACCAAGGCTTGACCTCGGGCTTGTGGTGTCGAGAGATCAAAATCTCCTACGACGACGAGCGTTGGAACTTGGATGCGCTCCAGTCGCGGATAAAGATCCATATCTCGAATGGCACCGCAGCATGCCGCGTAGCCATGGGGCGCTTGAGAAAGAGCAATGTTGCGGATGCGTTTGAGATTGACGTTGTTTTTAGCAACAAAGTCAGGCGTAAAGAAACGGTCAATCACGCCGTCAATAATTGCCGCCATGCCACCGGTTTTTAATGCTGCGATGCGTTGGTCCCAGATACCGAGGTCAAACTCCGCTGCTGTATGGCTCAGTACAAGCTTTTTAAGACCTGTAGGCCGACGTGCAGCGAGCTCCATCCCGACCATGCCGCCCAAAGAAATACCCCAATAATGGTAACTGGAGAGGCGTGCAGCCGCGATGACGGCTTGGGCATCGTCAGCCAACTGGTTGATCGAGTAAGGCCCCGTGGGCGCATCGGACCCGCCATGTCCGCGTGCGTCAAAGCGCACGACGTAAAAATGGCCCATCAGCTCTTCGAGCATGGGATCCCACAGTGTCAGGTCAGTCCCCAGAGAGTTACCGAGCACCAGCGCAGGCAGTTGGATATCCCCATCACCGCGCCAATATATCTTGCAGTCACCGTTGTTTAGGATCGGCATGTTGTTGTTCCCCGAGTCATTTTTATATTTAGTGGTGCAGCATTATTCACTAAAAGTGACCAATTGAGTGAGGTCTCTCAGCTAAAACTCATGGGGGCATTAAAAGCAAGGTCCCAGAGCCACCAGGCCAAGGCGCCAAGCGCGAGTGCCAAGACGAGCGCGCCGAATCTGACACGCCAGTCATCGCGGGCACTTTGGGTGCCTGAGGGCAGTGTGTGTTTAGGCACATCACCGGTCACCATCGGCAGAACTAAAGCCTCGCCTCGTAGACTATAAAAGGCGATCGCGCCCAAATGGAGAGCGAGGATGGCATACAGCAAATACTCGCTAAAACTGTGTATGCGGGTGAGCAATGCAACGGTGTCATTACTGACAAACTGTGCCAGAGGTCCTTGCGTCATCACGTCGTCGTTGGCAAAAAGACCAGTCGAGCTTTGAAATAAAAATAAAAATAACATCGCCAAAACGGACCATGCGCCGAGTGGATTATGGCCCGCGTGTCGTGAGCCAGAGTTGCGTCGAACATACGCGATTGTTTTCGCTGGAGTGGTCACAAACTGGTTAAAGCGGGCATAGCGCGGACCAATCAGGCCCCATATCACACGAAACAGTAGCAACACAAAGCTCGCAATGCCGAATCTGACATGCCATTCCATCCAACCCCCGCCGAGATTGATCGTGATGAGTGCACCAGTAATGCTCACGGCGAGTAGCCAATGGAAGAGGCGGGTCGGCAAATCCCAGATTCGGAGTTGAGGTGCTTGACGAATGGGGTGAGTAGACATAGGGGAGACTCAAAATTATTTATCTTTTAATTTATCACTGATTCGATGAGGATAGCTTGTTGCACGTTGCACGTTGCTCGTGCTTTGCTCACTGTCATCTAACGTAAATATAGTTAAGTTAATGTGAGTGACTATTTGGGATAGTCAAGCGAGTTTGTCATCACATGCATGCAGTTCAATTTGATCAAGCAGGTAAACGTTGGGGCATGACAGCGGCCCTACAACCGACTGATTTAGCGCTTGAGCAAGGGCAGTTTTCTGTTCTGCTTGGGCCGTCGGGCTGTGGCAAGACCACTACCTTGAGACTGATCGCCGGCCTAGAAATGCCAACGTCTGGGCATATTCATATCTTTGGTCGTGATGTCACGGCGGTCCCGCCTGCTTTGCGTAGTGTATCGATGGTATTTCAAAATTATGCCTTATTCCCTCATCTTTCTGTTGCTGAAAATGTTGTGTTTGGGCTGAAAGTTAGACGCGTACCAAAAGCAGACATTGTTGAGCGCTTGCGTCAAACCCTTGATTTGTTGAGTTTGTCAAAACTGGCTGACCGAAAACCTGGAGAGCTGTCGGGTGGACAGCAGCAGCGGGTGGCGTTAGCACGCGCGCTAGTGGCGGACAGCCAGCTTTGCCTGATGGATGAACCCTTGTCGAACCTAGATGCGCAGCTGCGACAGGAAATGCGCTATGAGCTGCGGGCGCTGCAGCGCAAACTTGGTTTGTCCGTGGTGTATGTCACTCACGACCAAACTGAGGCGATGAGTATGGCAGATCGTGTGATTTTGCTTAAAGAGGGGCGGGTCGAACAGGCGGCAACTCCTACAGAAATTTATCAACAACCTCGCACGCTTTTTGCGGCTCAATTTATCGGTAGCGCAAGAATGAATGTGTTGGAGATTAAAAATTCACGCATTGCTGGGACTGAGATTGTGCTTCAAGCACCAGTCGGAGCGACACGTGTTGGGATTCGTCCTGAGGATGTGTACCTGGGAGGTTCACATCGCTTGCCTTTGGTCGGGACTGATTTCACAGGCGCTGATCTGATGTTGCATGTTGATGCGGGTGGTCAGGCGTTGGTCGTGCGTGCGCAAGGCAAGTATGGTCGAGAAGTACAGGGTGAGATTGCCTTGGGTTGGGAGTCATCGAACCTGCATTGGTTTGATGAAAGTGGTTGTCGTATTGATTAAGCCTTTGAAGTAAATCGTTGACTTAAACCGTTAAGGAGAAGTGCATGAATAAACTCTTGAGTCGCGCAGCGTTGGTGGCTGCTGGTGTTTGTCTGAGTGCAACTGCATTCAGCAAAACCGAGGTGTCGTTTTATTTTCCAATCGCTGTAGGCGGTCCGATCACAAAGATCATTGATGAGTATGCGACAGATTTCAACAAAGCCTATCCTGACTATAAAGTCACACCTGTTTACTCTGGTACCTATCAGGAGACCATCGTCAAAGCCTTGACGGCCCACAAGGCAGGCAAGCCGCCTACCGCAGCGATTTTGTTGTCAACGGATACCTTTACGCTTGCCGATGAAGGCGCCATCAAACCGATCGACAAGTTTGTTAAAACAGATGAAGACCGTGCTTGGATGAAAAGCTTTTTCCCAGCTTTTCTGTTAAATGGTCAGTTCGACAACAAGATTTGGGGTATTCCGTTTCAGCGTTCTACAGTTGTCTTGTATTGGAATAAAGAGCTGTTTAAAGAAGCGGGTTTAGATCCTAATACCCCGCCTAAAAACTGGGCTGAAACAATCAGCATGGGACAAAAGCTCACCAAAAAAGATTCCAATGGAAATGTCACGCAATGGGGCATCCAGGTGCCTTCAAGTGGCTTCCCCTACTGGTTATTTCAGGGCTTCAGCACACAGAACGATGCGATCCTTGCAAATGCATCAGGCAATCAGGTCAAGTATGACGATCCTAAGGCCGTAGAAGCTTTGCAATATTGGGTAGATCTGTCCAAAAAATACGGCATCCATCCACCTGGTGTGGTGCAGTGGGGCACAACTCCCCGCGACTTTATGGAAAAGAAAGCCGCCATGATCTGGACGACGACAGGGAATTTGACCAACATCCGCAGCAACGCAAAGTTTGATTTCGGTGTAGCCATGTTGCCTGAAGGCAAGCGTCGTGGTTCGCCTACTGGTGGTGGAAATTTCTTTATTTTCTCTAAAGCCTCGTCTGCTGAGCAAGAGGGCGCTTACAAGTTTGCGAAATGGCTCACACAGCCAGAGCGTGCCGCTCAGTGGAGTATTGATACAGGTTATGTGGCAGTTTCTCCCGCAGCCTATGAAACATCTGCATTGAAAAAATATGCGGCTGAATTTCCTCCTGCACTGGTCGCTCGTGATCAACTGCCTTTTGCCGTTGCAGAGTTGTCGACTCACGACAATCAGCGTGTGACTAAAGCACTGAACGATGGCTTGCAAGCGGCATTGACCGGTGCCAAAACGCCTGCACAAGCACTTAAGGATGCTCAGGCCGAAGCTGATCGTCTGCTGCGTAAATATAAGTAATTAAAAAAGGGGGGGCGATCATCATGTGCGTACGATGATCGCCTGAACCGCCTCAGCAAAATTTTAAATATGACCATTTCATCACGTCACATTCACGCGTATTTATTGTTATTGCCGGCCTTCGTTTTTTTGGTGGGCTTTACGCATTACCCGGCGATTGGGACCTTGATCGATAGTCTGATGTCGACACCGCGTGCGGGGCGAGCGGCAGTTTTTGTGGGAATCGAAAACTACCAGGTGATGATGGAGGATCCTAATTTTTGGAAGTCTTTATTCAACAATCTTTGGTTTGCGATGGCCACCATTCCTTTGTCGATGGGGCTTTCGATTGCAATGGCGTTATGGGTCAATGAAAAAATTGCCGGCCGTCAGTTTTTACGCTTGTCATTTTTTCTACCCACGGTATTGCCCATGATTGCCGTGGCGAATATTTGGATATTTTTTTATACACCCGGATATGGATTGATCAATCAAGTCCTGGGACTAGTTGGCTTTGCCAGTCAAAATTGGCTCGGAGATCCGCAGTTAGCACTTGGTTCAGTGATCGTTGTCGCCATCTGGAAGGAAGCCGGATTTTTTATGATTTTCTATTTGGCTGCTTTGCAGACCTTGAGCCCAAGCTACCAAGAGGCTGCTCAAATCGAAGGGGCGAGTCGTTGGTGTTTCTTTCGCAGAATTCAGTGGCCATTGTTGATGCCCACCACAATCTTTGTCTTGGTTAATGCTTTGATCAATGCGTTTCGAATGGTCGACCATATTATCGTGATGACCAAGGGTGGTCCGGATAATGCGACCTCATTATTGTTGTTTTACTTGTACGAGGTAGGATTTAGCTTTTGGGATCGTGGTTACGCATCTGCACTGACTGCAGTGCTGCTGCTGATTCTTGCGGTTGTGGGGTTGCTGCAGTTTTTTTTACTTGATCGTCGGGCGCATTACTGATGAACGCAATGACTTCACCCGCTATACAAAGCCGACAGGCAACGACTGCGCTGGGGCAGCCTGCCGGCTTCCTTTCGACGATGGGGGCATGGATACTGGCAATCTGTTGGATTTCGCCGTTGCTTTATGCGTGTTGGGCCGCATTTCATCCTTCGGAGTTTGCGACCAAATTAATCTGGGACGCACCGCTGACCCTTCATAATTTTGTTGCTGCTTGGGAGGCAGCACCTTTTGCGCGATATTTTTTAAATACGACCTTGCTTGTCACGCTGATTTTGTTGATTCAGTTAGTGTTGTGCACCTTTGCGGCGTATGCTTTTGCACGGTATGAGTTTTTTGGAAAAAATATTCTTTTTTCACTAATGCTTGTCCAGCTTATGGTGATGCCTGAAATCTTGATTGTGAGAAATTACCAGACGCTCTCTCAGCTAGGATTGGTTGATACGTTGTTTGGTATTGGATTGCCATACTTTGCCTCAGCCTTTGCAATTTTTTTACTGCGTCAGACGTTCAAGACAATTCCTAAAGAGTTGATTGAGGCCGCTCAGATGGAGGGGGCGACTGCACTGCAGGTGCTACGCCATGTCTATATACCTTTGGCTAAACCGACCTATCTCGCCTTTGCACTCGTATCCGTCAGCTATCACTGGAATAATTTCCTCTGGCCATTGGTGGTGAGCAACTCAGTCGAGTCACGTCCTCTGACGGTAGGTTTGCAGGTGTTTTCTTCTACCGATCAGGGAATCGACTGGTCCATCATTACTGCAGCAACCTTGTTGACGTCAGCACCATTGTTATTGGGTTTTTTAATTTTCCAGCGTCAGTTTGTCCAATCTTTTATGCGGGCGGGTATCAAATGAAAATCCTGACATGGAACGTCCAGTGGTTTAAGGGGCTTGATGGAGTGGTCGATATCGAGCGTGTTTTGGATAAAGCACGTGAAATTGGAGACTTTGATGTGCTGTGCCTGCAGGAGGTCAGCGTAAATTACAACGCACTGACGGGTGAAACGCCTGCAGATCAAGTGGCGCGAGTGCGTGCGTTGATGCCTGGTTATGAAGTGTTCTTTGGTGCGGCAGTCGATGAGTTATCCGCCTGCGGGACTTATCGTCAGCAATTTGGCAATCTCATTGCCTCCAGGCTGCCTGTTCGCTTGGTAGAGCAGATTTTATTGCCAGATCCTGTTCACATGGGTGAGACAAATACGCCGAGTATGCGACGGATATGCTTAGTGTGTACCGTGCAAGCAGCATGGGGTCCCGTGCGCGTGATGACCTCCCATCTTGAGTACTACAACGCTACTGCGCGCCTCGCTCAGGTGAGTGCCTGTCGTGCAATTCATCTCGATGCCTGCGCGCTTGCATCGCATCCCCCTGAAGTCATCGCAGGTAGTCCATATCAGGCCAAGCCCCACACAATGGACGCAGTCCTATGTGGGGACTTTAACTTTGAATCTTCGAGTGTTGAGCACGCGACGATGACAGCGCCTGGCGAAGCGGGGCGCTTTATCAATGCTTGGAGTGTTTTGGATTCCTCAAAGCCTTATCCTGCAACGTTTAGAATTTTTGATCGCACGTACGGGCCTGAGCCGGTGGGGTGTGATTTCTTTTTCTTGAGCCCGACTCTTTCAACTCGGGTGCAAGCGTTGATCGTCGATCAATTGACACAGGTATCTGATCATCAGCCTGTTTTGTTAACTCTGAAAGACTGATTGAGTGAACCCGATCCCAAGTTGCAGCACTAGATTGGCGTTTTAGCGCCATTGCGGTGCTTCACTTTCCCTTGAGTCGGGCGTGCGCACTGTCCTGGTGCCAAAGCAACGAGCCTTTGAATCAATATTGCGCTAAAGCGCTCTTTTTTATGAGCGTGAGTGCTTGGCACGCATCTTGCTTGAGTCCCTGTACCGAGTTTCTACACAGGGGTGCTCATTATGTCGATCTTCTCTAATCCATTTGATTCAAAGCTTCGCTTGCGCTGTTCCTGCGGTCAACATGCTTCAGCTGCAGAGCATGAGGCGAGTCACTCTGCGTCGAGTGAAATGCGTGATCGTTCTTCCGAGGCATTGGGTGACCGGGTCGTTGAGCAAGCTGTCATGCGTGCGATATTTCCTCAAGACGACATGCGCCGTCGATTTTTGCAAGCAGTGGGCGCACCGACTGCACTTGCCGCGATTTCTTCGATCTTTCCTCTTGCCTTTGCTAAAGAAGCCTTTGCGCAAGGCGGTAAATTAGAAAAGACCAATCTAAAAGTTGGCTTTATCCCAATCACATGCGCGACACCCATAATCATGGCGGATCCCATGGGCTTTTATAACAAGCAGGGTCTAAACGTCGAGGTGGTAAAAACAGCGGGCTGGGCAGTTGTGCGTGATAAGGCGCTCAATAAAGAATACGACGCGGCACATATGCTGTCACCTATGCCTCTTGCCATTTCAATGGGGGCAGGTGCAACGCCTACGCCTTACACCGTTCCTGCAATTGAAAACATTAACGGACAGGCGATTACCCTTGCGATGCGACATAAGGACAAGCGTAATCCTAAGGACTGGAAAGGCTTTAAGTTTGCGGTGCCATTTGATTATTCGATGCATAACTATTTGCTGCGTTACTACTTGGCAGAGAATGGTATCGATCCTGATCGTGATGTGCAGATCCGTGTAGTGCCGCCTCCGGAGATGGTCGCAAACTTACGTGCAGATAATATTGACGGTTTTTTAGCGCCCGATCCTGTTAATCAGCGCGCCGTATTTGATGGCGTAGGATTTATTCACATTTTGTCTAAAGAGCTTTGGGATGGCCACCCCTGCTGCGCGTTTGCAGCAAGCAAAGAATTTATGACGGCTAATCCAAACACCTATAGTGCGTTGTTGCGTGCGATTGTTGAGGCAACCGCCTACGCACAAAAAGCTGAAAACCGTAAGGAAATTGCAGCTGCGATTCATACCCCAAATTACCTCAATCAGCCGTTGACCGTGGTCGAACAAGTCTTGACGGGCACCTATGCAGACGGTTTGGGAAATGTGAAAAAAGTACCAGATCGCATCGGCTTTGACCCAATGCCCTGGGAGTCTTTTGCGGTTTGGATCATGACGCAAATGCAGCGTTGGGGACAGGTCAAAGGCGAGGTCGACTATCAAAAAATTGCACAAGATGTATTTTTAGCGACCGATGCACGCCGTGCGATGGAGCAGGCTGGATTAACTGTGCCGGCTCCCGGTAGTAAGAAAATCATTGTGATGGGCAAGGTGTTTGATGCCAGTAAACCGAAAGAATACATCAACAGCTTTGCGATCAAGAGAGTATAAAAATGATGCGTCACGAACGTACGAGAGCTTTAGTGTTGTCGGTTTTAGTCTTGGCGATTTTCCTGTTGTTTTGGCAAATCGCCACCATGCCAACGCAAGGTACTCAGGTCGTAGATGACGAGTACGCAAAGCTCGTTGGCGCAGCCGCTGCAACAGGTCAAAAGTCCACATTCCCCGGTCCGCTAGATGTGGGTGCCAAGTTAGTTGAACACCTGTCCGATCCTTTTTACGATCGGGGTGCCAACGACAAGGGCATCGGCATTCAGCTTGCGTGGTCCGTATCTCGGGTGGCGCTTGGATTTGGACTCGCGGCCCTTGTTGCAGTGCCGCTCGGGTTTTTGATTGGAATGTCTCGGTTGTTTTTCCAAGCACTGGATCCTTTCATCCAGATTCTCAAGCCGATTTCGCCACTGGCATGGATGCCTCTTGCGCTCTTTACGCTCAAGGACTCGAATGTGTCGGCCGTGTTCGTGATTTTTATTTGTTCGATTTGGCCGATGCTGATTAACACCGCCTTTGGTGTGGCCTCTGTCCGCAAGGAATGGATCGACGTCTCACGTACGCTTGAGGTCAGCCCTCTGCGTAAAGCATTTTTCGTCATCTTGCCGGCTGCGGCACCCACCATCATGACGGGCATGCGTATTTCAATTGGTATTGCATGGCTCGTGATCGTGGCAGCCGAGATGTTGGTAGGTGGAACGGGAATTGGCTATTTCGTGTGGAACGAGTGGAACAACTTGTCGATCGCAAACATCTTAGTGGCCGTCTTGATGATCGGTGTAATTGGTATGTTGCTAGACCTCTGTTTTGCACATCTGCAAAAAGCCGTGACCTATAAAGATTAAGTGTGAAAGGAGTACGCGCAATGCAAAATTTTCTACAAGTCCAAGGACTGCGCAAGGCCTTTCCAGGCGTGGGCAATGCAAATGAGTTGGTTGTCTTTGATGATGTGAATTTTACGATTGATCGGGGTGAGTTCGTATGCATCATTGGTCATTCGGGATGTGGCAAAACGACGATTTTGAATGTGTTAGCTGGACTGGAGGCGCCGACAGACGGTCATTCCTTTATTGATGGTCGTGAAATCAATGGACCGAGTTTGGATCGTGGTGTTGTGTTCCAGTCCCACGCGTTGATGCCTTGGATGACGGTGAGCGGCAATATTGCTTTTGCCGTGCGTTCGAAATGGCCAGATTGGTCACGCAGCAAAG
>CAMAYM010000073.1 GCA_945862495.1 Bordetella parapertussis | reverse complement strand
CAAAGTGGAAGCACATGTCCAACAATTCATCGACATGGTGCATCTAACGGGTTCCGAAGATAAAAAACCTTCTCAGCTTTCGGGTGGTATGAAGCAACGCGTCGGGATTGCACGTGCGTTTGCGATTCAGCCCAAGATGCTGCTGCTTGACGAGCCTTTTGGTGCGCTGGATGCGTTGACCCGCGGCAATATCCAAGACGAGCTTGTCACAATTGTGCGCGGCACACAACAAACGGTATTCATGATTACGCATGACGTAGATGAGGCGATTTTGTTATCAGACAAGATTTTTCTCATGAGTAATGGACCCCGTGCGGTTTTGGCTGAAATTGTGACGAATCCTTTGCCCAAGGACCGCACGCGCGCCACGATGCATCATGACCCAAAGTTTTACGAGGTGCGTAATCATTTGATTGATTTTCTTGTGCATCGGTCTAAGACCTATGCAGCGGCTTAATTTTTAATTTCTTTTATTCATACGGAGTAGGACATGGCAACTTCTAAAGCAATTGCAAAACCAATGACACGCGAAGACGTGACCGACTTGATTTATTCGGCCAAGGTTCAAAAAGGTCTGAAATGGGGGGACGTCGCAAAAAAATTGAAGCTTTCTAAGGAATGGACAACTGCCGCCTGTATGGGTCAAATGACGCTGACCAAAGCACAAGCCTTGGTGATTGGCAAGACCTTTGATTTACCCACTGAGGCCATTGCCCTGTTGCAAGTTGTGCCTTACAAGGGTTCTTTGCGTAGTGCCGTACCCACTGATCCATTAATCTACCGTTGGTACGAGATGATAAATGTATATGGCACAACCATTAAGGAATTGATTCATGAGGAGTTTGGCGACGGCATTATGAGCGCGATCGACTTTTCAATGGATATCCAACGCGAACCTGATCCGAAAGGCGACCGTGTTAATGTGGTTTTGTCGGGTAAGTTTTTACCTTACAAGACTTACTAGGCCCCAAAAAAACCTTCAAGTCCAGATTAAACTGTGGGAAACGCCTGTTAGGGACAGGCACAGCGTTTCTCACAGGAAATCGTCATGGCGGTTTTACAAGATGTTGGTCAAGAAATCATGCATTGGTCAGAGCGTCTGGCCCTGCATAGTGAGCCTAGCTGGGCCGAAAAGGGTCAGTTGACGGTGACGTATCTGACCCCTTCGCATCTCGCGGTGGCGGCTGAGCTCAAAACATTAATGCAAGACGCTGGCTTTGATCAGATTTCGGTCGACGCAGTCGGTAACGTTGTGGGTGTTTATCATGGCGCTGCAGCGGATTGCCCATCTCTGATGACCGGCTCGCATTACGACACTGTGCGTAATGGCGGAAAATATGACGGCCGTCTCGGCATTTTGATACCGATTGCGGTGGTGAAGTCTTTATCGAGTCAAAAGCGTCGGTTGCCCTACGGCATTGAGGTCGTTGGCTTTTCCGAAGAGGAGGGCCAACGGTTTCGCGCCACTTTTCTAGCTGCGGGCGCCTTGACGGGGAGTTTTAATCCCGATTGGCTGACGCAGCAAGATGCCGATGGTATCACGATGTCGGAGGCGATGAAAGCGGCCGGATTGCCCGGTATCCTTGCAGCCATTCAAACAATTAAACGTGACCCTAAAAAGTATCTCGGCTTTGTTGAGGTGCACATTGAGCAGGGTCCCGTTCTCTGTGAGAAAGCACTCCCACTCGGTGTAGTGACCTCCATCAATGCCGGGGTGCGCGCCACGTGTAAAACAATCGGTTTAGCAGGGCATGCCGGTACGACCCCAATGTCGATGCGTCAGGATGCGATGTTGGCGGCGGCTGAAATCAGTCTGATGGCGGAGCAGCGTGCGTGTGCTGACAAGGACTCGGTCGCGACGGTAGGACAAATTCAAGTACCTGGCGGTTCCATCAATGTGATTCCAGGCGAGTGTCTATTTACCCTGGATATGCGTGCGCCGACAGATCCTCAGCGTGATGCGCTGGTCGCTGATATCGTCAAAGAAGCACATGAGATTGCTGCGCGCAGACAAGTGCAGTTCGAATACACCGAGGTCATGCGTGCGAGTGCCGCGCCTTCGGACCCCGCTTGGCAGGCGCGTTGGGAGAGGGCGGTCACTAAAATCGGTCAGCCCGTATTTAAACTGAACAGTGGTGCGGGTCACGATGCCATGAAAATGCACACCATCATGCCGCAAGCAATGTTGTTTGTGCGGGGCGGCAATCGCGGAATCAGCCACAATCCGCTTGAGATCATTACGGCCGAAGACGCCACGCTTGCAACGCAGGCATTTGAAGCTTTGTTAGACGAAATCAACTAATCACTTCCCCGAGACTATGAACAATAACAATTCCGCTGAACTCTATACAAAACTCGATCAATGGATCGACGCGCACTTTGATGAACAAGTCAAGTTTTTGCAATCGGTCATTCAGGTGCCAACGGATACCCCACCGGGTAACAATACTCCGCACGCTTTGCACGTTGCCAAGTTGATTGAGCCCTTTGGCATGTTGGCTGAGCAACATGCTGTCCCCGACTCAGTTGTGCGTGAATCCGGGTTAGATTCGATCACAAATCTGATCGTCAAGCGCCAATATGCAGACGGTGGAAAAGTATTGGCACTCAATGCGCACGGCGATGTAGTGCCGCCAGGAGAGGGCTGGACGCATCCACCCTACGCGGCAGAGATACACGATGGCCGCATTTATGGTCGTGCCGCTGCCGTCAGTAAATGTGATTTTTCGACCTATATTTTTGCAGTGCGTGCGCTAGAGTCTCTCGGTGTGCCTTTAAAAGGTCGCATTGAGTTGCAGTTCACGTATGATGAAGAGTTTGGCGGAGAGTTGGGCCCAGGCTGGCTCTTGAAAAACAATCTCACCAAGCCCGATTTGGCGATTGCTGCGGGCTTTAGCTATCAGATCATTACTGCGCATAATGGCTGTTTGCAATTTGAAGTGACCGTCAACGGGAAAATGGGACATGCAGCTGTCCCCACCTCAGGCGTCGATGCCTTGCAGGCTACAGTCAAGATCATGAATGCGTTGTATGGCTTGAACGAGGCATACAAGTCGATCAAGAGTGAGGTTCCGGGCATCAATCATCCCTACCTGAACATCGGTTTGATTCAAGGTGGTACCAACACCAACGTGATTCCTGGAAAAGTCGTCCTCAAGCTTGACCGTCGGATGATTCCTGAAGAGGATCCTGCTCAAGTGGAGGCGAGTATTCGCGCGACCATCGATGCCGTTTGGCAGCAAATCCCTGGCATTACGGCTGAAACCAAGCGTATCTTGTTGGCCCGTGCATTGAAACCTCTGCCCGGTAGCACCGAGCTGGTTGAGGCTTTACAAAATCATGCCGAAAAACAGTTTGGTGAAAAAGTCCCCGCGTGTGGCACACCGCTTTACGCGGATGCACGCTTGTATTGCGAAGCCGGTATTCCAGTCGTGCTCTATGGTGCTGGTCCACGTACGGTCGAAGAAAGCCGTGCGAAACAGCCGGATGAGCGGCTAGAGCTCGAAGACTTGCGCCGGGCGACCAAGGTTATCGCCCGAACCTGCCTCGATATGATGCGTTAAGTCAGGCTGAAAAGCGATACAGCTTTTGGGGGTTATCGACCATCAGCTGTTTCAGTAATGCTGGCTCAGGCGCAATCTGAGCCAGTGCATTGACCAAGACGCCATCGTCTGGAATGTGTGTGTGATTGGGGTGCGGCCAGTCCGAGCCCCACACGCAACGATCTGGATAGGTCGTCACAAGATGTCGGGCAAAGGGAGTGCCTTGCTTGTAGGGCGGTTGTGCATCAATGCGGTCGATGCCGCTGACCTTGACCATAAAGCCAGGCATCTCCAGGAGTCGGCAAAATGCTTGAAAGTGCGCGTGTTCTAGCCCGAGCGTAGCATCGACGCGACCCATGTGATCCATAACAACAGGAACCGCAGATTGCTTAAGCAAAGGCGTCAGCTCTTTGGCATGCATTGCGTGCATCTGTAACTGGAGGTGCATGCCCAAGGGTTCCAAACGACGGGTCAGGGCGATCACTTGTTCGGGCGTATAGTCGATCTTGTAGCCCGGCATAAAGTGAAATCTCAATCCGCGAAAACCCACTGAGGCCAGACGCTTGAGCTCTGCGTCGGGTAGGTTAACTGGGGTGAGGGCTACGCCCAAATACCGACCTTCTGCAGCCCGCATGGCGTCCTCGACCACGCTGTTGTCAAAGCCATGCAGAAGCGTGTTGACGATGACGCAGCGATCGATGCCGAGCTTTTTGTGTAAGGCAAATAAGCTTTCCTTGGGTGCATCTGCGGGTGTAAAGCCACGGCTCTCTGCATAAGGAAATTTATCGCTGGGACCAAATATGTGCACGTGGGTGTCTGTTGCACCGCGTGGCAGAGTGAGCTTCAATGGGCTGGGCGTATCAAGGTAAGTCTTAATAATGTCGGTCATTTGTGTCTCTATGATGGTTTTTGGCATCTTGTATTGGTTTTTTAGCTATTTTGGCATGTCGCTAAAGGTTTTTGTGGTGATGCTCAAACAGCGGGGAGATAGGGGAGATCCAGTGCAGAGTCTTTAAAAAAATGCTAGACTTTCGCCTCTCAGCATAAAAGCAATATGGTTTTTAAGCTGTTGGAGGCGCATTAGCTCAGCCGGTTAGAGCGACGGAATCATAATCCGCAGGTCCCCTGTTCGAATCAGGGATGCGCCACCAAATGATTGGGCTCTACGGCTCTACTCCATTAACGGGGGATGAGCAGTATTCATCAAACAGCAGTACTCATCAAACACGGGGCTCTACCCCGTTAGTTCATTCGGATCAGGGCTGGCAGTATCAAATGCCCGCTTATCAACGTCACTTGAGAAAACATGGGTTGACACAAAGCATGTCGCGCAAGTGCAACTGCCTGGACAACCCCTCCATGGAAAGCTTCTTTGGCATACTCAAATCGGAGTTCTTCTATCTAAACAAATTCGATAGCGTAGAGCTGCTTGAAGCAGGCCTGCGGAAGTATATTCATTACTACAACCACTAGCGTATCAAGACTAAACTGAATGGGCTCAGTCCTATCCAATACAGGACTCAGGCCTTGGTGACTTAACGATCAATTTCTTATATCCAACTAATTGGGGTCAGTTCATAACGGGGGATGAGCCATTAGCATTTTTTTTTATTGAATTTTTGACTGTCACTCTTCAGTAACAAAGCCAACTTTTCCCAATCCGGACTGATGGATATTTGCTAAGAGCTTAGCAATGTCTTCATAGCGTGTATTTTTATCAGCATAAAGCAACACAACGGGCTTAGGTTGGCGTTGGCTTTCTGCACGCAGCTTTAAATAAAGCGCATCGAGTTGAAAGACCTCTTTGTCCAGCAGATAATGCCCCGATTGATTGATTGATAATTTAAGCGGCTGCGTGATATCAACCAATTTTTGATGGGTGACCTTAGGTAACTCAATGGTTACGGTCTGATGGACTAAGGGTAGCGTGACCAGAAAAATAATCAACAGCACGAGCATGACGTCTACGAAGGGCGTCATGTTTATCTCGCTCATCAGATCGTCGGCGGATGATTCATTGGGCATGTTCATCAATCACTCATACGCGAGAGTTTGCTATCCACACGGGCACCTGTCACTAGATAAGTGTGCAAATCATAGCCAAAGCGGTTGAGTGCCCCAACGATTTTCTTATTGGTGCGCACGAGTGCGTTGTACGCAAGTACCGCTGGTGTCGCGACGGCAAGTCCAAGGGCGGTCATCACCAAAGCTTCGCCAATGGGGCCTGCAACTTGATCTAAAGATGTTTGCCCAGACGCGCCAATACGTGCGAGAGCATGGTAAATACCCCACACAGTTCCAAACAAGCCGATAAAGGGGGCTGTTGAGCCGATAGAGGCCAAAAAAGTCAACCCGGATTGCAGCTTGGCAACACTGCTATCTACAGAGTTCCGCAAGGCGCGGGTGACCCAATCACTCAGGTCAAGTTGGTCATGCAACTGTCTTTCTGAGACACGCAGACCATGTGCGGAATCTGTGGTGATGCATGATCGTTCTAGATGTTGGACCGCTTCGATGCCATCTTGGGCGAGTGTCAGAAAAACGTTGTCTGGGCGACGTCCTAGCGCATTTAACCCCTCGGTAAACGAAGACGAATGCCAAAAACGCTCGACGTGTTTGCTAAAGATTTTTTGCTTTGCGTGTCCCACAGCTTTTACTAATATGATTGTCCACGTAAATACAGACATTGCGATCAAGATAAGCGCGACCCCATTACTGATGAAATCGGCTTGTGACCAAAAATGGATCAATGAGAAATTTGCATGCATGATTTATTCGAGAACAAAGTTGATAGGAATATTGACCCACATGACTTGAGGCACTCCGGCCTTTTTACCTGGGATGAATTGCCACTTGAGTACAGACTCCATAGCGGCTTGATCTAGCCGAGGGTATCCGCTTGAAATGTTGACTAACGCTTGTTTAGCCTTACCATTACTCGCGATCTCTGCTGCGAGTACGACCTTTCCCTGCTCACCGCGTCGGCGACTTTGTCTTGGATAGGCAGGGGGTGGATTGTTCAGCACAGATGCATGCGCGGAAGGCGGGGTGATGCGGGTTTGTAGTTCGTCTGTGTTGTGGTTGATTGTGTTGTCATTGCGTGTTGTGCGAGTCGGTTTTATTTTTTTTTCACTAGTGTCTTTAGGGGGGGGGATGCCGTCAGGTTCTATAAGTACATCTTTAGATTGAATCGAATCTGAAGCCTGAATCGCATCTGAAGCCTCAATCGCTTCTTCATCTTGAACTGCAAATGATTCTAAAAAGCTAATGTTTTCTTCATGCCCGTGTGTAATTTTTTGTGTTGGCTTGATAGATTGAATGGCGGCAACATGTACGATCACTACCGCAATAAAAAAACCCGCACATTGAATGCGGTGATGTCTGTTTCTTGGGTGTGAAAAAGTCATGAAATACGCTTTTGACGTAAAAATCGTAATTTATCACGAATGAGAATCATTATCATTTAAATCATAATTTGTTACACATTCGCGGTGGGCTAACCGAATGCACTTCCTCGCGTAAGACGTGAAAATTCAGTTTATGCTCGTACTTTTGCTAAATAGCCGAAAGAATCAGCCACAAGAAATATGACAACACATAACAATTCAATATCCGTTCCGTTTGATGCACTTACAGCGTTTATCGCGCGGGCTTTTGTCGCTGTCGGCATACCAGAGCAAGATGCTCAAAAAATTGCGCGACTGATGGCGAGTGCAGATCTGCAGGGTTCAGACGGCCATGGTGTGATTCGACTGCCGCAGTACGTCAAACGCATTTTGGCCGGTGGCATCAACAAACATCCGAAAATCGAGGCGCATTCTACGGCTCAGGCTGTGGCGGTGGTGGATGGAGACAATGGCATGGGCCACTTAGTGGTCTCGCATGCCGTTGAACTCGCAATTGAAAAAGCAAAAACGCAAGGTGTTGCCTGGGTGGGCACGCGGCGTAGTAACCATGCTGGCCCCGCTTCTCTTTACGCGACAATGCCCGTCAAGCATGACATGATTGGCCTGTATTTTGCTGTTGGCAACGCAAATCATCTGCCACCGTGGGGTGGGATGGATATGTTGTTGTCGACAAATCCGATCGCAGCCGGTATCCCCTCAGGAAAAGAAAATCCGATCGTGTTGGATATGGCGACCACTGTCGCCGCCTATGGCAAGGTGAAAGCAAAGGCAAAAGCGGGTCAGATGATGCCAGAAGGCTGGATGATCGATCGTGAAGGAAAACCTTTACTCGATCCCGCGCGTTCCGAAGAGGGTTTTTTGTTGCCGATTGGTGGTTACAAAGGCTACGGACTCGCGTTGATTGTAGGTATTTTGGCGGGCACCTTGCAAGGTGCGGCGATGGGCAAAGACGTGATTGACTTCAATAAGGATCATGTCACGCCCACCAACACAGGACAGGCTATTTTGGTATTGAATTTAGCGGCATTCGGCGGTGTTGATTTATTTAAAGGCGCGATTGATACTCTGGTGCGCGACATCAAGGGATCGCAGCGTTTGCCTAATGTGGAGCGTATTTGGTTGCCGGGCGAACAGAGTCACGCAAGGCGATTGGATTATGCACAGCACGGTATCCCGATTGCTGCTGGCGTTGTTAAGGAGCTTGCGTCGCTATCTCGCGACTTGGGTATACCTGTTTTGATATAAAAGGTAGTGAATCATTCAATGCATTAAACGCATTAAACGGAGAAGACAATGAAGGTATTTAAATCTGTCGTATTGCTAGTTCAAGCCGCCACACTTACCGTAGCCTCGTGGGGCGCAATGGCGCAAGGCAACTATCCTGATAAACCCATCCGCATGATCATCCCTCTGGCGACAGGCAGTGCGGTGGATAATGCGTTGCGTTTAGTGGCGCAAAATATGGCAACGAGCATGGGTCAGCCAATTGTGATTGAAAACGTGACAGGCTCCTCAGGTCTGATCGGTGCCGATCGTATGCTAAAAATGCCTGCGGATGGCTATACGATTGGCGGTGTCAATGACAGCGTATTGACGATGGTGCCTCATATCAATCCTAACACGAGCTTCAATACACTCAAAGACTTTGCTCCTATTTCTTTGATCGGAACGATTGAATGGGGTGTCGTGGTCAAAGCAGACTCAAAGTTCAAAACGCTCGAGGATTTGGTGAGGTTTGCAAAAGCAAATCCAGATAAGTTGACGTTTGGTTCAGGCGGTGTCGGGAGTCCACAGCACCTTGCAATGGCGCTCTTGATGCAGCGTGCGGACGTCAAACTTGTGCATGTGCCATATAAGGGGGCAACACAAGCTGCAGTAGGTGCCGCAGCAGGAGAAGTCGATGTGTCATTCCAGGGGTTGGGAACGGTTGCTGCGTTGATCAAAGGGGGCAAGTTGCGTTTGCTAGCACTTTCAACGCCTAAACCTTTAGATCAGTTTGCAGGTGTACCCACTATTGATCAGTCTGTTTATCCAGGCTTCTTTTTCAATTCTTGGGCAGCGATTGTTGCTCCCGCAAAAACGCCCAAAGCGATTGTAGAAAAACTTTCTGCCGAAGCCCGCAAGGCAATGGATAACGCCGATATTCGTGAGCGCTTTACAAAGCTTGGGATCACTATTCGTGGCACCACACCTGCGGAGTTTGAAGCGGCTTTAAAGAAACAGTTCGAACTGTATGGCAAAGTCATTAAAGACAACAATATCAAAGCTGAGTAATCTGAGTATTGAATAAAAGGGGTATAGAAATGACTGAAATCCTAAAGCATGCAGTCTTGCGTCCTGATCAAATCAAAAGTCATGATCGTGGAGGTGGCGCCAAGACCATTCCTTTGGTGACTGCGGCCACAGGAGCCAAAGCGTTCATCAATGGCATCACGGAGTTTGGTCCTGGTGCTGAGATCCCGTTTCACAGCCACAACTGTGAAGAAAGCGTGATCTTGCTAGAAGGTGAGGCCTTTCTGGATATTGCCGGAGAAGTTCATGAGGTCAAGGCGCATGACACTACATGGATTCCGCCCAACGTGTCTCATCGCTTTCGCAACAAGTCTAAGACGGAAGGGATGAAAATTCTCTGGACGTACGCGTCACCGATGGCAACGCGGACGCTCACTGACAGCGGTGAAACACGTTATATCGCTGCCGAGCATAACAATTGATCTTCTAAGACCACTCGGTGTTCAGGTCGAAAGGATAGACCGGCCGAGTGAGTTTTTTGTACGGAAAACGGTTGTGATCAGCACCCGTGACACCGCCCCCATCGCACTCTACGAGTGCTTTGGCGATGGGTACAAATACAGGCCTGCAGTACATCCGTGACTTGAGCAGGATAAACCGATGGCTCGGTGCATCAATGCCGATGTGCGAAAAAATCCCTAAATCCCAGTGCTCTTGTGGCGTTTCGGTAATCATGATCTTTGCCTGTGGCAAGTCTAGGCAGACTGTTCTGCCCATGTGGATACGCTGGCCGGTGTAGGTTGGACCCGACATCACATATTGTCCATCAGAGATCGCCGACACCACACCCGTCAAAGGTCGGGATGGTTGGGTCATGCCAAGTTGAGTCAGTGGAACCTTGTCCCCAATCTGCAGCGTTACGCATGCATTGAGTCCAGCCTTGATCAGCACATCTACCGCCTCGGGATCACAAATCGGACCGACAACGATGTCTTTCAGACCTTGTTTCAGGGCCTCGTGCAAAACATTCATGTCATCGCAGGAGCCACCCGACATGCAATTATCACCATGGTCGAGCAATAAAACAGGGCCCGATCCAGGTTGATCGGCAAGCTGTTGGGCACGCTTAATGGACGCTGCGAGGGGTTCGTTTTGATAAATGAAGTCACTACGTCTAGACCAGATAAACGCAGCGATACGCTGTACAACTGCCTCGGCTGCTTGAGGGTCATTATCACTCACGGCCACAACACTGATGCACGGCGCTCCAATATCAGCAAGAGAAAAACCTGCCAACACGGAAACACCCAACATGCCTTGCGCTTCGGCTTCTTTCGCAAGCTCAACGGCTTCGTGCATGGGGCCGATGTCTGTTCGACTACAAAGGGTATTGAGCATCAAAGGTAACCGTCGCCACGCGAGTGTGGGTTTAATTTTTTGATTGATCATTTCGACAAGTAGACGTCCGGCGTGCGCACCGGTCTCATACATGTCGACGTGCGGGTAGGTTTTAAAGCTGATGACAATGTCACTGTTATTGATGATTTTGTCGGTCATCTTGCCATGCAGGTCGAAGGCTACAGCGATAGGTGCGTGGGGCAGTGCAGCGCGGACGCGTTCAAGCAGATCGCCTTCGCCATCCTCAGAGTTTTCAGCGACCATGGCGCCGTGCAAGTCCAGTGCGACAGCATCGCAACCCTGTGCAGCAGCAACAATCGTGTCGCAAAGGTGCGTATAGGCTGCGGCACTCACGGTGCCACTTGGGTTTGCCATCGCACTACACGCGACCACGACTTCATGTCCCGCTCGCTCTAAGACATCAATATAGGCTGCAATACCCGTGCGCGTATTTTTAAACGCGCGGTATGCATCTTCTCCATAGAGAGGTTCAAAGGATGCCAAGGGTGTGGCGATCGGTGAAAAAGTATTGGTTTCGTGATTCAGTCTAGCGACAAGGATTTTCATATTAGTGCAGTATGGTTTTTATAGATGAATACATGAGTCCGAGTCCTGTCGCAAAAAGGAGTGCTGTCACAATTAATTGCGCCACTCTACGACTAAGATTGACCGGATATTTAAGCTGCAAAATTGTTGCAATCGTAATAGCTGGAAAAGCAATCGCTGAGAGAATGATCGCGTTCATGGTGAGCTCCCCCGTAAATAGTGCGATGACTAACCTAGCCGCTGAGGTTAGGCCAAAAATAATAAAAAGATATTGACGAACAAGATCTATATCGAGTGGTTGACTATAAAGGTGGTAAACCAAAGGTGGCCCCGGCGTCGCGAACATTCCACCGAGAATACCAGTGAGAAATCCAGCGAGGAGTGTTGAGGATTTGCCTGAAGTTTTGCGCGTACTGGTATTAATCATGAACAAGGCGATTGCGGATACAAATATGCAAATGCCGAGAATCAACCGAAGTGTATTGATGCCATTATCTGTAAACCACGATAAGGAAATAAACCCAATCACTAAACCAATCATGCTGGTGATCAACATCGGTTTTAGGAGAGGACCTGTTGTGATTTTTGGTGACTTACTCAGATAAACCAAATTGTTCGCGATCGAGAGAATGCAAGCGATATTTGCAGCGTCTGCAATGGATATGATTTGCAAGGCACCCGTTAAGCCCACCAGAATCAATCCAAATGCAAAACCGGTCAGATTTTGACAAAAGGCGGCTATTAAAGCAATAGAAATAAAGGCGACATACTGCACCAGAGACATGTTTAAATAATTCCTGAGTTTATGGGCTTTATCAGAATTATACTGAGCACTTCTTCTATGTATCTCTGAATATGTCCAAAGCCAGTGTCACAAGCTTGCGTGTGTTGTCTGTGATCCCACCGATGACGCAACTCAACACGCCTTATCCCTCTACGGCTTACCTTACTGGATTTTTGCGTTCGCGCAACATTCATGCAGTCCAAGAGGATTTAGCCCTGGCACTCGTTTTACGTCTGCTCAGTGCAACGGGTCTTGAGCTGGTCGCGCTCAAAGTCAACGCAATCGCTCCGCGCAAGCGTAGTCCCTCTTTACAGGCGTTTGCAGCTCAACAAAACCGCTACCTCAGCACCATCGATGCAGTCATTGCCTTTTTACAAGGTCGCGACTCGACGCTTGCGCATCGCATCGTTGGGCGACAGTATTTGCCAGAGGGCCCGCGCTTTGCGGCGCTTGATGCCTATGTGGATGATGAAACCGGTGACCCTTTGGGTTGGGCATTTGGTGCACTCGGGATGCAAGATCGCGCCAAACACCTTGCTACCCTGTATTTAAACGATCTCGCGGATGTCCTGCGCGATGCAATCGATCCCCGTTTTGAGTTTGTGCGTTACGGTGAGTCTCTTGCGGCTAGTCAGGCGACTTTCGAGCCTTTGGCGCTTGCCTTGGCAGCGCCTCATACACTTGTTGATACTCATCTAGAACAGTTAACGCTAGACGCCATCGCGCGGCATTCGCCAACCTTGGTTTTGCTTTCTGTCCCATTTCCCGGGACCGTCTACGCTGCCTTTAGGATTGCGCAGACGATCAAAGCCCATCATCCAGAGATCAAAATTGTCTTAGGCGGCGGCTTCGTCAATACTGAGTTGCGTGAGTTAAAAGAACC
>CAMAYM010000072.1 GCA_945862495.1 Bordetella parapertussis | reverse complement strand
AGCACACCGTTTACTGGTTACGAACGTCCTTTCGAACGAACGAAACCCCGAGCGTCCAGTTACGGGACGATTCGTCATCCATTTCGTTACCTCTTGAAACAGACTTTAAGCCAAAAAACATTCAGAATTGAAGGCCTATTCAGGAGCTCAAAAGCCATGCCACCGTACCTGCCTTATACCCAAAATACCTTATCAGAACCAAAGCCTTACAAGCGTGAGGCTAACGATGAGGATGATTACCAATCAAATAGCTTTCAGGTTCATCAAGACCGTGCGTGGCTACGTGAGCAATTGCTTGCTGGCCTAAATTCGCCTCTGTGCGATCCTATTACGCCCGCTTACTTCGAGCGACTGCGGGCACGCGCACGCGGAGAGTTCTAAATTGGCGGGCAAAACCATCATCCCGCATCGTCACGCACTGGAGGATGCTGATGATGTTATTGATTACTACCGCCAACACGCTGGGCCCCTTATTTCTCAAAATTTCGCATTAGAGGTTACCGACGCTTACGCTTGTCTTAGTCAACATCCGAATATTGGATCGCCGCGCCCAGCATTCGACTTGGACATTGAAGGTATCAAATCTTGGGCGTTAAAGCGCTTTCCTCACCAGATCTACTACAGAGTGTTCAATGACCGAGTAGAGCTTTGTCGAGTCCTCCACCCTAAGCGAGATATCAACCAAGCAATGCTGTCTCGTGAAAGGTTTCAATAAGGATTAAGCGTCCTCGACCCTGGTCGATTCCGCCCCGGGCCACCACTGAAATTATAGAAACCCCTGCGTCCGCGCTGGGGTTTTTGCATTTCTGGGCCTGTAACTGGATGTATCGGACAGTATCCAGTGATTGCCAAACTCAATTTCAACGCCTAGCATTGGGGTATGCCAAAGATGACTTTAGATTTAACGGATGCTCAGCTATCTGCTCTTTCAGAAAGTGCGAGCTATGCTGGACTGGATTATGCTCACGACTTCATGATGCGTTTTGTAACGCGTAAAGAAGAGCTCGCTGTTTTGCGTCAAAAAGTACTGGATGGAATGAATTCACCGATTGTTGCTGAAATGAACGAAGAGTACTTCGAGTCATTGCGCAACAAGCTCAAGTATTACTTCGGTTAAATGTATGACACAAAAAGTTTTTTGGTCTGATCCATATCTGACCAAACTCTCAACGATAGTATCGACCGTATCTGGAGCAGACATTACGTTGTCGGAAACCATCTTCTTTGCTTTTTCTGGAGGCCAAGAGAGCGACATCGGAACCATCAACGACCAAGCGGTATTAGTCGCGCAAAAGCAGGGTTTGGACATCGTCTACACCCTCGCTGAAAACCATAGTCTGATGGCAGGTCAGTCAGTACTAGTTCAGATTAATTGGGCTAGAAGGTACCAACTCATGCGACTGCACTTTGCTGCTGAGCTGGTGCTTGAACTTTTCCACAAGAACCTTGGGGATGTCAATAAGGTCGGCGCTCATATTAGCCAAGATAAAGCACGCATCGACTTCGCGTATCCAGTGAGCATCTCGACATTACTTCCCTTGATTGAGGCTGAGGCTAACGCAATCATTTCTGCAAATATGGAAATTGTCACTGGCTATGATGACGAACCCAATGAGCGTCGCTACTGGGAAATTTGTGGTTTTTCACGCGTGCCTTGTGGTGGGACACACGTAAAACGAACAGGTGAAATCGGTTCGATTAAGCTGAAGCGAAACAACAAAGGTCGAGGCAATCAGAGGGTTGAGATTTTTCTCGCGTGATCAACTACTACATTGATTTACAAGCCTCTAAAGCAAGCTGAAAGTAGGATTAAACCTCCTAAGGCCTCGGTCGATTCCGCCCCGGATCACCAATGAATTTTAGAAACCCCTGCGTTCCCGCTGGGTTTTTTGCTTTTGGGGTCTGTAACTGGATGTTTCTAATTGATCGGTAGTGCTTTTAATCGTACGATTGACTATCCTGTTTGTGATGCTAAACAGGAACTCATCATTACTGAGAGTGAAATTATTCCAATCAATGTTGGGGATCACGACGAGATTTACTAATTTGGTACTAATAGCCTTCAAAGGATCTTCGTCATAGAAACGCTATGCGGATCGTGTTTGTAGTCGCTAAATGGACCGCACACTTCAAAGCCATTTTGTTCATACAAGGCAAGTGCCGGCTTAAATGCTTCTGCAGATCCAGTTTCAAGGCTAAGTCTAGTGTAGCCACGCATGTTTGCTTCAGAAATTATTCTGCTCAATATCGCTTGTCCAACACCTATTCTCAGAAACTTAGCTTTTGTTCGCATCGACTTTATCTCACCATGAGTGCCGTCAAGTTCCCTCAACGCACCGCAGCCGCTAAGTTCTCCTTGGCGCCAGACAGACCAAAATGTAACCTCTGGTTTTCGCAAACTATCGAGGGGTAAAGCATGAACACTTTCAATCGGTGAGTTACTCAACATCTCAGCAATATGCTCTTGAACGAGTGCTTGAACATCAGCCCCACTCAGATCATCGCGGCGAATATCAAAGTTCATTGAATCATCTCAAGTACAAAACTACATCTTAAATATTTTCCCCAAAAGGATAAATCAATTAGAGTTTATTGAGTCAGTCCATGCCATTTAACACGATACTTATAGACTCAATTTCTGAGCACTGAGAAATTGAGTCTTATTTACTAACTGTATTGACTACAATTCATAGGTCCTCGGAATCTTAATGGTCAAACAATTATGAATATCGCGCAAAAAATTCTTAGCCTATTTGTAGTTTTTTACTCCGCTACAACATTTGCAAACACTACAACGGTTTACTTCAACGGCGACATTCTTACGATGCAAGGCGACCAGCCAGAATATGTCGAAGCGCTTATAGTGCAGAACGACAAAATTCTGTTTGCCGGAAAAAAGGGGCAAGCCCTCACTCAAGCTGGGACCAACCCCGCGTTGCATGATCTCAAAGGCACCACACTCATGCCCGGCTTTATTGATAGCTGGGGGCACTTCACGCTGATCGCACAAAATACCCTTGGTGTGAATCTAGGGTACTTTGCCAAAAACCCGCCCAATACCAAAGCTCAAGCTCTGAACAAATTGCTGGCTGAAGGCAAGCCTTTCAACGGCTGGGTTCTTAGCTCAGGTTATTCAGCAGCAATGTTGTCAGATGGCGGGCTGTCACTAGCAGACTTGGATAAGGCATTCCCGGATCAACCTCTTTTGCTACAAAATATCTCAACGCTAACTGGTCAAGTAAACACCGCAGGCTTGAAAAAACTTGGTATCACTAAAGATACTAAAGTTGCTGGGGGCTTTATCTCCGTCGACCCCAAAACAGGACAACTCACGGGAGAGTTGATTGGTGCTCCATATATGGATGCGGTAGCACGAGCTGTGGGCCAGCTTTCCCAAGACGTAACCTTCGACATTTTCCGTAAGGCTGAACAAATCTATCTTTCGAATGGTTTCACGACTGCCCAGAGCTACGAAGCGACGGTTGATGAAATTAATAAGATGCGTGCGGCCAGTGTACAAAAAGCAATTTCGATTGACTTAATCGCGTTACCGACTTTTGATGTCGTTGATGAATTACTCAAAACGAATCCCAACTTTAAATTCGGGGCCTATGACAGCAATGATCGTGGTTTTAAAGTCGCGGGGATAATGGTTCCTACGGACGGAGCGCCACAGCTGCGGCTGGCTTATTTTACAAAGCCTTACGCAGACACAGGGAGTTTTGGTAAAGAATGGCGTGGGTTTGCAGCAATCTCACAAAGTAGTTTAGATCACTACGTCAAGCTCGCTTACCAAAAAAATATTCCGTATTTTGGCTACAGTAACGGCGACGCCGGTATCGATATGACGCTATCTGCGATCTCCAAAGCCATAAAAGAAACAGGCATCACTGAAAATAGAAGAACAGTAATCTCGCATTCGTTCTTTGCTCGAGAGGATCAGCTAAAGCAATATCGAGCGCAAAATATAATGGCAATCACCTTGACTAACCATATCTGGATGTATGGCGATGTGTACCTACAGATACTTGGTGAAGAAAGAGCTAGTAACATAAGTCCATTAAAGACTGCCGATCAGCTAGGTGTGAGAATTGGAATTCATAATGACACGCCTTCTTCCGGTCCTAATCCTATGTTCACCATTTGGAGTGCAGTAAATCGTAAAACGTTGAGTGGCAAAACTCTGGGCAAAGAACAACAAATAGGCATCTACAAGGCACTGCAGGGATTCACCACAAGCGCAGCCTATCAGTACAAAGAAGAATCGACAAAAGGCGCTCTTGCCAAAGGCATGCTTGCCGACCTGGTGATACTTGATCGCAATCCATTAAAAGTCCTCCCGGATGACGTAAAAAATATTGAAGTTCTACAAACGATTAAGCATGGTAAGCCGCTCTATAGAAAGCAATAGTTACTTGAAGCAGCCTTTTTTGATAGTTCCTAGACAAACATTCAACCAGCAATGAAGTCGCCATGATGCCCGACCCACTTCTTGACCTTCAATTTCACCGTGATGTCAGCCTCTCTCCTGCCCAAATCTGGGAGGGCTTAACCAATCCATCTATCTTGATGAAGTGGTTTTGTCCGAGGCCATGGAAAGTTGTAGAGTGCGAAATCGATCTAAAGCCTGGCGGCATCTTTCTGACGACAATGCAATCGCCAGAAGGCGAAAATATACCCGACAACACATGGTGTTTTTTGGCCATCGAACCACAACGACGACTGGTTTGGACCAACGCGTTCGGCCCCGGTTTTAAGCCAAAGTCTCAACCCAAAGATGAGAACCTTGGATTCTTCTTTGTAGTTGACCTAAGGCTTTCGCCACTTAGCGATGGTGGAACCTCGTATACCGCTGATGTGATGCATCAGACTGAAGCCAATAAGCAGGCACATGAAGATATGGGCTTCCAGCATGGCTGGGGTACGGCACTTGATCAATTGATCGAGTTAATGCAATAAATTTACATGCGAGGCATTATCTTTTGCACAAAGAATCCATTAAAAACAATGTGCACTGCAGTCCCGCGTATTGCTGTACGCCGATCAAAATGCCCGCTATGATCATATTGCTAAGGTTTAAGCGATGACGCTTTAGTAATGACATCACAAATTAAAAAATTAATAAATGGAGTAGACAATGCATCCAACTGCGCTAAGCGGCATTCGTGTATTGGATCTATCACGGATTCTTGCAGGTCCCTCAGCAGCACAACTTCTCGGTGACCTTGGTGCCGATGTTGTTAAAGTTGAAAAGCCTGGCGAAGGTGATGACACTCGCAAGTGGGGTCCTCCGTTCGTTGAAGATGCTGACGGTCAGCCTACGTCTGAAAGCGCTTATTACTTGTGTGCTAACAGAAATAAACGATCCATCGAAATCGACATTGCAAGCGCGGAAGGCCAAAATCTCATCATGCGCTTGCTTGAAAATGCCGATATCTTGGTTGAAAATTACAAAGTTGGTGGGCTGAGCAGCTATGGTCTTGCCTATGATCAAATCAAAGAGCGGTTTCCCCGATTAGTCTATTGCTCAATCACGGGATTTGGGCAGACAGGTCCTTACGCCACGCGCGCTGGTTACGACTTCCTGATTCAAGGCATGGGCGGGATCATGAGCTTGACTGGCGAGCCGGAAGGCCAACCTATGAAGGTTGGAGTGGGGATTGCTGACGTCATGACAGGCATGTATGCAACTGTTGGCATCCTGGCAGCCTTGCGACACCGGGATCAAACAGGAAAAGGCCAACAAATTGATGTATCGCTACTCGATACACAAGTGTCATGGCTTATCAATGCCGGCACGAGTTATCTCAACTCCAAAGAGAATCCGGTCAGACTTGGCAACGGACACCCAAATATCGTGCCTTATCAGGTCTTTCCGACCGCTGATGACCCTATCATTATCGCTGCAGGCAATGACAGCCAATTTAAAAAACTCTGTCATATTGCCGACATTGCTGCCGTTGCCGAAGACCCTCAATACGCGACTAACGTTTCTCGCGTGATGAATCGACAGGCAGTGGTAGATATCGTCACTGCTGCCCTTCAAAAGAAATCACGTGCTTACTGGCTTGCTGCCTGCGAAAAAGTGGGTGTTCCATGCGGGCCCGTCAATAACCTCGAGCAAGTTTTTAATGATCCGCACCTTCAACACCGTGGCGCAGAAGTAAGGATGCCCCACCCTCTTGCAGGTTCGGGGGAAGTGAGCCTAATCGCCAACCCCTTAAAACTCTCTGAAACACCAGTACAGTATAGGCATACACCACCCATTCGCAACCAACACGAACAAGAGATTTTGCGTGACTGGCTCGGACAACATTAAACCCATTGGCAAACATTAAAAATGACTATTTTGACGCAAGAACAACTCACCATCCAAGCACAAGCACGTGAGTTAGCACAAACAGTTTTCAAACCGACCGCAGCGCAGACCGATGCCACTGAGGCTTACCCTTGGGACAACATTGCTAAGCTCAATGCAGCAGGGTTTATGGGAATGACGGTGCCAAAGGCATACGGCGGTCGCGGCCTTGGCTACCTTGAAACAACACTCGTGATCGAAGAAATGGCCAAAGCCTGTGCAACCATGGGTCGCATCACGGTTGAGGCCAACATGGGTGCAATCGGTGCCATCATGGCCTATGGCACCGAAGAACAAAAGAAGATTGCCGCTGAGTGCGTATTATCTGGCGATAAACCAGCTATCTGTATCTCTGAACCCAATGCAGGAAGTGCTGCGAGTGAAATGACCACACGTGCCGATAAAAAGGGCGATCGTTACATCATAAATGGTCAAAAATACTGGATTACGGGTGGCGGTGTGTCGCGCTTGCATCTGATTTTTGCGCGCGTGTTTGAAGATGGTATTGAACAAGGCATTGGTGGCTTTATCGTTGTACGTGATGGCAACGAACCCAAAGAGCTCGTCATCGCTAAGCGAACACCCGCAATGGGCGTGCGCGGTATCCCTGAAACATACGTAGACTTTATCAACCTTGAAGTACATGAATCAATGGCGTTAAAGCCGCTCGGAGATTTACGTAAAGGCTTTGCTGCGCTCATGAATGCATATAACGCACAAAGAGTGGGGGCAGGAACGGTGGCCCTTGGTATCGCTGTTGGTGCCTTTGAAGAAGCTGTTCAATACAGCAAAGAGCGAAATCAATTCGGCCGATCGATTGCTGAGTTTCAAGGATTACAGTGGATGATTGCAGATATGTCTATCGCTCTTGATGCCGCGCGACTCATGCTTCATCGCGCAGCAAATGTGCCTGTGGGGAGCTTTCCAGATTTAAAATTAGCCGCCCAAGCCAAGATCATTGCCGCTGAAACCGCCATTAAGGTCACCAATGATTCTCTTCAACTCTTTGGATCTAGTGGTTACTCACGTGAATTTGCTGCTGAACGCCACGTGCGAGATGCTCGAATGTTTACGATTGCAGGTGGTACGGCTCAGATACTGCGGACACAAGTCGCAAGTGCTGTCCTAGGTGCAAAACTTCCACAAACGCGTGAGGGCTATGTGAAACATCCTATAGGGAAGTAAGACCTAGCTTCATGCGATTGACTTCTTTGTGAATTCAGTAATAGCGATCAAGGAATAAGATGAAATTTCTACATAGCATGCGGTTTGTCTTGGTCGCACTTTTGCTACCCGTCAATGTATACGCCCAAATAAAAGAATGTGATCAACTGGCCGCCTCCCCTTTAGATCCCCAAAAACAAACGACTGGATTGAGTTTCAACAAAATTAATCCAAATCTAGCAGTTCCAGCTTGCAAAAAGGCAACTGAAGAAAACGCTCAATTAGCGCGAGTGTGGTTTCAATATGGTAGAGCTTTGGAAAAAGCTAATAGATTGCCAGATGCAATTCAAGCGTACCAAGAAGCTGCAAAATTGAAGTCCGGAGCCGCGCACAACAACCTTGGAGAACTTTACCGTGACGGCAAAGGGTTTCAAAAGGACCTGAGTAAAGCAGAAGAATATTTCACGCTTGCCGCGGACTTAAACTCACCCGAAGGAAAAACTAACTTATCGGCACTTCAGGCTCAGCAAAAGAAGGGAGGTGCCGTGACCATTCCCAAAGAACTCGTCGGTAGCTGGGCTGGTAAAGAATCTGTTTGTCTAAAAACGTTAGACAAGAAATCTCTCAGCAAGTGGTACGGAATGGTCTTCACTAATAATGAACTTAAAAAGGGCCGAGTAAGCGATTATGAAATCGGCCCAGACCTTTGTGCACCCCAAAACGTCAGTGGTCAGTTTCCAACCTACTCCATTGCATTTAATTGCAAGCCTGGAGACAATGAGCCATACACGACAACTGAAAAATTCACGATCGCAGGGGATCAACTGAATATTGATCTGAACGGAGTCACTATTTGGAAACGCTGCCCTAATTAAAAGAGAGCACACATCATGACATTAAGAAAAAACGTCATTATTCTTTTATCGCTTTGTTGTATTTCTCAAATGACTGCCGCTCAAGATACTGGCTTAACCAAACAGTTTTCTAACTGTATGGATAAGTCGAACGGGGTCACAAGCATTATGATTGATTGCTTTGTAGCAGAATCAAAACGTCAAGATATCCGTCTTAACAAAGCGTATAAAGAACTCATGAGTCAACTGTCTGCGCAGCGTAAAAAGCAACTAGCAATTGCCCAAGACGCCTGGATCACCTATCGTGATGAAAATTGTGATTTCTATTATGATCCAGAGGGAGGAACGATGGCGAAGGTCAGCGCAAATGACTGTTTCGTGTCAGCAACAGCTGTGCGCGCCAAGGAACTAGAAACTCTAGCTGGCAATTCGACTCCAGCGGAGACACAACCTGCGCCTTCAGCGCAGAATACACCGCCTGCACCGAGTGCACCCAGCACAAAAAATACGGCTCAAAATTTGACTGGACCACAAAAAAATGCGGTAAGAGCGGCAGAGTCATATCTCAGCTTTACCGCATTTTCGCGTGATGGGTTAATCGAACAGCTTTCGTCTCAAGCAGGAAACGGCTTTAACATTAATGATGCGACCAAAGCAGTGGACAGTATGAACGTTGACTGGAATCAAGAGGCTGTGAAATCCGCCAAACAATACCTCCAGATGATGGGATTTTCATGCAGTGGTCTGATACAACAACTTTCATCTCGCGCGGGAGGAAAGTTTACAGAAAAGCAAGCAACCTTCGGCGCACAACGCGCGGGAGCCTGCTAACTGACCTCATCATGTAATCAAGGTGAGATCTAATCACTTGACTCATTTGTTAGGACTGGATCTAAAGTCTTGAATGATCAAACCCATACGCTCAATCCCTACATCATGTGATTTATCTCGCACAGTTTCATTCAGAGCACCTTGCTCCCATGCCATCATTGTGGGGTGACTCAACAATCTCTCTGCGTAGGCTTGAGAACGTTCTCCCAACACTATTCCGTAGGTCCTAAATCTGAAAGCAACGGGCCCAAAAAATGCATCAACTGCGGTGAATTGATCTCCAGCTAGCCATACACCTTGAAATCGATCCAATCCGTCAGTCCACAAACTTTCAATGCGCGCAATATCAGATTTGAGTGCACGACTCAGTTCGTGAAGACGCACACGCACGCCCACACTCATAGAGCATTCATTTCTTAATGTAAAAAAACCAGAGTGCATTTCTGCGCAAGCACTTCTAGCCCAGGCGCGATTGACCTTCTCTAATGGCCATACAGCTGGGTACTCTTCTGCAAGATATTCGACAATGGATAAGGTGTCCCAGATCGAAAATCCGTTACTCACCAGAACCGGCATCTTGGCGCTAGGTGATAGCGCCCCAAATGTACTTGGTGTTTCTGGAGATGCAAAATAATGCAGCTTCTCCACAAACGGAATATCCAGAGCTTTCATCAGTAGCCAAGGTCGCAAAGACCAAGAAGAGTAATTTTTATTCGCGATGTGAAGTTCAAACATGAACGATGTTCCTAACGCTTAAATTCAAGTTATTCTAAGATATACCAATTCAGTTGCGCACTGTAGACAGCATCAACATTAATCATCCATGGAGCTCACATGACCAAATCCTCTCGTCGTAATTTTTTGAAATCCTCTGCCATAGGTGCTGCCGCCATTACGGGCACATCTGGTACCTTGATGAACGCTGCCCAAGCTCAGGCAAGCACTGCCCAGTCAAATATTGGTCTCAAGGCAGATGAGATATCGAAAAAATTATTTGCTGATGACGGTTTGTCCATCCCGATTGCAAGCAAGCCTATTGTATCAAAATTAGCAATGGGCTTAGATCGTACGATGGTGTTAGGCGGCGGTGGTGAGTATTACATCGCTTGGTACTGCGGTTTTTTTCATGGTCTGTATGAAGCGGGATTGGATATGGCCAACATCCCTGAAATGGTGGTTGGCACTTCTGCCGGATCTTATATGGGTTCGTCACTCCTTTCGGGAGAGTTTTCTCGATTACGCACAGAATTTGAATTTTTTGGAAAATTCCCCGAAATCTTTGCCAAGATTGCCCCCGTCACTCAACCAAATCTGAGCCAGCAACGCGCAGACCAAATCAATATGAGTGCGACTGATGGCAGTATCGAGACTCGCAAAGTCATCGGTCATGCAGCATTGGCCGCCGACAATAAATTGAATGGTGAGCGCATTGAAAAGGTTGCTGCGTTATTAACGGGTGACAGTAAAACAGACTGGCCGACAAGTCGAATGCATACAACAGGTGTTGACTGCTACACAGGTGAGCGCATTGTCGTGAGTCAACAGACCGCTAGAAAAAACAATATTCCCTTGGCACACGGTGCAGCGGCAAGCAGTTCTTTACCGGGTGTTGCTGGACCAACCTTGTTGGGTCACCGTTATGTCATGGATGGAGGCATTTGCTCAAATCCCGCCCATGTGGATTTGGTTGCTGGCTCTAAAAGAGCGCTCGTGATTACGTTAACTGACGGTATAACGGGCGCAATACTGACCACCATTCCGCATCCGATTGCGCAAAATATTAAGGACATAGAGGCCACAGGCACAATGGTACATTGGATTGTTGCGGGCACGCCTCAAGGTGTCGATCTCTTAGATCCAAGACAAATCGCGGGGGCTTTACGCACAGGCTACGCACGGGCAAAAATTGAAGCATCTAAAATCAAAGAATTTTGGGCATAGGAGAAACACATGAAATCATTTGTAAAGAGTCTAGTCCTCGCTTGCTTTTCTCTCACTTTTTCTTCTGCATTCGCAACACCTCCTATGCCTCCTTTTTATGAGTCGGTGATGCAGATGAGTCCCAATGGAAAATTGGGACAAGTGATTAAAAAGGAAAAAATTCAGACCTCGCTTAAGGGTGCGCAGGCTTGGAAAATTGCCTATATTTCATCTGATGTAGCGGGGCGTCACACGATTGCTACAGGGTTGATCATTGCGCCAGTTGGGCCCGCCCCCAAAGAAGGCAGACCCATTTTGGCCTGGGCCCATGGCACAACAGGCTCGGCTCAAAACTGTGGCCCATCCCAGATCACGGATCCAACGCGTGCACTCAACCAGTATTTCCTGATGACTGGCAACTCATGGACCGACTTCGGAATTCCGAATGGTCAAGAATTTATTAATGAAGGCTATGTCGTTGTGGCAACAGACTACCAAGGCCTAGGTGGTGGTGGCAAGCATCAGTATGCTGTGGCTGCTACGAATGGCAGAGACGTCATTAACTCGGCAAGAGCCGCCAGCTCCATGCCTGAAGTCGGTGCCGGCAAAAAGACTCTTGCTTACGGCTGGTCACAGGGTGGTGGGGCAGCAATCGCAGCGGCAAGCATGCCAGACTACTTGTCACAACAAGGCACTGTGGCGGACAACCTGCAGTATCTTGGATTTGTCGCCTTGGCGCCTGAAGATGTCGCAGCCATGCTTCCAAAGGTGCCAACCGATGAAGCCGGTGCAGCTAAGGTCATGCAGGAGTTCACTGCGGCGAACGTCCCCAATGTATTCTTATTTACCCATTTCATGATGGGTCTCTGGGGCGCTCAGGCATCCAATCCTGCTCTTAAGTTAACCGATGTGCTGACCGAGGAAGGTGCAAAGGTTGCGGATCAATTATCCAGTAATAAATGTGTGCATGTGATGGCGGATGCGTTTAACTACGCATATGGAGACAACTACAAATCTCTGATAAAGCCTCAAGCCAGCAACACGTTGGCATGGCTCAAGACGTTTGTAGATGGCAGTGTCAAACCTATCAAACCAGTCGCTCCTGTCGTGATTTACTGGGGTTCAAAAGATGTTACGGTGCCGCCGGTCATGCATGAGCTTTATCAAAAGCAAATGTGCGCGATGGGAGCAAATGTCGGACGGATTCAGCTGCCGGGTGAGCAAACACACTTTACAACGCCCGGCGTGTCGGCGCCAATGTATCTTGAGTGGGTCAAGGACCGTATCGCCGGCAAACCTTTAGCGAATGGTTGCCCGAATAACTAGGCCAAAATTCGACATCATCCAAGCTTTTTCGCACACCTCCCCTTCTAATCTCTGTTAAAAAGGGGAGATTTACCTTAGAAAATGACGCGATGAACAAGAAGATTTTAGTCACAGGCGGTGCAGGTTATATTGGCTCGCATACGGTGGTGCAGCTACTCGAAGCAGGCTTTTCTGTCGTTGTGTTTGACAATCTTTTAAATAGTAGTCGGGTCGTCATCGATCGCATCTTCGCGCTGACAGGCAAGCAAGTTGACTTTGTTGAGGGCGACATACGAGACCGTATGACTTTGCGTCGTACCTTTAATGATCATTCAATCAGTGCGGTCATTCATTTTGCTGGCCTGAAAGCAGTCGGTGAGTCCGAGGCAGAGCCACTCAAGTACTACGACAACAACGTATCGGGTAGCCTCGTATTGTTCGAGGAAATGATGCGTGCCGGCATTCAAACCCTCGTGTTTTCTTCTTCGGCGACTGTTTATGGTGACCCGGGATACAGTCAATATCGTGAAGACACCCCACTGGCACCCATCAATGTCTACGGCCGAACCAAGCTCATGGTCGAGGATATTCTTCGTGATCTCAAGAAAGCCGAGCCCGCC
>CAMAYM010000071.1 GCA_945862495.1 Bordetella parapertussis | reverse complement strand
CTACTCGTTTTTGTCAAAGTTGCGGAAACCCGCAGCTTTACCCTTGCCGCCCAACGGCTCGGGCTGACCTCTTCAGCCATCAGTAAATCAATCGCCCGTCTCGAACAAGAGCTCGGTGTCAAGCTACTGACGCGCTCTACCCGCTTGGTGAGTTTGACAAGCGAAGGCGCAAGTTTTTTTGAACGTTGCCAGCAAATTCTCATAGAAATTGATAACGCCGAGACCGCAGTGACTTCTACCACAGCCACACCTAAAGGACGGCTCCGCCTGCAAATGCCAGTGGGTTTCGGTCGCCGCGTCGTCGCACCAAAAATATGGGAATTTACGCAACGCTATCCAGAACTCAGTGTCGATATCGAATTGAGTGATCGTCAAGTGGATCTCACGTATGAATCTGTCGATGCCATTATCCATATCGGCGCGGTCACAGACGAGCGCGTAGTCGCACATAAGCTCTGTAACCTTAGTTTTGCGGCCTATGCCTCACCAGACTATTTAGCCAAGCATGGCACCCCGAAATCTCCCGATGACTTAGATCACCATCAGTGTATGGGTTATTTGTTACCCATGACTGGAGATCATCGCGAATGGCACTTTACTAAAAACGGAAAAGTTTTTTCCAGAATCGTCTCAGGGGCGCTTAACATCAACAATGCAGAGACACTTTTAGAAGCCGCAATCGCGGGTGCAGGGATTGTGATGGTCAGTGACTTTATCGCGGGACATGCTCTGCGCTCGGGCAAGATTCAACGTATTTTGTCCGACTACGTTATTGCGGGACCAGCGGTGTCTATTGTTCATCTGCCCCGCAGCACGCTGGCTGCAAAAGTCAGAGTATTTGTGGACTATCTAAAGACCATTATCGAGGATATTGATCCACAAGCACTCAGCAAAATAGAGTAATCGCCATCATCAGAACAGCCAATAAGATTCATTACGAACATTCCATTTAAAACGAGACATACTATTTATGGCAACGCAACCCCTCTCCACTGCACCACGCTTGAACGTTCTTTCAACCATGGCGTTACGTAATGCACTCAATGAACTGATCCCGACTTTTACTGCAGCCTCTGGCATCCAAATTGCCATTGAGTATGGTGCTACGGCCCACCTCAGCGAGCGCATTCGCGCAGGCGTGCGTGGCGATTTGCTGCTTGCGGTTGCGGGGTCGGTGGATGAACTCATTAGTGAAGATATTTTAAAAACAGGCAGCAGAGTGGACCTGGTGAGCTCAGACGTTGCGATGGCCGTTGCGCTGTCCGCACCCGTACCTGATATTTCTACACAGGATGCTTTTGTAGCCACGCTAAAAGCTGCACGCTCCATCGCCTTTTCAAAACAAGGCGCCAGCGGCATGTATTTTGCGAGCCTCATTAAACGGCTCGGACTCGATGAGGAAGTGCGCGCCAAAGCAACCGTGTTGCCAGAAGGCTTGACGGGCACATTGGTTGCAAAAGGTGAAGTGGAATTGGCGGTGCAGCAAATGAGCGAGCTCATGCAAGTGCCGAGTATCAATATTTTCAGCAAGCTACCCCCCGCAGTCCAACAATCCACCGTGTTCTCTGCGGGCGTATTTAAGGAAAGTACACAAGCTGCTGCCCTCACTAGATTGATTCAATTTTTACAAACCAGTGATGCACAACGCGCCTTTGCACAGCAAGGATTGGATCCAGTATGACCACAGACCTGCATTTCCTAACAATTGCCGAAGCTGGACAGCAGATCAAAGCCAAAAAACTTTCACCCCTTGAGTATGTTGATCATTTAAGTGCGCGTATCGAGTCGCTGGATGATCAACTTAGTGCATTTATCACGCCAACCTTCGGCTTGGCGCGTCAGCAAGCCAAAGCAGCTGAAAGCGAAATCATGGCTGGCCGATACCTGGGTCCGATGCACGGCATTCCGTTTGGTGCCAAAGACATTTATGAGACGGCAGGTATTTTGACCACGGGGGGTTCGCGCATTGGACAAAAGCACGTGCCTGCAAACGATTGCGCTGTGGTAGCCAAACTCTACGAGGCGGGTGCGCTGTTGATGGGCAAGCTCAACACGCACGAGTTTGCTCATGGGGGTCCTTCTTTAGACTTGCCTTGGCCACCTGTGCGAAATCCCTGGGATCTCACACGTTTTAGTGGCGGTTCCTCTAGTGGTTCAGGCGCAGCAGTGGCGGCAGGTTTTGTGGGGGCAGCCCTTGGCACCGATACGGGTGGTTCTATTCGAGGACCGGCCTCTTTGTGTGGCATCGCAGGATTTATGCCGAGCTCGGGATTAGTCAGTCGTGTAGGCGTCATGCCGAACTCTTTTACGCTCGATCACTGTGGTCCGATGGCGTGGACGGTCGAGGACTGCGCGCTGATGCTACAAGCGATTGCAGGGCATGATCCCGCAGATGGCAACAGCTTTGAACAGCCCATTCCCAACTACGCAGAAAGTCTTGGCCAGGACCTCAAGGGTGTCCGGGTCGGCGTGTTGCGTTATGTATGGGAAGAGGATCTTGTTGCCAATGAGGAGCACCGTCAGGCACTCGAGCAAGCGGTAGAGATTTTCAAGAAACTCGGTGCCTCCGTTCAAGACTGTCGTCTACGCCCCATGCAAGACTACATGGACGTCAAGGTCGTTTTGGCTGAGACGGAAATTTTCGGTGTGCAACAGCAAGGGCTCACCGAACGTCCCCATGACTATGGCCGTGACTTTTTAACGCGCATTTTGCCGGCTGTGATGTTTCAGTCACTCGACTTTCTCGCTGCCACGCGAGAACACAAGCGCATGCTTGAGGAAATGCAGCCGATCTACGAAAAGTTTGATGTGCTCGTCATGCCTGGTTTTGGTCCGGCGCAGCCGATCACGGCACATCGCCCAATTAGCTTTTGGCGCAAGCCCAACGCACAAGTACTCGCCAATATTACGGGAGGTCCAGCCGTCTCGGTCAATTGTGCCTTTAATAATGCGGGGTTGCCGATGGGACTACAAATTGTGGGGGCACCTCAGGCAGATGCACTCGTATTAAAGGTGGGTCATGCTTTTGAACACGCAATGGCTCTACGTCATAAACGCCCGGCGCTCAAGCCAGGCCAGCCTGTACCAACGCTGGTCGCACCTGACCTGACTCCAGAAACTTCGCATTGTGACGCGCAGACCCGTGCCTTTGCCGCACGCATGGCCTCGAATGCGGGACTCAAACTAGATGATGCATTGATGGAAGTCCTTTGCGAAGCAGCACCCTATGCACTTGAGATGACAACACGTTTACGTAAAAACAGAAACTGGTTCGACGAACCCGCTAATGTCTTTCGTTCCGGTCAATAAGTTTAAAAGGATAAGCGTGATGGATTCAATTAAAGCCAGACTGGCGCGTCCGGAAATTTTGCTCGCACCCGGTGTCTATGATGCACTTTCTGCTGCGCTCGCTGAAGAGGCGGGTTTTGAGGCGCTCTATCTTTCGGGTGCTTCGATTGCCTACACTGCGCTCGGACGCTCAGATATTGGTCTGACAACATTCACTGAAGTGAGCGAACGCATCGCACAACTCAGGGATCGCGTTCAAATTCCCTTGATCGTGGATGCAGACACCGGCTTTGGTAATGCGCTCAACACAGAACGTACGGTGCGCGGTTTTGAACGCAGCGGTGCCAACATCATTCAACTCGAAGACCAGTCTTTTCCAAAGCGGTGTGGTCATCTCGAAGGAAAGTCACTGGTTTCAACCACTGAAATGGTGGGAAAACTTCGCGCAGCGACTGCGTCACGGCACTCAGAAAACACCCTGATCATGGCACGTACGGATGCCGTCGCAGTCGAAGGCTTCGATGCTGCTCTGGAACGCGCCGAACACTATCTGGAAGCGGGTGCCGACATTTTGTTTATCGAAGCCGTTCGCAGCGATGACCAGATGCAAATCGTCAACAAACGCTTTGCGGATCGCGTCCCGCTGCTAGCAAACATGGTGGAAGGTGGCAAAACACCCGTTAAATCTGCCGAAGAGCTTCAGGCACTTGGGTATTCGATTGCGATTTTTCCCGGCGGGACGGTCCGGGCGGTTGCCATGTTGCTACAGCACTATTATGCCAGTCTCAAAGCAACCGGGAGTACGCGAGCCTTTCAAGGATCCATGCTGGATTTTGATGGCTTAAACGCGGTGATCGGTACGCCAGAATTGCTCGCACGTGGCAAGCGCTATGAAAATGGCGATAAATCTTAACGATCAAGTGTGTCTTAGACAAAGAGCAAGAGACACGTTGTACATTACCAAGCACAAATTAAAAGCAAAGCTAAGGATCAGACCATGAAGACATATCGTATCGCCGCTATTCCTGGTGACGGCATCGGCAAAGAAGTGATTCCCGAGGGACAAAAAGTACTTCACGCCATCGCAGCCAAAGATCAATCACTCAAATTTGAGTTTGAAAGCTTTGACTGGGGCGGTGACTACTATCGCCAACATGGCGTGATGATGCCGGAAGACGGACTCGACGCCCTGCGCAATAAAGACGCCATTTTGTTTGGCTCTGCAGGCGATCCACATATTCCTGACCACATTACCTTGTGGGGTTTGCGCCTCAAGATCTGTCAGGGTTTTGATCAGTATGCCAACGTGCGTCCGACCCGTATCTTGCCTGGTATCGATGCGCCTCTCAAGCGTTGCACGCCCGCACAACTCGACTGGGTGATCGTGCGCGAAAACTCAGAAGGTGAATACTCCGGCGTAGGCGGTCGTGCCCACCATGGCCATCCCATCGAAGTCGCCACAGATGTAAGCATGATGACGCGTGCGGGTGTCGAGCGCATCATGCGCTACGCCTTTACACTTGCCCAGTCCCGTCCACGCAAGCTTTTGACTGTTGTAACGAAGTCGAACGCGCAACGCCATGCGATGGTGATGTGGGATGAGATCGCAGTTCAAATCAGCAAAGAATTTCCCGATGTGAAGTGGGACAAAGAGTTAGTCGATGCCGCGACCGCGCGCATGGTCAACCGTCCTGCCACGCTCGATACGCTTGTTGCGACCAACCTGCATGCGGACATTCTGAGCGATCTGGCTGCTGCCTTGGCTGGCAGCCTTGGGATTGCACCGACGGGCAACATTGATCCCGAGCGCCGCTATCCCTCTATGTTTGAACCGATTCACGGTTCCGCATTCGATATTATGGGTAAGGGTTTAGCCAATCCGATTGGTACCTTTTGGTCCATCGTCATGATGCTCGAGCACCTCGGCGAACAGGCCGCTGCAGATCGCCTGATGAAAGCGATCGAATCTGTCACTGCGAATCCCCGCCTACACACGCGCGATCTCGGTGGCCTAGCCACAACTGCGCAAGTCACAGCGGCGATTTGCGAGCAGTTGAACGGCTAACACGCTCAGGGCACTCAGGATTGCTAGGCGGTACTTTCTGGAGAACGGTATTGAATGCGCGTTATGAACTACTCATTAAAGGCAATAGCCTGAGCTTTCGGGGCGGTTTTTTTGGCTTGTGCAACGTTGCCCTTGTCACAGCCGAGGATGGCACGCGCATTTTGTTTGATACCGGCCACTACTGCGTACGCAAAGGCTTGATCAATGGTTTGAAAGAGCGCGGTCTTGCACCGACCGATATTGATCTCGTATTTTTGTCCCACCTGCATTTTGATCATTGTCAGAATCTGGACTTGTTTAAAGGCGTTCCAGTGGCGGTTGGCGAGACCGAGCTCGGCTATGCGCGCAACCCGCATCCTGAGGATCTGTTTATTCCCTGGAAAATTCATGACTTGTTGGCGGAGTTTGACTTGCAGGTGCTCCCTAAAAGAGGTGTGATTGCCCCGGGCATTGAGCACTTTGAGGTGCCGGGTCACACTACGGGCTGTCAGGCGCTGCGTTTTACGCAAGAGGACGGTCGGCGCGTCGTCTTGGCAGGAGATGCCGTCAAGTATCCCAAAGAGGTACTCGCCCAAGTTGGCGATATGTGTTTTGGCTCAATTGAGGATTCAAAACGTTCGATTGCAGAAATCTGCGAGGGTACCGATATTGTCGTACCTGGACATTTTCCAGAGATTTTTAAACGCAATGGCAACTGGATCTGGGATGAGCCCCCGTCCATTGAGCTAATTTTGCGTTAGTTTGACCGAATATCCCACCATGGCTGCGGGTGAGGTGGATGAATTCGTGACATAATTTTGGGAGGGCAAACCACTCAAAAAGTAAATCAACAATGTCTGAGTCTACGCAGCAAGAAAGTCTACGCACGGGTCCATTTGTTGACCTCGTGGTAATCGAACTAGGTAATAGCGTTGCCGCTCCATTCGCCGGTCAAATTCTCGGAGAACTCGGGGCCAAGGTAATCAAAATTGAAAAGGCCGACGGCGATGATGCCAGGCGCTGGGGCCCACCCTTTTGGGAAGGCGCTTCACCTTTTTTTCAAGCACTAAATCGTAATAAAAAATCAGTCGTCTGCGATCTGCGTGATCCCCAGCACGTTCAAGAGCTACAGCAATACATCTGCGATCATGCAGACATTGTGATTCAAAATCTGCGACCGGGTCATGTTGAAAAGCTGGGTCTTGATGCCGCTACCTTGTTGGCCAAACAACCTCGGCTGATTTATTGCAACCTGGGTGCCTTTGGCAAAGTCGGACCGCTCAAAGACCGCCCTGGCTACGATCCATTGATGCAGGCCTTTGGCGGCATCATGAGTACAACAGGAGAGCCTGGCCGACCTTCCGTGCGTGTAGGCGCCTCCATCGTTGATATGGGTACGGGCATGTGGGGGATTATTGGCATCCTGACTGCCCTGCTCGAACGTCAACAATCTGGTGTTGGAAAAGTAATTGACGTATCACTGTACGAAACAGCGACAACCTGGGTGTCCTTACTCACTGCCCAATATCTCTCCAACGGTGAGGTTGCGGCCAAGCAAGGCTCAGGGGCCTCAGGCATTGTTCCCTACAAAGGCTATATGACGAGCGACGGCGAGCTCGTCATCGCTGCGGGCAGCGATGCGCTTTTTAAAGCGCTCTCGACAACTGTCGGCAAACCTGAATGGGCGGCTGACCCGCGTTTTATTGATAATCCACGACGTGTTGAACATCAAACTGAGCTTTATGCGATGCTCGACGCCATTATTGCCACAAAGCCCACAACGTATTGGGTCGAGCAACTCGAAACAGCAGGTGTGCCTTGCGCACCTGTCAATAATCTCGCTCAAATGGTTGCGCACCCGCAAACTGAAGCCCTCGGACTGATGCAAGACGTCCCGGGCACGGATATGCGTTTTATCGGCCTGCCCATTAGCTTTGATGGCGTTCGGCCCAAGCCCTATGCTGCCCCGCCCAAACTCGGCGAACACTCTGAATTGATCTCCAAAAGGAACGCAACATGAGCACTTTCCCCGCTTACGAAACCATCGCGACTGAAATGGTGAGCACCCATGTGCTCAAAGTTACCCTCAATCGACCACAAGTCGGCAACGCGATCAATACGCAAACTGGCCACGATTTACTGGACCTCTGGAACCGGCTGACCGCGGATGCCGGTGAAGTCCGCTGTATCGTCTTGACGGGTGCTGGCGAAAAGATTTTCTGTGCGGGCGGAGACTTGAAAGAGCGCAATGGCATGACAAAACGCCAGTGGACACTGCAGCATGAGCTATTTGAGCGCATGTACTGGACGCTTGTGGATCTGCCAGTTCCCGTCATTGCTGCGGTCAACGGTCACGCCTACGCAGGCGGCCTGGAAATGGCACTGTCCTGTGACTTTATATACGCCAGCAATGCTGCGCGGTTTGCGCTGACCGAAGTCACGCTCGGCATCATGCCTGGCGCGGGTGGCACACAAAATCTGCCACGTGCGATTGGTGAGCGCCGTGCCAAAGAGATCTTGATGACAGGCAAGCCTTTCACGGCGCAACAGGCGAGCGAATACGGCCTAATAAATGCCATCTTGGAACCTAGCGAGGTGTTGGCTAAAGCCATCGAAACGGCTGAGGTGATTGCTGCTAATGCCCCACTTTCTGTCAGGCAGATCAAGAAATCTGTCCGTTATGGCGGTCAAATGGAGTTGCGCACCGCTTTCCGTTTTGAAATCGAAGCTTACAACCATCTCATTGACACTGATGATCGGATGGAAGGTGTCGCAGCATTTAACGAAAAACGAAAAGCAAACTTTAAAGGCTGTTAAGCGGAGCATCACATGGCAAACCCAAAACAAAACATCTCCATCGAAACGGGCGAAGACTATCCAGAAATCCGTGAAGGCGTCAAACGCGTATGCGCGGACTTTCCAGGTGCTTACTGGCGCGGCCTCGAAGAGAACTTAGACTACCCCACTGAATTTGTGCAGGCCTTGACAGCCTCTGGTTATCTTGGCGCATTGATTCCAGAAGAGTACGGTGGCAGCGGTATGCCGTTACGTGCAGCAGCCGTGATTCTCGAAACGATCCATGCGTCAGGTTGTAATGCCGGTGCCTGTCATGCACAGATGTACACCATGGGTACGGTCCTGCGTCATGGTAGTGATGCACAAAAGAAAAAGTATTTACCTGATATTGCTTCTGGAAAAGTGCGTCTGCAGGCCTTTGGTGTGACGGAGCCGACTTCAGGGACAGATACAACCAAACTCAAAACACGTGCCGAGCGCCAAGGCGATCACTATGTGATTAATGGACAAAAAGTCTGGACCTCGCGTGCCCTGCACTCTGACTTAATGTTGCTCTTGGCGCGGACAACGCCCCTTGATCAATGCAAGAAAAAGAGCGAAGGCTTGTCCGTGTTTTTACTCGACATCCGAGACGGTCTGGGCAAAGGGCTGGATATTCGCCCACTGAAAGCCATGGTGAATCACCACGCGACCGAAGTGTTTTTCGATAATCTGAGAATCCCTGCGGATAATTTGATTGGCGAGGAAGGCAAAGGCTTTAAGTACATCCTCGACGGCATGAACGCAGAGCGTATTTTGGTTTCGGCCGAAGCGATTGGTGATGCACGCTGGTTTGCCAAAACAGCAGTCGCCTATGTGAATGAGCGTCGTGTCTTTGACCGTCCGATCGGTCAAAACCAGGCGGTACAGTTTCCGATTGCGCGTGCGCATGCGGAAACGGATGCCGCTGACCTCGTGTTGCGTCGGGCGGCTGCGCTGTTTGATGCAGGCCTGCCTTGCGGCGATGATGCCAATATGGGTAAGTTGCTTGCCTCCGATGCCACCTGGCATGCGGCTGAGGCCTGCTTGCAGTGCCACGGCGGCTTTGGTTATGCAAAAGAGTACGACGTCGAGCGCAAGTGGCGCGAAACGCGCTTGTTCCAGATCGCGCCAATCTCGACGAATTTGGTGTTGTCCTACATTGGTGAACACATGATGGGCATGCCACGTTCGTTCTAATCCGCACGCAGGGATGCCACGCGTATCCCTGCAGAGACTGAATCTGTAGGAGACAAACAAAATGACAACAGGATTAACCCAAGCACTTGCAGCGTTCGTGGCCAACCCGACCTTTGGCGGCCAGGAACCGGCAGCCTATGCCGTTGCAAAAACAGGCTTCATTGACACCATTGCCACCATGATGGCAGGGCATCGCGAGCCCGTGGTCGACATCGTACGAAAATTTTTCGCACAAGCGACGACACCTGCAGAGTCGCCCGTCCCCTTCTTGGGCACGATGCACCCTGCGGCACAAGCGGCCTTTATCAATGCAGTCGCAGGTCACGCACTCGACTATGACGATGTCGCGATCTCTGGCCACCCTAGCACCGTGCTGGTACCCGCTATTTTGGCCGAGGGCTACAAACTCAATAGCTCCGGGCTCGATGCAGTCCGTGCCTATATTGTGGGCTATGAAGTCTGGGGAGAACTTGTCAGCCGCGAGCCCGAGCAGTACCACTTGAAGGGCTGGCATCCAACCGGCGTCTTTGGGGCCGTTGGCGCCGCCGCAGCGGTGGCTTATCTGAACAAGCTTTCTGTGGATCAGGCGCGTCAAGCACTCGCCATCTCCGCCAGTCTCGCCAGTGGACTGGTTGCAAACTTTGGCACGATGACCAAGCCCTTTCATGCAGGTCGTGCGGCCTCCCACGGCATTGACGCAGTGCGTCTGTCCAAACTCGGCCTGACCTCTGCCCCCGATGTATTTGAGCATCCTGCCGGCTACTTGTTTGCGCTGTCTTTGTCAGGTCGCGCTGACCTCACGCGCCCAGCTGACACCCTCGGTAAGACCTTGCGGATTTTGGATAGCGGCTTGTCGATCAAGCGCTACCCTGTCTGCTATTCGGGTCACCGAACCATTGACGGCGTGCTGGAGATTGTCGAACGCGAAAATCTCAAGGCCGAAGATATTGCTCACGTTCACTTGACGATGGGCCCTGCTCAAGCTTCGATGTTGCGCAATAAACATCCTGTCACAGGCCTTGAGGCGAAGTTCAGTGCCCAGTTTGCAGTCGCCTCCGCCGTGGTAGCCCGCCAGGTCGGCTTATCCCAATTGACAGACGCATTCGCTACGCGACCCGATGTGTCGGCACTCTACGGCAAGGTCACTGTTACGACGGTTGATACGGCATGCCCGTTAGAGCCCGCCTTTGCATTCACAGACCGTGTTGTGATTGAAACAAAGAATGGCAAAAAGTTTGACTCAGGTGAAATTCGTTTCCCACTGGGCAATGCAAAAAATCCTATTGATGCGGCAGGCCTAAAAGCGAAATTCATGGATTGCATTGCAACGGGCAAAACCGAAAATCCGACGATGTGCGGTGCAGACGATGGACTCTATGACCGTATTGCCAGTCTTGAAAATCTCACCAGTGTGCAAAATCTATTTGGCAAATAGAGACCTGCACAGGCTGGTAATGTCGTCAACGGAGTATCATGTACAACAGTGTGGTGTGGTTTAAAAAGGACTTGCGCGTCCATGATCACGCTGCATTGACTGCCGCTGTCAAACGCGGTCGTGTCTGTTGTATTTACATGATCGAGCCAAGTCTCTGGCGCAGTCCAGATGCCTCAACACAGCACTACGATTTTACAATCGAGAGTCTGCGAGATCTTTATGTCGCCATTAAAAGACTCGGTGGACAATTACATGTTGTCACCGGCGAGGCGCTAGAAGTCTTGCAGCGGCTGCATGCACTGATGCCGTTTGATGCGCTGTATTCCCATCAGGAAACAGGCAATGCGCTCAGCTACACGCGGGACATTGCCGTCGGGAACTGGTGCCGCCAGCAAGGCATTGCCTGGCATGAGCCCATACAGTTTGGCGTGGTGCGAAGACTGCACAATCGCAATCTCTGGCAAGCCGCCTGGGAGGAGCACATGCAGCAAGACCTCCTCCCCACTCCCACACAGATCAATGCGCTACCCTTGCCTTGGACTGAGCCACGCCCGCTGAGTGCTGCAGCGCTTGGCATTGATCCACTCAATCCCCCACACAGACAAAAAGGCGGTCGCACGCTCGGTCTAGCCGTTCTCAGTGATTTTTTGGAAACGCGCAGCGAGCAATATCGGGGGGGCATTTCCTCGCCGCTCTCTGCGCCTACGGCGTGCTCACGCATCTCTCCCTACTTTACCTATGGCTGTATCAGCATGCGCGAAGTCGTTCATGCGATGGTGGAGGTCATGGATCGCGAAAGCTCCAGAGAGAGTCGTAAATCAAAAGGGCTGCGTGCCTTGATGAGCCGGTTGTATTGGCACTGTCACTTTATTCAAAAGCTAGAGTCTGAACCTGAGCTTGAGTATCAAAACGTCCACCGAGGCTACGATGGTCTGCGCGAAGAGGACTGGAACGAGGCACATTTTGCGGCCCTCAGCGAAGGGCGTACAGGCTGGCCACTGGTGGACGCCTGCGTGCTGATGCTCAAAGATACGGGTTGGGTTAATTTTCGAATGCGGGCGATGATCGTCTCGACAGCAGCCTACCCGCTCTGGTTGCACTGGCGCGGAGTCGGTCAATGGCTCGCAAGACATTTTCTTGACTATGAGCCTGGTATTCACTGGAGCCAGATGCAGATGCAGGCTGGCACCACAGGGATCAATATTCCACGTATCTACAACCCAATCAAGCAGGCACGTGACCACGATCCGAATGGTGTGTTTGTCAGACGCTGGATTCCCGCGCTCAAAAAAGTCCCTGATACTTGGTTATTTGAACCCTGGCACTTAACGTCTGAGATGCAACAACAGTTTGGCATCCAAGTGGCTGACAGGCTTGCGGCACCTGTGGTGGATCTGGAGGCGGCCACACGCGAGTCTAAACGTCGTCTTTACGACAGACGCAGTGATGCCGAGGTCAAAGCCGGTAAAAAAGCGATTGTTGAAAAACACGCCTCTCGCAAACATTCGGATCGGACTCGCACCTCAAGCCGCAGACGTGTCAACAGCACCCCACAAACGCCGCCCCCCACTCAGCACGCATTGGATTTTTCATGACCACACCCTCCCCCATGCGTGGACGCAAAAAAGCAGATCTGCCCACTAAAGTCTGTCAGCGTTGTGCACGTCCGTTTACGTGGAGAAAAAAGTGGGAACGTGACTGGGAAAACGTCAAGTTTTGCTCTGACCGCTGCAGGGATTCCTCAGGAGCATCGAAGTGAGCACCTTAATTTATTGGTTTCGAAACGATCTTAGATTGCTGGATTCGCCCGCACTTAACAAAGCCTGTCGCGAGGCCAAGCACCTGATTCCTGTTTATGTACTGCCGCCCGATACAGTCTTGAGCCGCTGGGGGTTTGCGCGTGTGAGTGCCCAAAGAAAACGCTATGTAGCCGAAACACTTGCAACGCTGGATGCACAGTGTCGCGAGTTGGGGAGTCGGCTACTTGTATTGCAAGGCAACGCAGCGACAGAGCTGGCGTCACTGGCCGAGTCCACCCGCGCAGAGGGTATTGTCTGTGAGCACATCGCCGCCCCCGAAGAAGAGGCGGAGGTCGAGCAACTTAGGGCGCAAGGCATCAAGGTTCAATACCTTTGGCAGTCTACTATGCTGGACCTCGCCACTTTACCTTTTACCCCTCGGCAGATGCCGGATATGTTTACACAGTTTAGGCAAAAGCTCGAATCTAAAGGACTACGCACCCGGGCAGTATTACCACGCCCTGAACGCCTGCCCAGTTTGCCTGATACCCTCCTAGCAACTGAAGGCCT
>CAMAYM010000070.1 GCA_945862495.1 Bordetella parapertussis | reverse complement strand
CTGTGGTACTGGCCACGTCAAAACAGCCGCCGACACCCAACGTGGTGTTGAGCATGACACGTCCGAAGGTGTTGATTGCATCAAGGTGGCGGCCTTGGAGTGAACTATTGACGCCCGCCCAGATGTCTCCAATGTTTAAAAAGACGTTGTTAATGCAAGAGCGCACGGGTTGGGGGGTGATGTAAGCGTAGGCACGTGCGACGGGTTTTAAGACGGCTCGGTCAATGGTGTCATTAAAATCAAAAACAGCACGGTTGGAGCTTTCCCAGGGGTCTGCCGCAATAGGCGTTTTGACAGACTGGGTGGCACAGCCACTCAGTATGGCGAGCAAGCCGACTAAGAGAGGTTTGCAAAACACATGCGTTTTCATATGGCTAAATGTCATTAATTTTTAGACTGATCCGGCGCAGGCACGGGGGTCGTCTCACTACCCTGTTTTTCGGCAGTATTAAAGAGAAACTTACTAATAAGGGTCTCAAGCACAATGGCACTTTGTGTGAATTGGATCGTGCCGTGATTGGCTAAGTTGGTTTCGTCTCCGCCCGCTTCCAGCCCAATATACTGCTCTCCCAATAATCCTGAAGTCAGAATTTTCGCAGAGGAATCCAGCGGGAACTGAAAGGCTTTGTCCATGTCGAGTTTTACAACGGCTTTGTAGGTTTGCGTATCCAGAGTGATAGAAGATACTCTCCCAACTACAACACCTGCGCTCTTGACAGGGGCTCTCACCTTAAGTCCACCTATGTTGTCGAATGCGGCCGAGAGTGTGTATGTTTGTGCGAAAGAAAAACTGCTGAGATTGGCTGCCCGGAGCGCCAAAAACGCTAAGGCAATTGCACCTAACAGTACAAAAAGCCCAACCCACCAATCTGTTTTTTCAGTAGACATTTCTATTCCGATATCAGTTGCTGAACATTAATGCAGTCAGCAGAAAATCAAGTCCCAGTACAGCCAGCGAGCCTGCCACCACAGTACGCGTGGTGGCGCGTGCGACGCCCTCAGGCGTTGGACGGGACTGCCAGCCTTCGTAAAGTGCGATCAGGGTTACGGCGACGCCGAAAACGAAGCTTTTAATCACGCCGGTCATAATATCTTTCCAGATGTCGACACCGCTTTGCATTTGTGACCAGAATGCGCCGGTGTCGATGCCAATCATCAATACCCCTACAATCCAGCCGCCCAGAATGCCCACCATAGAAAAGACGGCTGCCAAGATTGGCATAGCGATGACGCCACCCCAGAACCGAGGCGCCAGTACTCTTCGCACAGGGTCAACCGCCATGACTTCCATCGCCGCGAGTTGTTCTCCTGCTTTCATCAAACCAATCTCGGCCGTTAAAGACGTGCCCGCCCGGCCGGCAAACAGAAGTGCCGTGACGACAGGCCCTAGTTCGCGTGTGAGCGATAAGGCCACCAGCAGCCCAAGCGCTTCTTCGGAGCCATAACGATTAAGCGTGTAGTACCCTTGTAGGCCCAACACGAAGCCGACAAAGAGCCCGGACACGGCAATGATGAGTAATGAATAGTTGCCAATGAAATGAATTTGTTGTGAAACAAGACGTGGCCGAGATAGCACGATGCTGCTGCGTTGGAGCAGTAGCCAGAAAAATCTTGTAAACGTTCCAAGACCGCTCACGCGGGAGCGCACGCTGCGACCGACCGTTGACAGAGATGTTGAGAAGCTCATCTCTTGACCTCTTGCTGTTTTAACCACGCATCGAATTTCGGTGAGTTGGGATAGTCAAAGGGCACAGGGCCGTCAGAGTTGCCCTTTAGAAATTGTTGAACATAGGGGTCGGGCGAATTTCCAAGCGTTGCGGGCGTACCATGCGCCTTGATGACGCCTTGACCCACGAGGTAAACGTGATCTGCGATGGCAAATGATTCGGTGATGTCATGTGTAATGACGACGGAGGCACAGCCTAGGCGATCCGACAGGCTCCTAATCAGACGTGCGGTAATACCTAGGGAGATCGGATCCAAACCTGCGAAAGGCTCGTCATAGAGTACGAGCTCAGGCTCAAGGACGACGGCACGTGCCAGCGCGACACGACGCGCCATCCCGCCGGAAATTTCCGATACTTTGAGGTGTGCGGCAGCACGCAAGCCAACGGCCTCGAGTGTGTCGAGCACGCGGCTCAGTAAAGCAGGGGCAGCAAGCTGGGTATGTTCACGCAGTGGAAAGGCGACGTTTTCGTAAACGTTGAGATCTGTAAACAGCGCACCTTGCTGAAACAGGACGCCCATTTTCTGGCGTAATGTCTGAAGCTCGGTAACGTTAACGTGCGCAAGGTCCTTGTCAAATAAAAGGACTTGACCCGCCTGCGCTTTAATTTGTCCGGTTGCCGCCCGAAGCAGCGTGGTTTTGCCCGAACCTGAGCCCCCCATCAATGCGACAACTTGCCCCCGTCGTACATCGAGAGAAATCTCACGAAGGATGTTCACGTCCCCATAGCCTAACGACACACCTGTCAGGCGTAAAACAAGATCGTCAGGGACGGAGGAAAGCGAGGGCATGAGAAAGCCGGTCAAGTCATCGCCAAAAGGCTAGGACGGGTATTAACTACCCGGAACTTGCATTGTAGCGCTCGCTGTTCGCTGAACGTAACAGATTGAGTCCTTGAGACAAATAGAAGCTTAATTTAGCTTGATGTCTGCGAATTGAATGATTTTTGTCTTTTTTTAGTTTCCGAGGCAATAAATGTATCAAATGCCTCGGGTGTGCATGTCGTCACCTAATTAGCGTGGAAGCTCGCTGGAACCCATTAAGAATTCATCGACGGAGCGTGCACATTGACGTCCTTCCCGAATCGCCCAGACGACGAGGGACTGACCACGTCGCATGTCCCCCGCTGCAAAGACCTTGTCCACGCTGCTCTTGTAGTCATCGGTATTGGCGCGGGCATTTCCGCGGGGATCCTGGTCGATGCCAAAAGCCGTCAACACATTACGCACGGGTGCAACAAAGCCCATTGCCAATAAAACTAAGTCAGCTTGAATGTCGAACTCTGAACCTTTGACTTCTTGCATGCGCATCTGACCTGTGGCTTCGTCTTTGATCCACTCTACGCGCGCAGCGACGAGTTTCTCGACTTTGCCATTTTTGCCAGCAAGCGACTTACTTGTAATCGCCCAATCTCTTTCAGCACCTTCTTCATGCGATGAGGAGGTACGAAGCTTGGCAGGCCAATATGGCCAGGTCATGGCTTTGTTCTCACTCTCTGGTGGACGTGGCATCAGCTCAATCTGTGTGACTGACTTGGCGCCATGACGGTTACTGGTCCCTACACAGTCAGAGCCTGTGTCACCACCACCGATGACAACAACATGCTTGCCCTTGGCTAAGACTTGACTGCTGAGCTTGTCGCCTGCAACGACTTTATTTTGAGGACTTAAAAAGTCCATGGCGTACATCACGCCATCCAGTTCGCGGCCGGCAATAGGTAAATCACGTGGCGTTTCGCAGCCACCCGTCAGAACGATTGCATCGAACTCATTTTTAAGCGCTTCAGGTGTTTTAACGGTCAGGCCTTTTTCGCTCACATCACTGGCTTGGCCCACATAATGCGAAGGCTTGAAGGTCACACCTTCAGCTTGCATTTGTGCAATGCGCTGGTCAATCAGTTTCTTTTCGAGTTTGAAGTCTGGAATGCCATAACGTAGCAAACCACCCACACGGTCATTCTTTTCAAAGACCGTTACGTCATGACCGACACGCGCCAGCTGCTGTGCACACGCCAGCCCTGCGGGGCCCGAACCAATTACGGCGACTTTCTTGCCCGTTTTTTGAGTGGGCACTTGCGGTACGACCCAACCTTCTTCCCAGCCCTTATCAATGATCGCGTGCTCAATGGATTTGATACCAACAGCATCGTCATTAATATTGAGCGTACAAGCGGCTTCGCAAGGTGCTGGACAAATGCGCCCAGTAAATTCGGGGAAGTTGTTGGTGGAGTGCAAGACATCCAAAGCGCCGCGCCAGTTTTGGCGATATACCAACTCATTCCAGTCGGGAATGATGTTGTTGACGGGGCAGCCGTTGTTACAAAAAGGAACGCCACAGTCCATGCAGCGAGCGGCTTGTTTGCCTGCCTGCTCGTCACTGAGGTGAAGGACAAATTCTTTCCAGTGCTTGAGTCTGTTTGCGGGAGGCTCGGAGGCCTCTTGCAGGCGTTTAACTTCGAGAAATCCAGTAATTTTTCCCATGATAATTCCTTAAGCTGCTTTAGGCTGAGGGTTTGCGGCGCGCCACATTTCGCCTAGGGCGCGCTTGTAGTCAACGGGCATGACTTTGACGAATTTACTGCGGGCGCTTTCCCAGTTGCTGACGAGTTCTCGCGCACGGAAACTGCCTGTGTAATGGAAATGATTTTCAACTAGGCGCTTCAGAATTGCTTCGTCTGTTTCGCGCTCACCGCTGCGTGTCATGCTGTGCCAGACATCGATCCCTTGCTCTTTCGTTTGTAAGGCGGTGGACAAAACAGGCTCAATTGCCACCATCGTCATATTGCAACGCTCTGCGAAAGTACCTTCAGGATCCCAGACGTACGCGACACCACCGGACATGCCCGCTGCGAAGTTACGACCCGTTTCTCCCAATACCACCACTGTTCCGCCCGTCATGTATTCGCAACCGTGGTCACCCGTTCCTTCTACGACAGCGGCTGCGCCAGAGTTTCGGACAGCGAAACGTTCACCCCCCACGCCGTTGAAATAGGCTTCGCCCCCAGTCGCACCGTACAAAACGGTGTTGCCGATAATGATGTGATCGGGCCCAAAACCACGGAAATCATTGGGAGAGCGAACAATGATACGTCCGCCCGACAGGCCTTTGCCAACGTAATCGTTGCCTTCGCCTACCAGATCAAGCGTGATGCCTCTTGCGAGGAAGGCTCCAAAACTTTGACCCGCTGTGCCATTGCACTGAATGTGAATCGTGTCATCTGGCAAGCCTTCGTCTCCGTAGCGTGAGGCCACCAGACCAGACAACATGGCGCCGATCGTGCGGTTACGGTTGCGAACCGGCACGATGAACGAGACTTTTTCGCCACGTTCGATCGCGGGAAGGCTGCGCTCAATCAACTGATGATCCAGTGCAGTATCGAGGCCATGATCCTGCGTTTCGGTCTGACGACGAGGACTCTCTGTTGTGGGCTGGTAAAAGACGCGCGTAAAGTCCAGACCGTGTGCTTTCCAGTGCTCGATGCCAGAGCGTGTATCGACCAAATCAACGCGGCCCACTAAGTCATCAAAGCTGCTGATACCGAGTTGTGCCATGATCTCGCGAACCTCTTCTGCAACAAAAAAGAAGTAGTTCACAACATGCTCAGGTTTACCTTGGAATTTCTGACGCAAAACGGGGTCTTGTGTTGCAACGCCGACAGGGCAGGTGTTGAGGTGACATTTACGCATCATGATGCAGCCCTCAACGACGAGCGGAGCCGTTGCAAAGCCAAACTCATCCGCGCCGAGGAGCGCACCAATCACCACGTCACGACCCGTCTTCATCTGGCCGTCCGCTTGTACGCGGATACGGCTACGCAGTTGATTGAGCACCAGGGTTTGCTGTGTTTCAGCAAGACCGAGTTCCCAGGGTGTGCCGGCATGTTTGATGGAAGAGACGGGCGATGCACCGGTGCCGCCGTCGTGTCCTGAGATGGTGACGTGATCAGCCTTGGCTTTTGCCACACCCGCTGCCACGGTGCCCACGCCTATTTCAGACACGAGCTTGACAGAAATCGAGGCGCGATCGTTCACATTTTTGAGATCGTGAATCAGTTGTGCCAAGTCTTCGATAGAGTAGATATCGTGATGAGGTGGAGGCGAAATCAGACCCACGCCTGGTACAGAGCAACGCAGCTTCGCAATGTATTCGGAAACTTTGTGACCGGGCAGTTGACCGCCCTCACCAGGCTTGGCGCCTTGAGCCATTTTGATTTGGATTTGGTCTGCGCTCGAAAGATACTCTGCACTGACACCAAAACGGCCTGACGCCACTTGCTTGATCTTGGAGCGCATGGAGTCGCCCTCTTGCAAGGGTACATCTGCGGCAATGCGATCTGCACCCAGCTCGCTGGCCAAGGTGGCGCCTGCTTTGATGCCGCTCTTGCCGGTACGTAATTCATTACGATAGCGCAGCTCATCCTCACCGCCTTCGCCAGTGTTGGATTTACCACCCATTCGATTCATGGCAACAGCGAGTACCGAGTGCGCCTCTGTCGAAATTGAGCCAAGCGACATCGCGCCAGTCGCAAAACGTTTGACGATTTCTTTTGCGGGCTCAACTTGATCCAGAGGGATGGCTCTTGCTGGATCAACCTTGAACTCAAACAGTCCTCGCAAGGTCATGTGGCGACGGCTTTGGTCGTTGATGAGTTGCGCGTACTCTTTGTAAGTGCTGTAGTTATTCGCACGAGTCGCGTGCTGCAACTTAGCGATGGAATCAGGGGTCCACATGTGCTCTTCGCCGCGTACCCGGAATGCGTATTCTCCGCCAGTTTCAAGGGCATTTGCCAATACGGGGTCATTGCTAAACGCTGCGCGATGCGTACGAAGTGCCTCTTCGGCGACTTCGAAAATACCGATCCCTTCGATTGTGCTTGAGGTCCCTGAGAAGTATTTCGTGACGAGGTCCGTACGCAAGCCGACCGCTTCGAAAATTTGAGCACCACAGTAAGACATGTAGGTCGAGATGCCCATCTTGGACATCACTTTGTTGAGACCTTTGCCAATTGCTTTGACATAGTTTTTTACTGCTTTTCCTGGATCTTTGCTGATAGCAGCAATGCTCTCGATAGCAAGGAAGGGGTGAATCGCTTCGGCGCCATAGCCTCCCAGCAAGGCAAAGTGGTGGACTTCGCGCGCGGAGCCTGTCTCAACAACCAAGCCAGTATTTGTACGCAGACCTTCGCGAATGAGGTGTTGATGCACGGCTGAGGTCGCGAGTAGTGCAGGGATGGCCACATGTTCGCTGTCGACATTGCGATCCGTTAAAACGAGTACGGTGTAGCCACTTTTGACGGCATCCACTGCGCGAGCACATAACGCAGCGAGACGCGCCTCGATACCGTGCGCGCCCCAAGCTGCTGGGTAGCTGATATGAAGTTCGAAACTACGGAATTTGTTGCCAGTCAGTTCGGAGATACCGCGGATTCTGGCCATTTCTTTGTCGTCCAGCACGGGCTGATTGACTTCGAGGCGCAAAGGCGGATTGACGTTGTTGATGTCGAGCAGATTGGGCTTGGGGCCGACGAAGGACACCAAGGACATGACCATTTGTTCACGGATCGGATCGATCGGAGGATTGGTCACCTGTGCAAAAAGCTGACGGAAATAATTGTAGAAAGGTTTTGCTCGGCTAGACAGCACCGCAAGTGGTGCATCGTTACCCATAGAGCCGATCGCTTCTTCACCTGTTTCAGCCATCACGTCCAGCACAAACTTGAAGTCCTCTTGCGTCCAGCCAAAGGCTTGTTGACGATCAAGCAAGCTCGTGGTGACGGCAGGGAGTTTTGAGGTGACGGGTGTAGGCAAAGACTCAAGCTTGACGCGTACGCGATCAATCCATTGGCGATATGGGCGAGAGTTTGCAAGTTGTGACTTGATTTCGGCGTCGTCAATGATGCGGCCTTGTTCAAGGTCGATCAGGAACATCTTGCCAGGTTGCAGGCGCCATTTTTTGACGATTTTGTTTTCTGGAATGGGTAGTGTGCCGGCTTCGGAGGCCATGATGACCATATCGTCATCCGTTATCAGGTAGCGGGCAGGACGCAAGCCATTGCGATCAAGCGTCGCACCAATCTGGCGGCCGTCCGTAAACGCGACGGCAGCTGGACCATCCCAGGGTTCCATCATTGCAGCGTGATATTCGTAGAACGCACGACGACTTGGATCCATGTGCGTGTGTTGTTCCCACGCCTCGGGAATCATCATCATCATGGCATGCGCGAGCGAATAGCCTGAGTTGACCAAGAGCTCCAAGCAGTTATCGAACGTGGCGGTGTCGGACTGACCTTCGTACACGATCGGGTAGAGCTTCTTGAGGTCGTCACCCAGTACTGCGGATTGCATCATCCCTTCGCGTGCGCGAAGCCAGTTAAAGTTGCCCTTGACTGTGTTGATCTCACCATTGTGCGCAATCATGCGGTAGGGGTGGGCAAGCGGCCAAGCAGGGAACGTGTTGGTGGAGAAACGTTGGTGCACCAAGGCAACCGCTGAAACAGTCAGTGGGTCTGCTAAATCGCGATAGTAACGACCGACTTGGTCAGCCAGCAGCAGACCCTTGTAAACGACAGTGCGAACTGAGGCGGAGGGTACGAAATATTCTTTGCCATGGGCGAGCCCCATGGCCTGAATGGCGTGGCTCGCAGTCTTGCGGATGACGTAGAGCTTGCGTTCTAAGGCGTCAGGCACCATCACATCGGCACCGCGACCAATGAACAGCTGACGGATCACAGGCTCGCAAGCGCGCACAGCGGGCGACATTGGCATCTCTGCATCAACCGGAACGTCACGCCAGCCAAGAACGACCTGGCCTTCAGCGCGAACGGAGCGCTCAAGCTCTTGTTCACAGGCAAGCCGTGATGCGATTTCTTTGGGCAAAAATACCATTGCCACACCGTATTCGCCAGGAGCGGGCAAGGTAATGCCTTGCTTAGCCAGGTCCTCTCTGTAAAAGGCATCTGGAATCTGAATCAGAATGCCGGCACCGTCGCCCATCAGCTTGTCAGCGCCAACCGCACCCCGGTGGTCAAGGTTTTCGAGAATTTTGAGGCCTTGCTCAATGATCGCGTGACTTTTCTGGCCCTTGATATGCGCAACAAAACCTACGCCGCAGGCATCATGCTCATTCGCTGGGTTGTAGAGTCCCTGTGCTTTTGGCAGGCCGACAACCGGCACAGAAGGCGCGGATGAGGCTTTGGACGGATGAAAATTTAACGGAAAAGTCGACATGTCGTGCTCCAGAAACTGGACTGCTATGTTGCAGCGCAAGGGCGTAACAATACTCGTGAAAACCCGTGTATGCAAGAAAATAAAAGGGGGTGCGTCCCTATTTAAAAGATTTCATTCATTCCGCCAAATTAAATGGGGACGGATCGGCCTTTGGGGCGCCCGCGTGGGCCCGGACTGACACGCCGTGTCGCAGTTTTTTGTAGTTCAGCGATAAACGCTTTATCGCCGAGCGCCCATTGTCCGCGTAAAGAAGACGCAATGTGCTGTTCAGAAGATCCTGGCAGGGCGACAGACAATACGCGGCGGTAATTTGCTTGACGATCAAATGGCGTATTGCCGCAGCGCCAATAATCGGGATGCGGCGCAAGCCAAGCGAGGGACGGGCTCGACAAACCGGTGTGAGTTCGGGCAGAAGACCAAGGCCAAGACTCGGCATGATCGACCAAGCGTTCACGTATGGATTGCTGTTCTAGCCAGATTAAGCAAGGTAACACCCACAGATTTGGTTGCGGAATCGTAGAGTGGTATCGACCTGAAAACACACTGCCAGTCTGAAGTTGAGCAGCAAGCTTACGTCCAAGCGCCTGAACCATGGCGGGTAGACTTGCCTCGTGTCCGGGAGTCGCGAGAATATTAAAGAAGCGTGGGCAAATCGACCAGCCATGGATCGCAACCTGACAGGAGAGCGCCGCTTGGCCAAGCCATGTCAATAAGTCACGATAAGGAAGCTCAGGAGATCCTTGAAAGGAGCGCTGCGCGGGCTCAGAAAATTCAATGCTGACAAGTTGGGCATAACCCGCCGCGTAGAGTCGGGGCTGTCTAGCCATGATCGTCCATCACGCTAAATTTCAGGGCTTTTTAAGCCGGTAAAAGAGGTTGGGTTCGCTGACGATATACAAGTTGCCCGCGTCATCTGTAGCGATGCCTTCAGGGCGCGGCATCGGTTTAAGGCCTTTCGCCGAGAGCAAAAGCATGCCGCGACCTTGACCGCTGTCACCATCAAGCTGCACGATCATTTGAGATTCTTCACTCAAAAGGTAAACGCGACCATTAACGGGATCCACCTCAACAGAAGACAAGTCCGTAGCAAAAGGGATGTCATCCAACCAATAGCTGATGTTCTCAATCCTCAGGCCGCGCGAGTCAGGCGCCTGTAGATAATTTAATCCACTCACGCGGTAGAGCGCTCTTGGGCTATGTTCTTTGGAAATATAGAGTCGATCGCGTTTGAGGTCGTAGCCAAGGCCGTTAAAACCTTGGTTGGCGTCCTCACCTTCGCCAAAACGTAGTAGCAGGGCAAAGGCGCGCGTGACATCAATGGCTTGTGGGGCCGAGGGGATTTCTGTCAGTACCACCCGATTGCGCTTACCGTTAACAAGCGCAATACGATTGCCGCCCATCCAGACAATACCATTCACATCAGAGATGCCCTTAATCGGATAGGTCGCTAGTAATTGACCGTCCGTCGAGAGAGAAACAATGGCAGTTGGCTTGTTGACAACGCCTAACAGACGCTTTTGAAGCGGATCGTAGGTCAGCCCGGAAAAGTTACCTTCCATCCCAGAGACGGAGCGAGGCTGATCAGGGGTCGAAAAACCCGTCAGGGTGTTGCCGCCTTCAGCAGCAATCTTCTTTTCCCATTCAGCCTGTTTGGCTGCAAGACCTGAAATCCAGCGATATGCCACTTGCTCAGCGTGGTAGTAACGCACGCCGATATAAGTCGACCAGCCCACAACAATGACGAGTAGGCAGGCAAGCAAAATTTTGGAAAGAAACTTGACTAAGTCGGACATACCCAGATCCAGGGACAAACCATGTGGCAAGCAACGAGTAAAAGCCACCATAAAACTGCCCCTCAGATTAACACTCTAGAGAACATTACGGAACTTTTGGCTGGCAAACGCGTCATATTGGCACTCGCAGCGCTCGAGTGCTAAAATCAAGCTTAAGAAGGCGCCTCGAAAACAGGAGTCTATGTTCATGACAAATACGGCAGCTTTAACTTTGCAACCAAGTCAAATCGCAATGGCCATTTCCAATCCCGGCTCGCTGGGAACGATCGAGGCCTACATTTCGACAGTCAATCGCTTGCCCGTGCTGACACCGGAGCATGAGAGTGCGCTTGCCCGTCGTTTACGAGACGACCAAGATATTTCTGCTGCGCGGGAACTCGTGCTCTCACACCTTAGGCTCGTCGTGTCCGTTGCCCGCCAATACCTCGGCTACGGGCTGCCGCATGCGGATCTGATTCAGGAAGGTAACGTCGGCCTCATGAAAGCAGTCAAACGCTTTGATCCAGAGAGAGGCGTCAGACTGGTTTCGTTTGCCGTACATTGGATTAAAGCTGAAATTCACGAATATATCGTGCGCAATTGGCGCATGGTGAAGGTCGCTACGACCAAAGCGCAGCGTAAGTTGTTTTTTAATTTACGCAGTATGCGTCCAGATGGTCAGACGCTTGACTCAAAGCAAGTGGATGAAATTGCTGCACATCTCAACGTGCGGAACGAAGACGTCAGAGAAATGGAAGTGCGTCTTTCTGGTCGGGAAATGTCACTTGAAAATCAGGATGATGACGAAGACTCCTTCGCACCGATTGCTTACCTGTCTGATGAGGGGCATGCTGACCCTACGCAGGTCCTTGAGCGGCGCGCAGAAGATTTAATGCGGGGAGCCGGCCTGGATCGCGCGCTTGATGGACTCGACCCACGTTCGCGTCGTATTGTTCAGGCGCGTTGGCTGCAAGACGATGGCGGTGCGACACTGCACGAGTTGGCGGCTGAGTTTGGCGTATCCGCAGAGCGCATTCGTCAGATCGAAGTCGCAGCGATGAAAAAAATGCGCTTGGCGCTCGCAAACTAAAGTCAAAAATACTTCAACATCCTTTACCATAAGGTTCTGACGGAATCTGACGGTATGGATATCAATTCATTTGTATTTGGGCTCACGGGGCTTCTTGCCCTGGTGTGTTTTATGCCGCCCCTAGCAGGGCGGGTCAAGCTCCCCTATTCAGTATTTCTTGCCATTGCAGGCTGCGTGCTGGGTTACGTCTCGCACGTCCACCAATGGGCCCCCCCGGTTCTAGGCGAATTTCTCACTATATTAAGCACGTTTGAGATCTCCTCCGAGACCTTTTTGGTCGTGTTCCTACCGATTCTGTTGTTTGAAGCGGCGCTTGCGATGAACGTACGCAAACTGCTAGACGACTTAGGGCCCATTTTAATGATGGCAGTCGTTGCGGTCATTGTCAGCACTGTATTAGTGGGCATGGTGCTCTCACAAGTGTCTGGTTTTAGTTTGGTGGTGTGTCTGCTGCTGGGCTCCATCGTCGCGACGACCGATCCCGCTGCAGTGATCGGTATTTTTAAAGAGGTGGGCGCACCTACACGGCTCAATACTCTGGTGGAAGGTGAAAGCTTATTAAATGATGCGGCAGCGATTGCGTTGTATGCAGCATTGGTAGGTGTGTTGTCACATTCAACTGAATTGAGTTTTACCTCGCTGTCACAAAATTTTCTGTATTTATTTGTAGGCGGTGGATTAACGGGGTTTGCAATTGCGCGTTTAGCTTGCTTGTCTTTTCCACTTTTGCGAGGCTGGCCCGCAGCTGAGATTTCTTTGACGATCTCAGTGGCCTACCTCTCTTATTTTGTTTCTGAGCATTACCTTCATGTCTCGGGGGTAGTGGCGACTGTGGTGGCTGGTTTGGTTGTGGGTTCGACAGGCCGAACGCGCATGGCACCTTCGACTTTTGTGACGTTGTCTCAAACTTGGCACCAGTTTGGTTTTTGGGCAAACTCATTGATCTTTTTGTTCGCTTCGATGCTGATTCCAAAGGTGATGGAGCAGGCGACGTGGACGCATCTTTTTTACGTGTTGTTAGTCTTTATTTCGACGTTATCCGCCCGCGCAATCGTTGTGTTTGGTTTGGTGCCTTTGCTTTCTTTTTCCGGCTTGGGTGCAAGAATCGGTACTCGCTTCCGAGTCGTATTGTGGTGGGGTGGTTTGAGAGGCGCCTTATCACTTGCTCTGGCGCTGGCTGTCACAGAGCGCACAAGTTTGCCAATTGAAGTGCGCGAATTTATCGCTATCACGGTGACCGGTTTTGTACTGGCGACCCTCTTTGTAAATGGTCTCTCTCTTCAACCCGTGATCAAGATGTTGGGGCTCAATTTACT
>CAMAYM010000069.1 GCA_945862495.1 Bordetella parapertussis | reverse complement strand
TTGCACCACGAAAGGCAGGTCTGCGATGCTGCTTCCTGAGACCACCGTCATTTGATTCAATGCTTGACGCAAGGGACCCAAAACACCCGTCAACGTCATATAGGCGGAAATGCCCAAACACAACAAGACCACAAAGGAGCGAAGATTACCCTGTGCGCAAAGCACCAACGTACGCGCACCGCAGCCGTTAGCTAACATCATGCCGTAACCAAACAGGATGCCACCTATCGGCACTAACAACCATGAGAATGTTGGGCTGCGATAGATGGATTTGCTCAGATCGATCCATTCAAATTGTGCTAAGCCTTGTGTCCCGATCATCGCGACGGCCAAGGCCAAGACGAAGGACTGCGCCTTATGAAGCGCGCCAGACTGCCAATATTCTTTGAGCGCACGATTTAAACAAAAGCCAGATAACTGTCCCGTCGCGCCAAACAGCAGACCGATGATGAGCCCCGACCAAACGAGTGTGTCTTGAACGTTCATGAAACTTTTGATCCCTTAATTTCTGTAATTTTACCTTTAGACACGCTATAGACCTTCGAGGCCGACATACCGTTTAGCTCTTAGTGAGGGATCCATGCGGCGCTACGTGCAAGCTTGCGAAGCTGCGACCAGGAGTTTGCCTCTTTATGTATCGTAGGCCATAAACGCATTAACAGCTCAGCAGTCGCAAAAGCATCCGAGGCGGCTTGATGTCGTACAGCACATTCGATGCCAAAATGCGTCAACCAATCATCGAGCGCGTGCGCTTTGGTATTGCCCCCTAACAAACGCACGATGGGTTCGATATCTAGCCATTCATTACCAAGCGGAGCTAGATGAAAACGTCGAAAGGCACGCTCAATCATGACCTGATCAAATGCCGCGTGAAACGCCAACAGAGGGGCATTTCCAGCCCAATTCCTAAACAGCTCAAGACCCTCTTCGGGCACACTACCCTCGGACTGGGCCTGGATGCCGATATGATGGATCAAGATATTTTCCTTTCCTGACGGTTTATCCTGACGCAGCACAATTTCAAAACTATCGCCTATTGCGACGTCTAAACGACCTGTTGCTGGCGAAAAACATAAAGCGATGGCAGCGATCGCCAAAAGCTGATCTGCTCTAGGATCAAGCCCCGTTGTTTCAACATCGAGCATGATCCAACGCTGGGTCTGATTGCGCTCCGCGACGCGCTGACCACCAAAACCTCTTACCCAACGACTGAGCTCAGCGAACATAATCAAGCTCGAGACGCTGTTGCAAAGAACGAATACGCGACAACGATCCTTTTAAAATCGTACGATCGACAGCATTGAGCGAGTCAATATCCAAGGCATTCGGATTGTCCCCAATCATTCCGCCATCCAGCTGAATCGCCAGCCTCAAAGTCTGCAAATACTGAAACGCTGCAATCCAGGCAGAACTTTCCTTTTTAGGCACACCCGCTGCTCTGCCAAGTGCAGCCAGACGCTCCTGAGTATTAAGCGCCTCAATACGGTGCGCGAGCGCATAAATGCGCGCGATCTCCACCACAATCGCCGTACCCTGTAACTTAAGGTCAATCACCTGCTTATTATCAATTTTTTTAGTATCCAAACTACCGAGCCAATTCAAGGGCACTGTATTACGTAACGATGCTTCTGCCATTAGCTTGAGAAACCGTGGCGTCTCTGCCGTCATCTCGGTCACCTCAGTGCGTAACTCTTTTAGCAGCTGATCATTACCCACCAGTGATCTAAAGTCAAAAAAGATGCCGGCGTTTAACAAGTCTTCGGGGTGTCCATGTTCAACCCAGTGGGCGAAACGGTGTCGCCACTCTTGCTGGGTCAAGCACAATGTTGGATTGCTCGCCATGATGTTACCTTTGCAAAGAGGATAGCCGCAGACATCCAGGGCCACATTCACCTCTCGTGCAAAAGCAATATAACGATCTTTGATGGAAGCGTCGCTACGATCCACATAAATCAGCGCATTATCTTGATCCGTTGCAATCGTCTGTTCGCTTCGACCTTCAGACCCTAACGCAATCCAGGCAAAATCATCCAGATCTAGTCCGTGTTGATGAGCCAGCAATATGACCAAGCGTGACGTCAGTACATCATTTAAATGGCTAATTAAAAAAGTCAGCTGACGTGCCTTGACCCCTTGCCCCAACAAGCTACGCGCAAACTTTCGGATGTTGGCCGCACATTCTTGCAAGGCTGAAACATCCTCTGCCATCCGCACGGCTGAACTAATTGTGTCAAAAGACAAACGCTGCAGGGAAAATAAATCTCGCTCGGAAATACATCCCACAATCCGTCCTTGCTCCAATACAGGTACATGACGAATACGGAATTGAGACATCATGACAGCCGCTTCTTCGGCCGTATCGTCGACCGTCAAGGTTTTAACGTTTTTAGACATCACCTCGCTGATCGGAGTATCCAAACTCATGCCCGCCAGCGTGACACGACTCAGCACATCATCACGCGTCAAGATACCTAAAATCTCATACCCGTCCTCAGTGATCAGCACCGAACCCACTTTTTTTTCATGAACCAGTGTGAGGGCCTCACGCAGAGAGGTCTGTGGAGCCGTCACAATCGGGACGCGTCGAATCAAATCGCCTAAACGGCTCTCGAGGGATTGCTCATGTAAGGCCTTTGAGGCCACACTGTTACGCATCGCCTGCCTGGATTGTTCGAGCAACATCCAGACACGATTGTTAGCAAAATCCCGAAACGCCTGAGAGCGCGCGGAGAGTGTTTGAAGTGCCGCTGCCGGCAGCATTAAACAAAAGCAATCCGTCACCGCGGTGTAGGTGGCCGCGACCGGACGCGCAGCCAAACTCGCACTAACAGAAAAAAGATCTCCTGCCTCCATCTCAAAGACGGTTTCGACCAAACCTGGGTTGACACGTTTACCGGAGACACGTCCCTGACGAATCAGATACAGAAAACTGGGGGGGCCGTCGGCAGGTGCCACGATGACTTCGCTCGGCGCGAAATAGGCCTCGCCAGAGGATGTGAGAAAAAAATCAACGTCTTCGATTGCCATTTCAGAAAATGGCAGACGTTGCATGATTTGTTGGCGAAGATTTTGAACCAGGCTAGGTGAACTCATCACAAACCTCCGTTGAAGTCTATAGCGTCCAAAGCACTGGGCCGTCAGCCTCGAACGAGGACTGACGGCGTTTAAAACATCTTACAGCTTCATATGTTTCGGAAGCAAGGTTGCGAGTTCAGGTACAAAATAAAGCACCAGCACTGCAAAAATCATCAAGAAAAACATTGGCATAGACACACGAGCGATGTAGGGCAAGTCGCGCTTGGTCATTCCTGCTAGCACAAAGAGATTGAAACCGACTGGCGGCGTCACTTGTGCCATCTCGACAACAAATACAATAAAGATACCAAACCAGATCAAATCAATACCGGCTGCTTGAACCGTTGGCAACAACACGCCCATGGTCAGCACCACCATTGAGATGCCATCCAAAAAGCAACCCAAAATAATAAAGAAGACCATCAGCACGACGATGAGCCAAAACTGCGAAAGACCCATGATCCCAATCCACTCGGCCAACGCACGCGGCAAACCGATATACCCCATCGAAAGCGTCAAAAACTGGGCGCCAGCCAGAATCAACGCAATCATGCAGTACAAACGCGTCGCACCCAAAATGGAGGCTTTGAATGTTTCCCAGTTCAGTGACTTCTGAAAACCAGAAATAATCAAGGAACCCAGTACACCAATCGCTGCCGCCTCTGTCGCAGTGGCTACGCCACTGTAGATAGAACCCAAGACACTTGCAATGAGCAACATCACTGGAATCAAGTTGCGGGATTGATAGACCTTTTGACGGAAAGTCATTTCTGGGTCTGCGGGAGGAACCTGTGAAGGATTGCGCCACGCCCAAAACATAATGTAACCACTGAACAACATCGCCAGAAAAATACCCGGGATGATGCCAGCGATAAATAGCTGAGCAATCGAGACCTCAGCGGCCACGCCGTAAACGATCATAATGATCGAGGGAGGAATGAGCAGACCCAAGGTCCCAGCACCGGCAAGCGTACCAATCACCATATTATCGGGGTAACCACGCTTTTTGAGCTCGGGCAAAGTCATCTTGCCAATCGTGGCACATGTCGCTGCAGACGAACCTGACACGGCTGCAAAAATCGCACAGCCAATCACGTTGGTATGCAGCAGGCGACCGGGCAGTTTATTCAACCAAGGTGCCAGCCCTGTGAACAAATCCTGCGACAACCGAGTGCGAAAGAGAATTTCCCCCATCCACAAAAACAACGGCAAAGCAGTCAAGGTCCAGCTGGATGAGGCTCCCCAAATCGTGATCGCCATGGCGTCGCCAGCAGGTCGTGTGGAAAACAACTCCATCCCGATCCAGGCAGTCCCAGCAAGCGTCAAACCCACCCAAACACCACCTGCCAAAAAACCAAATAGGGAGACGATGAGTAACCCAACAATTAAGAGATCACTCATTATGTTGCAACTCCTGTGTGTCAATCATCACTGCTTCACCACGAATGCGAGCGACCAGTAAGTCAATGAAAGCAATCACAAACAAAATATTTCCGGCAGCCATCGTCAGCTGAGGAATCCAAAGCGGTGTGGCATCATTGCTGGTGGAAATATCGTTAAACGTCCAAGAGTCCAGCACTAACTTAGAGCTAAAGAATGCAAGTGACGCTACTACAGCCAATCCCACTGAAATTGACCCGATGTCCAAACGTCGCTGGCCGGCGGGTGATAAAGCATTTAGCAGAAATGTGACCCGAATATGCTCACCATGACGCAAAGTCGAGGCCAAGGCGAAAAATCCTGCAGAGGCCATGAAATAGCCTGCGTAGGCATCCAGACCTGAAATGTGAAAAGACAATTGTCTGCTGACGATGCTCAAGAGCACCGACACCAAGACCCCGATTAAAGAAACTGCCGCCAGAAATTCGGCGGCAGCATACAGACCATCAAGAAAGCGTCGCATTGATTACTTTTTCAGAGCGTCAACAATAGCCTGACCGTCTTTGCCAGACTTTTTGAGATAGTCAGCGAGCATTTTTTGACCCACATCATTCAAGCCTTTAGTCAGCTCTGGACTTGGTGGAATGACTTGTCCGCCATTTTTTGTCCAAGCAGCCAAATACTCGTTTGTCTTGGCTTCTGAAGCTTTCCAACCACGCGCTTCTGCGCGAGCACCAGCCTCGAGAACCGCTTTTTTGGTGTCAGCGTCAAGGGCGTCGAATGCTTTCTTGTTCATCAAGATTGCATTTTTAGGAATCCACGCTTGATTGTCATAAAACTTTTTGATGTACTCGTAAGTTTTAGTATCAACACCAGTGGCGCTAGAGGACATATAAGAGTCAATCACACCTGTAGCCATCGCTTGTGACAACTCAGCCTGCTGAATCGTCACTGGCTGGGCTCCCACCAGCTCAGCAATCTTAGAAGTCGCAGGACTATATGCGCGCCACTTCAAACCCTTCATGTCAGCGATCGATTTCAAATCGCGGTTCGTGAAAATACCCTGTGGTGGCCATGGCACTGTGAACAAAAGCATCATGCCTTGCGAAGCTAACTTTTTCTCTAAATAAGGCTTCTGTATGTCAGCTAACTTTTTAGCGCCGGCATAACTTGAAACCAGAAAAGGCAAGCCATCGAGCTCATAAATGGGATCTTCATTTGCAAAATTCACTAAAAGAATTTCACCGAGTTGTGCTTGATTGCCCTGGACAGCGCGCTTGATTTCAGGCGCTTTGTAAAGCGAAGCGTTTGCGTGAACAGTAATGTTCAGTTTGCCCTTTGAGGCCTGCGCGACGTCCTTAGCAAATTCGTTCAAATTTTCAACGTGGAAAATACTGGGTGAATAAGCCGAAGGCAAATCCCACTTTGTTTGGGCCTGAGCCGAAATACCAGCAGTCGCGATGAGTGCGCCAGCGAGCCAAGATACAGTTTTACGCATGAGGATATCCTTGAGCGAATGAGTCAGTCGAAAATCGACCACGGTTTTTTGACGCAGCTAAACTCCGTCAAAGCACAACGAGTGTATGCGTGTCAGCGAATTGTCACAATCACGAGAGCGAAGAATTAAGGGTAAATACCTACGGGGTAACACATTTTGACGCAACGGCAGCACTATCTGTACAGTAATTGTTTCGTGCATCAACACTTTTCAGGATCCGTATTCATGTCAGCACCTTTTGCCGTATTTGTGACCGCGATTGGCGGCCCCGAGGTTCTCAAGGCGCAGCCTATTGCTATGCCCGTTCCTGGTGCAGACGAAGTCGTCATCGAACAAACAGCGGTCGCGGTCAATTTCGTTGACATTTACCTGCGTGCTGGACAGCCCCACTCACACAACCCTACCCCACCCTTCATTCCTGGCGTAAGCGGCATCGGACGTATCCAAGCAATTGGTAGCAATGTTCGCGACCTAAAAGTCGGCGATAAAGCCACCTATACCAATGCCGGCGTCGGCAGCTACTGCACGCACGTGGCGTTGCCGGCAGAGCGGGTCATCCCTGTGCCAGAGTCGCTCGACGACGTCCGCGTCGCTGCGGGACTGGTGCGTACACTGACCTCGCAATATTTGCTCAAGAAAATGCGACCGCTCAAGCCCGGTACCCGCATTTTGGTGCATGCGGCAGCCGGTGGCGTGGGTCAGATTTTGGTGCAGTGGGCTAAACGCCTCGGTTTGATCGTGATCGCTACAGCGGGCAGCGATGCCAAAATCAAGACCGCGCTGGCGCTTGGGGCAGATTTTGCGATCAACTATCGTACGCAAGACTTCGTCGCCGAAGTCAGCCGCATCACCGACGGGAAAGGCGTCAGCGTGGTGTTTGACTCGGTCGGCAAAGACACCTTTGACGGCTCCGTCAAATGCCTCGAGTCACGCGGACTCGTCGTCAATTACGGCACCGCCTCAGGTCAAGTCGAAGGTTTTAAATTACAAGACCTGCACAGCAAGTCTTTGTGGGTCTGCCGTCCGACTTTGAAAACTTACGTCGCCGATCGCGCCGAAATGTTGGCGATGAGTAAAGAGGCGTTTGAGATCCTGGGTGACTCTTCGATTCGCCTAGATATCGATACTGTGCTGCCCTTGAGCCAGGCGAGCGAATCACATCGCTTACTTGAAAGTCGCACCACTCAGGGTGCGATTGTCTTGATTCCAGATGCGCTTTTTAATAAAAAGTAATTTCAATCTTTTTTTACGTTGACATACCCAGCAGCAACCAGGGAAATAGCCCAGCCATCCACCTGGTATTTTTTTATAACAATTAGGAGAACAATATGCGTTTAATCAAATCAGTATTGGCGAGTGCGATTGCCCTGTCGGTATTTAGCCCGATGGCAATGGCCCAATACCCCGAGAAGCCTATCCGCATGGTGGTGGGCTATGCACCAGGCGGCGCCGCTGACAAGCTGATCCGCCCCATCACGGATCAGCTATCAAAGATGCTCAAGCAGCCGTTTATCATCGAATACAAGCCGGGCGCAGGCGCATCGGTTGCCGCGGACTTCACCTCCAAAGCAGCACCCGATGGCTACACCTTGCACATCACTGACTCCGGCCCGATGACCATCTTGCCGCACATGAAAAAAATGGGTTACGACCCGCTCAAAAACTTCACACCTATCTCAATGGTTGGTGAGGGTGGCGTTGCTGTCGTCGTCTTGCCAACTTCTCCAGCAAAAGACATCAAGTCGCTGGTTGCACTTGCCAAAAAAGATCCTAAAAACTGGAGCTACGGCACGTCAGGCGTTGGTGGTGTCGGACATTTGGCTGGCGAACAATTCAAGGCAGCCGCAAAACTTGATATCTCGCACATTCCTTACAAAGGCGGCAATCCTGCAATGACAGAGCTTTTGGGTGGTCACGTGCCCTTCTTGTTCTCATCGCTTGGCGCCGCAGCATCACAAATTCAATCTGGCAAAATTGTGGCGCTCGCCGATACCGCGAGCAAGCGCAGCTCAATGTTCCCCAATGTTCCCACCATGGCTGAGTCAGGCTTTCCAGGCTTTGACGCAACCATCTGGTTTGGCATTGTCGGACCTGCAGGTCTGCCAAAAAACGTGATGGACACTCTTGTCCCAGCCCTCAACAAGATCATGAAAGATCCAGCTGTGATTGCTGCGATCAAACGTGAGGGTTACGAGCCGATGGACTTTACGCCACAACAGTCAGCTAATCGCATCAAGTCTGACTTTGCGAAGTGGGGCAAGACGGTCAAAGACGCCAACATTAAGGCTGAGTAATAAAAAACCACTCTCGTTTGAGAGTGGTTCATCACAAAGATTAAAAAGCAGGCGCTCAACACGTCTGCTTTTTTTATTATTTTCATAATGCCTCTAAAATCATGACAAATTGAAGTGTTTAATCCGTTCACTTCCGCCCATCAAGGTCTCAACGATGTCTCTGCCCTCCTCTTTGCTTACCTCCCTGCCAGAACAACTTTCACTTGACCAGGAGCGTCCTTTTCAAGCGATACGGATAGAGAGCCCTCTCGAAGGGCCGCGACTAATCGTCACTGCGGCGGTTCATGGTAATGAGACCTGTGGCACCTTTGCCATCGAAAGACTTGTCAAACAATTTGAATCAGGCGAGCGCAAGCTAAAGTGTGGCGCCATCACCTTTGTCCCCGTGACAAACCCAAAAGCGTATCGCTTACAACGCCGTAATGGCGATCGCAACCTCAACCGTCGACTCATCCCGACCGATACTCCAACGCAATACGAAGACCATATTGCCAACTGGCTTTGCCCACTCTTGGCCAAGCATGATGGCCTGCTCGATCTGCACTCTTTTCAAAGTGGTACACAGCCCTTTGCGCTGTTTGGTCCTAAAAATAACCAAGAGACTCTCGAGCCTTTTGCGCATGCTGAAATCGAAGAAGCACTGGTTCAAAGACTCGGCTGCTCTCGCTTCGTCTATGGCTGGCTCGATACCTATGCCAAGGGCATCGGTAGACGTGCAGCCGAGGTGAAAGCTGGACGCTTTAATGCAAAAGATGTCGATATCGATACCAGGTATGGTATCGGCACGACCGAATACATGCGCTCAACCGGTGGCTGGTCCATCACCCTCGAATGCAGTCAGCATGATGACGCCGGTGGACGTGAGGTCGCGTATCAAGCTATTCTCAATACACTGACTTACCTCGGTCTGATTGATGGTTCCATGCCACAACCTGCCCAGGACTTTCAGGTGTTGGGACTCTACGATGTCTACGATCGCTTTGACATGAACGATACGTTTGCAAAAACCTGGAAAAGTTTTGATCCCATCACACAAGGCGAAGTCATTGGCACCCGTGCAGATGGCACTGTATTGCGTGCGGAGCAAGACAGCTTCATCGTGTTTCCCAACATCAAATCCCAGCCCGGTCAGGAATGGTTCTATCTAGCTCGCGCGGGTGGCCGCTTGGGACGCTAGTTTCACTGATGCGCGCAGCGCGCAGTCCTTCAGGCGATCATTAAGTGTCTTGCTGACTCACCAACCATTGCGTGAGCACTTCAGTTGCCAACATGAAGTCTTCAGTCGCCATGGCTTCTTCGGGGTGATGGCTACCGTTTGGATTACGAATAAAGAGAAAACCAAAAGGAATACCTGCGGCGCAAAACGCAGCGGCGTCGTGCGATGCGGGACTCGGCAAATCACAATGCGGCAAGGACAACGCCCGCGCGCAATCCCTTAATTGTTGCGTTAGCACCAGATCAGCCTGAGCCACCTCTGCACTGGCCCTCGGCCCCAAATCAATCGTGACCCCCCGTTTTTTCTCTACCTCTTTCACGAGGGCAAGAAAAGCGGACTCCAACTCCACCAGATCAGGCTGCGCATACGCCCGTACATCCAGGCTCATGCTGAACTCGCCTGGCACCACTGTCAGCCCGTGACGTTCTACATTGGTATGAAACTCCCCGACAGTACAAGCCATCAAACGGCCTTGACGCTCCCATTCTGCCCAAATCGCATCCAGACCAAGCGTCAAATCCGCCCCCGCCAACGAAGCATCATGTCGAAAGCGACGGCCTAAACCGACATGACCATACTCACCTTTGATCCTGATTTTGGGATAGCGAAAATTACCCGGTACGCCTGTGCCAATGGCAATCGGAAAGCCCATCAACGCAAGGCTGGGTGCTTGTTCGATATGCACCTCCATAAAAGCCCGAACATTTTTGGGAGACAAAAATACATCGCCCCGCTTGACGGCCTCGGGATCGCCCCCTGCTTCAAACAGATGATCCGCTAAGCTGCGCTGCGAATCAATCCTGCGCGCCTCCAAGGCCTCTGGTTGCAGACGGCCTAACGCGCCACGACTACCAATATAGGAGACTTGAAACCAAATACTTTCCTCGGCACGCACGCCCATGACCACTACATCACAGGGCAGCTGGATACCGGCTTCTTTAAGTGTCTGAACGGCGATTAACCCAGACACAACACCCGCGGCACCGTCAAAATTTCCGCCACCTGCGACCGAATCAAGATGCGAGCCGATTACGATTGCCGGCAAACCACGATCCCGTCCAGGGAGCACCATATAGGTATTGCACATGTGGTCTTGCTTGACCTCCAAGCCGATCTCAGCCGCGCATTTGGCCAACAGCGCGTGCGCATAGGCCTCCCCTGCCCCATAGGTATCTCGTGTGACGCCACCGCGGACATGATCTAGACTACCTTTTCGCAACGCATCAAACAGCGCTTGCGCCTGCGCATGGCGTTGATCGGCTATCCTCATGTTTCACCCTAGGAAGAAATTGGTTTGAATATTCTCGCACTTTTGATTATCGGGCTTGGCGCTTCGATTGCGCCACTCGATTTTTCAGTCAATGTTGCGTTCCCTGCTATTACACAGGCCTTTGCGCTCGACACGCAAGCGATTCGCTGGATACCGCTTAGTTATGTGTTGACGTACGGAGTACTTGTCATCGGCTTTGGCGCATTGGGAGATCGTATTGGACACCTGCGCGTCTTCAGACTGGGCTTGATAATGGGCGTCTTGGCGCTGTCGCTTTGTGCCCTCGCACCCAGCTATTTCTGGCTCATCTCGGCGCGGGTCTTGCAAGGGATCAGCATGGCCCTCACCCTCTCTTGCGCCCCAGCACTCGTGACGTTTTTATACGATGAGCACGCGCGCACGCGCGCCTTATCGGCGTATGGCACGATGACCTCGATCGCTAGTCTGATTGCCCCGCTTGCAGGTGGACTCAGTATCGCGCTGATGGGATGGCCAGGCGTGTATTGGTTTCGCGTGCCGCTCGCCTTGCTCGCGCTCGCGGCACTGCCCCTTATTCAAACGCGTCTGCGTCACCGCCCAACGCTTCATGCAAGTGTGACAGGTCAAACAAACCACACCCATCGCTCAGACCGCGGTATGACACAACAAAAACCCTCTACGGTTTTTCTGCTTTTCGAGGTCTTTAAATCTTCGCCGCAATTTGTTTCCATTAATGTGCTGAGTATCCTCGTGCAGATGGGAAGCTTTACAATCCCGCTACTCGCACCCTACTACCTATCCCAGGTGGCGCAATGGGGGCCCGCACAATCAGGGCTGGTGCTAGCAATTTGGGCTTTAGGCATGCTGATAGGCTCCGCCCTCACCGCTCAGGTGGCAGGTCGTCTTGGGACACGAAACAGCGCCTTCTGCGCAGGCTGGCTATGCGTGGCAGGCTTGTGCCTGACACGCTTGTGGTCACTCGATATGTCACTGCCACTCACCTTTGCTGCGGTTTGTGTTCATGGCAGCGGCTTGGGACTTTTTCAGGTCTCTTACTCAGACTGGGTTGTGAGAACTTTGCCAATCGAGGCGCGTGGCGTAGCGGGCGGCCTTACTGTTTTGACGCGCACGATCGGTGTGGTCAGCGCAGCACTACTGTGGCTCTGGTTGCTCGAGCACTTTCGCTTAGAGGCCCTTGAACAAGGGCTTTCCAGCAGCGCAGCCTTTTTAAGTGGATTTCATTGGATCTGCTGGCTATCAGCCGCCTTGATCAGTCTTGGCTTGATCGCAAGCAGTTTTAGCAGAACCCGCTAAAACAAACCTTTAGCTTTTGCCGCAGCAATACGCTCTTCTGTAAATCCGATTGAGCGCAACACTTCGTCTCCATGCTGATTGAGTGTTGGCCCAGTCGAACGGATTTGCCCGGGGGTGCCGGATAAGCGGGGAATGACGTTATGCATTTTGATCGTCCCCATCTCCTGATCCGGGACTTCCACGATCACTTCGCGCTTTTGCACATGCTCATCAGCGAGGAGTTGTTCAATGTCATAGACAGGCGCAGCCGTGACACCCGCCTGATGAAAGCGCGCCAACATATCAGCTTGACTAAACTTACTGATTTCACTTTGAATCGCCTCATCCAACACCTCGACGCTGATGATGCGCTGTTCATTGGTCTTGAATCGTGGATCCTCGATCATGTCAGGACGACCGATCGCGCGCATAGTTTTTTCAGCCATCGACTGCGTCGCAGCAGACATCGCAATCCACTTGCCATCGGCACTCTGATACGTATTGCGAGGTGCATTAGTCGGCGCCCGATTGCCCCGTCGCTGTTGAATTACGCCACAATGCTGATACTCGGCCGCAGCAGGTCCGAGGATGGAGATCATCGACTCGTAGATCGATAAGTCAATAACTTGCCCCTTGCCTCCATGGCGCTCGCGATGAAATAGCGCAAACATCGTTGCAGAGGTTCCGTACAAGGCAGTCGTCATGTCTGCAAGCGGCAGCGGCGGCAAAGTCGGCGGACCATCAGGCATCCCCGTCATATGGGCAAAACCGCTCATGGATTCAATCAGCGTGCCAAAGCCAGGACGTGAACTATAGGGGCCTGTCTGCCCCCAACCCGAAGCGCGCACCAACACTAGACCAGGATTGATCTTGAGCAAGACCTCAGGTGATAGCCCCCAGCTTTCGAGCTTGCCGGGCACAAAACCCTCGATCATCACATCGAAATGCGGGATCATCTCGAGCAGGATGTCACGACCCTCCTGAGCTGCGAGATTGAGTGTCATGCTCTTTTTATTGCGTGCGTAGACCTTCCACCAAAACTCTTTTTTCTCAACCGCCCAGCCGCGCAGTGGATCACCCTTGCCAGGCGCCTCGATCTTGACGACCTCGGCACCGAAGTCCCCGAGCAACGTTCCGATGCAGCCACCCGCCACG
>CAMAYM010000068.1 GCA_945862495.1 Bordetella parapertussis | reverse complement strand
GTCGATGTCAGTGATGCGGCAGCCTGCGCGGCGGCGGTTGAGGCCATCGGTGAGCGTTGCGAACGCATTGATATCCTGATCAATAATGCGGGGATTGTGCGCGATAACTTGATGGCCGCGATGGAGGATGAGGAGATCTCGTCCGTTCTAAACACCAATGTCGGTGGCGTTTTTAACGTTGCCCGGCCCGTGATCCCTTATATGATGTCCCAGCGTGCAGGCCGAATCGTCAATCTGTCCTCGGTCGCCGGGGCCAAAGCCGGTCGCGGTCAGGCTAATTATGCCGCGAGCAAGGGCGCCGTTGATGCACTCACCCGGGCCATGGCTGTTGAGCTGGCGCCACGCAAGATTTTGGTCAATGCTGTTGCTCCGGGTGTCATTGAGACTGAAATGTCCCAACAAGTCCGTGATTTGGCTGCAGACGAGGTAAAGGGCAACATTCTGTTAAAACGGTATGGTGCGGCCCAAGACGTTGCGAATGCAGTAGCATTCTTAGTGTCAGACATGGCTGGATACGTCACCGGACAGATCCTTTACGTCGATGGCGGCTTTAAAATGGGCTGAAATGGGGGCATCATGCCTGTCTCAGCAGTTTCACGAGGCGGGATTTCCCTGCAGTTGGGTTAAAATAGCGCGCGTTGACATATACGGAGTAAATCATGGCTGAAGCAGTCATCTCTAAAGAAGAAATCATGGCAGTCTTCCCGACTGTTCAAAAAACGATGGCCGATGCATTGGGCTGTGATGTCGATGACATCAAGTTAGACGTCTCCCTGATTGAGGGTTTGGACGCTGAGTCAATCGACTTTTTGGATATGGTGTTCCGCCTTGAGCGCGCCTTCAAAATCAAAGTTCCACGTGGCAAGATTATCGAAGACGTGCGCGGCGATATGCCCGTTGCCGAGTTCGAAGAAAACGGCATCCTGACCGAAAAAGGTTTGGCTCGTTTACGTGAGTACTTGTCCGAAATCGACGCTTCACGCTTCAAAACGCCCATGCGTGTTGATCACATTGCGCGCCTTTACACACCCGAAACGTTCTGCAAGCTCGTGATCCGCGCTCAGCGTGAGTCACAAGCCGCTGGCTGATATGGTCGTCTCAATGGCGCAGGCCTCTGATGCCTCGCCAAATGGTGCTGTGGGTGGTGCAGGTGGCCCTGGTGGCTCAGGTTGTCGCTTCGCGGCATTCTCATTTGTCGATCGCATCACCCAAATCGAAGGCACGTCCCGCGTATGCGGTTTCTATTCGATCCCTGCAGAAGTCTCTCATTTTCCTGTGAGCCTCGTCGCTGAAGCAATCGGTCAGCTTGCTGCGTGGGTGGCGATGTCGGTCGTGGACTTTACGCACCGTCCCGTTGCAGCGCTCGCAGGCGACACACGGATGCATCGTCTGCCCAAGGCTGGTGACACACTTGAGTTGATTGTTGACATTGAGTCGTGCGATGCCGAGTCGATCCAATACCGTGGTCGTGCTCTGGTTGACGGTCAACTCGTTTTAGAGCTGAGTGATACCTTGGGCTCTATGCTCGATATTCTCGAGTTTGACGAGCCGGACGCCTTGCGTGCGGATTTTGCACTGCTGACCTCAACAGGCCGCGCGCCTGGTGCCTTCAAAGGTGTACCTCACCCCGTGCTCCGCGAGCTCGTAGGTGAGGGTAGTCAGCGCCTCGAGGCGAATTTATCTGTGCCCGCTGAGGCCGCATTTTTCTTAGACCACTTTCCCCGTCGCCCTGTTTTCCCAGCGACACTGATGCTTGATGCCCAGCTGCAACTCGCTCAGCGTCTGGCTAAGACATTTGCAGGCGGTCCTGTGCGCGTACAGCGCATTACCAACGTTAAGGTGCGGGCCTTTACTGCTCCCGGCGCAACACTGAAGTTGTTCGCGGAGGTTGCCGAGCCAGGCCCATCAGACGTTGAACCTATTTTGATTAAAGTTGGCGCTCAGGCTGAGGGCCGAACGATTGCAGGTGCCAAGATGTTTTTTGTCCCTGACTCCGGAGAAACCGCATGACCGCAAGACGTCGCGTAGCGATTACTGGCATTGGGCTTGTCACACCTGCAGGATTGGATGTGGCATCGACTTGGGCGCGCATTAAAGCCGCCAAGGGATGTGCAGGTCCTATTACGATTTTTGACGCTTCCGGTTTTTCCACGCGCATCGCGGCCGAAGTCAAAGGCTTTGACGACTTGCCGCCGCTTGATGATCGCAAACTCCTCAAGTACGCCAGCCGTGCCCATCGTTTTGCGATTGGGGCGGCCGACCAAGCGATTGCAGATGCAGGGATTCGACCCACACAACAAGACGCTGCACGTTGGGGTTGTGTCGTGGGCGCCGGCATGATGACGGTCGCACACGAAGAAATTGCGGCTATTCAACAAGCTGCAGCACCCCAAGGTGAGTTCGAGCCTTCTGCTATTTTGACTGAGCCGGTTGCCAGCGATGTCATGGCGTTTAGCCGAAGCCTGTCCACTGCTGGCGTCTCGTTATTGTTGCGTCGTTTCGGCATCCGCGGCTATGCCTCAACCGTTCACACTGCGTGTGCTTCAGGCGGTCAAGCCATCGGTACAGCGTTGCGTCTCATTCGTCGTGGCGTCGCTGACCGCGTCTTGACCGGCGGCTTCGATTCAATGATTTCACCTGTGGGTTTATCTGGATTTTGTTTGCTTTCCGCCGTTTCACCTGACAATGACACCCCTGAGCGTGCCAGCCGTCCGTTCGATCTGACGCGCAATGGTTTTGTGTTGGGTGAGGGGGCTGGTTTCCTCGTCCTCGAAGAGTGGAATAGTGCCGTTCAGCGTGGTGCCACGATTTATGCTGAGTTGGCAGGTGATGGTAATTCTTTATCGTCATACCGTATTACCGACTCTCATCCCTCGGGCGATGGTCCGATTCAGGCGATGCGCCGCGCTATTTACGATGCGGGCGCGACTGAACGCGACATCAATTATTTGAATGCACACGGAACCTCTACACCGATGAATGACCGCAGCGAGTGCGCGGCGGTTCATGCTGTCTTTGGCGAACGTGCGATGCAAGTGGGCGTGAGCTCAACCAAGAGTGTCACGGGCCACCTCATTGCCGCTGCGGGAGCCGTTGAGGCTGGATTTTGTGCCTTGGCGATTCGGGATGGTTTGATGCCCCCGAGCGCCAATCTGCGTGAACTTGATCCCGATTGTGCTGTGGATATTGTGCGCGATGTGCCGCGTCCAGCACGCATCGGTATGGCGCTTTCCAACTCGCTTGGTTTTGGCGGCAGCAATAGTTGTTTGGCTTTCAGACACCCCGAAGAAACCGCAGCGTTGATCGCTGCAGGACGGTAAGAGTTATGACCCGTATTGTGATCACTGGTAATAGTGCGATTTGTGGCGCAGGCCAAGACCCCGCCAGCATCATAGACACATTGCTCCAAGGCCAATCAGCGCTTGCGCCGATTGCCGCATGGGACGCTGAAAAGTGGAATGGCAGTTTGGCAGCTGAGGTCAAGGAGTACAACGGCGGCAAGCTGTTGGGCGATCGCAAGTTGCTCAAATTAGTCCGCCGTTCGGATGTCTTTGGCATCTATGCGGGGACACAGGCAATTGAGCAAGCAGGCCTCCCTGCCTGGCGCGAATCCTTGGATGAAAACACAGCCAATGATTATGCAGACCAGACAGGTTGCTATGTAGGTTCAGGGGGTGGAGCCTTTGAGGTCAACTATGACTACTTCCCCTTGATGGCCGAAACAGGTGGCAACCTGGCCAAGTTCGGTCAGGAATTGTCCAATATGGTCAATCCCATGTGGTTGTTGCGTTCCTTGCCTAACAACGTACTCTGTCATGTCAGTATTCGCAATCAGCTCAAAGGTCCTAACGGCTGCATCACCAATCACACGACGAGTGGCGTGTTGTCGGTGATCGAAAGTGCCTGGGCCTTGCGTGAAGGCGATGCGCAACGTGTGGTGGCGATTGGTCATGATGCACCGATCGAACCGCAAACCTTGCTCTATCTGGACAAAGTGGGTCTGATATCCAAGGACTTGCTGCGTCCTTACGACGAACGTCACAATGGCTGCTTGTTGGGAGAGGGCGCTGCTTCGCTCGTTTTAGAGACAGAGGCTTCTGCTCAAGAGCGCGGGGCCACAATATTGGGCGAATATCTCGGGGGCGGCGATGCTTCAGAGGGCGAGGGCATCTTTGATGTGCGCGAGGACGGTGATGGTTTGAGTCGTGCCATCGAATGTGCGCTTTCTGACGCAGGTCTCAAGCCTGCCGATGTTGGCATGATTGTGGCGCACGCAAACGGTACGCAAGGTTCTGATTGCTCTGAGGCCGCGGCCTTATTGCGTGTATTTGGCGCTGACATGCCCCCCGTGACTGGATTCAAGTGGTCGATCGGTCATCTTTTTGCAGCCTCTGGTGCAATCGATGTTTCGCTAGGACTAGAAGCGTGCCGCAGAAATATTGTGCCTGGTATTGCAACCCTTGAGCAGCTTGCTAAAGGGTGTTCGGGTCTGAATGTAAGTCGGGAAAATCGCCCTGCACGGAGCGATATCGTCTTGGTATTGTGCCGAGGCTTTGCCGGTACAAATGCGGCAGTACTGTTACGCGCTGCGCGCGCGAGTTGAATGGCGTGACTAAGCCGAGCGCACTGCCGAGCGCCTCGCTGGAAGGGGCGTCTTTACCAGACGGTTGTGCAGTGGATACTGTCGAGATTGCGCGGGTCGCGCGCTTGCTTGAGGCCATGCCGGGCGAGTTCGACAAGCTTTTTTCTCAACGTGAAATCGAGGATGCGGGCAATGGGCCGGGACGGATCGCCAGTTTGGCTGCCCGCTTTGCAGCCAAAGAAGCCTGCCTCAAGTTGTTTCCACGGGAAACTGCGCTAAACATCATTACTGCGATGGATTTTTCCGTTGTAAAAGACGAATACGGCGCACCTCATATTGCGGTAACACCCGCAGCTGAAATTGTGATGGGCCGCCACTTGGTTCAAGCCATCAAAATTTCTCTGACCCACAGCGAAACAACCGCGACGGCCGTTGCCTTGAGGATTCAGCGCACTATCAAGCCCTCTTGGGGTGGGCGATTTATTTTCCGCTGGTTGCCGTATCGCCGCGCAGTCATTTTAGAAAATCTTAATCGTGTATACGGCGCAAATGTTGAGCCCTCGCAGGTCGCTTTGCTCGCCCAGGCGCATTACAGCCATTTGTTATCCCTGCTCAAAGAATTGATTCAATTCCGTTTTTTGTCTGAGGCACGTAAAAAATCGATCGTGCGTGTCGAGGGCGTTGATGGCATGATCCAGGCGTTCGAGGCGGGCAAGGGGATTTTGATCCTGACAGGACACTTTGGAAATTTCGAGGTGTCCACGGTTGCCGGGATTGAGCATTTTCCGCAGGTCAAAGGGCGTATCCATTTTCTGAGACGCCCAATCAAACCAAAGTGGTTGAGTGACTTACTGACCCGGCGCTTTAATCAAGCGGGTTTCGGCGTGGTTGGTCGGCGGGGCTCTCTCGAAGAAATCGTCTCTACGATCGAGTCAGGCGATGCGATTGTGTTTCCTTTCGACCAATATGCACGTCGTCCAGAGGGCATCGAGGTCGAGTTTTTTGGTCAGGCAGCCGGTACGTATAAAAGTATGGCCATTATTGCCTTGGCGACGGGTGCGCCGGTGATTCCTGCTGCCTCCTGGCGAGAGTCTGATGGTAACCACGTACTCAAGTTTTTTCCCGCTCTTGAGACGGTCTTAGATGATGACGTGGGTCAGGAAATCATTAAAAATACGCGTGCGTATAACCAAGCACTGGAGCTTTCTATTGTTCGTCATCCAGAGCAATGGTGGTGGGTCCATCGTCGCTGGAAAAATCAAAAGCCCCGCAAGTAGCGAGGCTTTTGGGTAAAACACGCACTTAAGTTTTACTGATTTTGCTCGTGCTTGTTATAAATATAGCCACCCAGCGTACCCACTGCTGCGCCACCGATCGCGCCCCAGATAGGGTTGCCATGTGCGAGTGCCGTAATACCCGCACCTGCTGCTGCACCAATCGCACCGCCCGAGAGTAAGCGTTGTTGCTCGGTATTCATGCCTGAACAGCCTGTCAAGGTTAGGGCTGCAACAAGAGGAAGAGCCAATAGAATTTTTTTCATGGTAGTACTCCTGTAATACTTGAATTCAAACGAGATCAGTCTCAAATATTGAAATAGACTTTATTTTTTGCAGGGGAATGTCTCTGCTAGGTAGCGCAGGATGGTGTCAGCAGCCGACATTTCATTGAATTTAGGATTAGAAGCCGACCATTTCATAAAGCCATCAATGTAATCCTGTCGGGTATTTTTAGAGTTTTCAGCACAAATAAAAGCAGGCGCTTTTTTGGGGTGACGTGTGATCAGGTATGTTTCAAACAAACCTTGACCAAATCCATGGCAGAAGTTTTGCGCGGCCACATCCGTTTTCTTGCTGCACATGGCCACATAATCTTGGGTAGAGGTGAAGGACGATTTGGGTGCTTGTGCGATCGCTGTGTTTGCTGCGCTCAACAACAACACACAGGCTCCTGCTGCGGCAAATTTAAATTTCATTTCAGTCTCCTGAGAGTGGATGAGGAAAACGCATTTCGAGAGCAGGAAAGGTGGTGATTCATACCAGCTTAGCGTTACAATTCGACAACGGCTTTTAACAAAGCTTAACAAATTTAATGAGAATGATCATGCTAAGACAAGTTTCTAAAGTAGCGTTATCCCTTTTGGTTGCCTTGGGTTTGGTGGCTTGCGCCCCGACGGGCTCCAGCGCCCCAATGGAAATCCGTTCGGGTGTGGTCGAGCAGATCAATGCAACGCAGATCAAAAACAGCCATGAAACAGGTGTCGGTGCTGTGATAGGTGGCTTGGGTGGTCTCGGGGTTGGCGCACTGATTGGTGCGGGTACGGGTAAAGCGGTTGCAATGGTCTTGGGTGCAATTGGTGGCGCTGTGGCTGGCAATGAAATTCAAAAGCATTATGACAAACCCGTCGAAGGTCAGCAGGTTTTTGTGCGCACAAGCGGTGGCGTGTTGGTCAGCGTCACGCAGCCAACGAGCAACTTACGTGTGGGTCAAAAGGTCTACATTGAAGGTTCTGGCACAGAAGCACGTGTCATTGCTCAGTAATTGATCACTGACAAATAAAAAAGCTGCAGCAGAGTTTCTGTTGCAGCTTTTTTTACTTTTAGCTGAGAAATAACTGAATTTCTCAGCTAGTACCTCAAGCTATTAGGCTTTCTTGATGTAAGCATTACACCAGCCTGGACCAGCAACCAGTTTTCCTGGGAAAATGGTACAGGTGCCCGCGTCAGCAGACTTGCTAGCGTAGAGTTGGCAGTTGGAGCAAAGCTGGCCATCGGCGTACTTAGGGAATTTTGCTTTTTCGACAGTCTTGGCATCTGCCTTGTAACCCAGTGCAACAGCGGTGGGTTCGGCTTCGCCGAGCATGGCTTGGGCTTGTGCCTGACTGGCCAAGGTCATTGAGGCCAAACCGGCGGTCGTGTAAATCATGAACTGGCGACGTGATGATTGCATAGTCGTATCCTGTATAAGGTTGCATCAAATGATGCGAACCCTCATTTTATCTCTTTACCTGACGACAAAATTACAAATAGACCTATTGATAGAGGGGATAGACCGTTTTTTGATCTGAGCGTTCCCGAACGCTCGCTTGACCGCGCGCCCGGTGTTCCTTACATTGTCAATTGTCCTTGCGCGTAAGCGCCCCACAAGAAGAGCCTCTTTAATGATCCACATTCACGAAACAATCGAACAGCTGAATCAGCGCCTGATGCGCGGAGAGACAACGCGCGAGGCGCTTGTCGCAGGCGCCTTGGAGGCAGCGGGCTTGCCGGCTGCTAAAAGTGTCTTTACCAAAATGTACCCCGATGCTGCCCTCGCAGCGGCACGTGCGGCAGACGCCTCACAAAAGGCCGGCGTGAAGCTGCCCGCCTTGGCGGGTTTGCCTGTGTCGATTAAAGACTTGTATGGGGTCGCGGGTGAAACCACGATGGCTGGTTCGATTGTGTGCAAGGGGGAGGCTGTTCAAACTCAGGATGCCCCTGTGGTGGCGCGCCTACGCGCAGCTGGTTCGGCGATTGTGGGTAAAACCAATATGACCGAATTTGCTTTCTCAGGTATTGGTATCAATCCTCACTATGGCACACCGGTCAATCCAACCGATCAGACAGTTGCACGCGTGCCAGGCGGTTCCTCGTCGGGTGCGGGTGTATCGGTGGCCTTGGGTCTTTCCGTTGCCGGCCTCGGCTCAGATACAGGCGGTTCGATTAGGATTCCAGCGGCACTGTGCGGCATTGTTGGCTTTAAAAGCACGCAAAATCGTGTGCCATTAGAGGGTGCACTAGAGCTGTCCCGTGCACTTGATACGGTTTGCGCCATGACGCGCAGTGTTCAGGACTGCATCACGGTGGATGCGGTTCTTTCGGGTGCCCTGCTGCCTGTGCGTCGCCGGCCGATTGCCGGGATGCGTTTGGCTGTACCCCAGACCATGGTGCTTGATGGTCTGGATCACACCGTTGCCCAAGCTTTCGACCGCAGCTTGTCAATTTTGTCTGAAGCCGGCGCGCAGATTATTGAGATTCCGTTGACGGAGTTTGCGGACATCCCCAAGGTCAACTCGCCAGGTGGTCTCTCGCCTATCGAAGCTTATGCAGTGCATCATGAGCGTTTGGCGCGCGCGCAGGCTCAGTTTGACCAGCGCGTGGCGGCCCGTGTGATGTTGGGCGCTCCCATTACTGCCCAGCAGTACATCGCACTGCTAGACAAGCGTCGTGCATGGATTGCCAGTGTTGAGCGAGCCATTGAGGGCTTTGACGCATTAATGTGCCCAACGGTGCCAACGGTAGCACCCGAACTTGAAAAGCTGATTGCTTCCGATGAGGCATTCTTTAAAGCGAATGGCCAGATGTTGCGCAATACCTTCACCATCAACTTGCTGGACGGCTGCTCCTATAGCTTGCCTTGTCACCGTGAGGGAGAGTTGCCAGTGGGGTTGATGCTGTCTTCTGTGCATGGAGACGATGCGCGCTTGTCTGCGGTCGCCTTGGCCGTCGAAGATGCTTTGAGTGCGCACCGATGAAGATCCCCCCAAGACTTAAGCCCCTCGTTGAGGAAGGGTTAGTCGATGAGGTGTTGAGCCAGTTGATGAGCGGTAAAGAGGCGACCGTATATGTGGTGCGCAGTGGCGATTCCATTCGTTGTGCCAAGGTCTACAAGGACGCTAAACAGCGCAGCTTTAAAAATGCGGTGTCTTACACAGAAGGTCGTAAGGTCAAAAATAGCCGTCAGGCGCGCGCGATGGAAAAGGGCACGCGCTATGGACGACAGATGCAAGAAGAGCTTTGGCAAAACGCCGAGGTCGATGCGTTGTTTCGCTTGGCCAATGCGGGCGTTCGCGTGCCACAGCCCTATATTTGTACGGATGGTGTGTTGCTCATGGAGCTTGTCACCGATGCAGAGGGAGATGTAGCGCCCAGACTCAATGATGTCGAGCTCACACCAGAACGTGCGCGAGAGTGTCATGCCTATTTGATTAATCAGGTCGTTCGCATGTTGTGCGCTGGCATCATTCATGGTGACTTGTCCGAATACAACATTTTGATGGCGACAGACGGTCCTGTGATTATCGACTTGCCACAGGCGGTGGATGCGGCAGGCAACAACGAAGCGAGACCGATGTTGTTGAGGGACGTTCAAAACCTGGCGGTTTATTTTGGGCAATTTGCGCCAGAATTACTTGCAACCGATTACGGTAAAGAAATTTGGAAACTGTTCGAGGCGGGAGAGTTGACCCCCGAATATGCCTTGACCGGACATTTTGAAGCGGACACCACACCTGTCGATATGGACGGGCTGATGCAGGAAATTGAAGAAACTCGCCGCGAACAAGAGGCGTTACTCAGGCGCTTGCAGGAACGTCAGGAATAGTTAAACCGGCGACGACCCTTCGCCCCGGACACTGTATCCGAGCGTGGCTATAATCAATCACTATATTTAATCCTCTGACACCTTCCATGACTGCGAACACATCTCTGGTTTTCAAAGCAATACGCTCGTCAAACTCACGCTCGGTTGCTGAGCGCGAGGCAATTCTGGCGAATCCCGGTTTTGGTAAGTACTTCACGGATCACATGGTCTCGATCGATTGGACCGTCGAAGAGGGTTGGTATGACCCGCAGGTCAAGCCCTACGGCCCCCTGTTGTTGGATCCCGCCGCCTCCGTCCTGCACTATGCCCAAGAGATTTTCGAAGGCATGAAAGCTTATCGGCATGCAGACGGCTCTGTGTGGACCTTCCGTCCTGAGGTCAATGCGGCCCGGATGCAGCGTTCTGCACACCGACTGGCATTACCGGAGCTGCCAACAGACCTGTTTCTTGAGTCAATCAAGCAAATTGTGGCGATCGACCACGCCTGGGTGCCTACTGCGCCCGACATGAGTCTGTACCTGCGCCCCTTTATGATTGCCAATGAAAACTTTCTTGGTGTCCGGGCAGCTCAAAAAGCAGCTTATTTTGTGATTGCCAGTCCCGTTGGTCCCTATTTTGCAAAAGGCGTTGCGCCCGTATCCATTTGGTTGGTCGAGGATTATTCGCGCGCTGCGCACGGTGGAACGGGTGCTGCAAAATGCGGTGGCAATTACTCCGCTTCTTTGTTACCCCAAAAAGAAGCGTACGAAAATGGTTGTTCGCAAGTCTTGTTTCTGGACTCTCAAGAGGGTAAATACCTCGAAGAACTCGGTGGCATGAACATCTTTTTGGTCAAAAAAGACGGAACGCTGGTTACGCCTGATTTGACGGGAAGCATTCTCGAGGGTGTGACGCGCGCAAGCATTATCCAGCTTGCAAAAGACCGTGGTCACCAGGTCGAAGAACGCAAAATTTCGATCGATGAGTGGCGTCAGGGCATCGCCTCGGGAGACTTTGTCGAGGCGTTTGCCTGCGGCACTGCAGCAGTGGTGGCACCGATTGCGGCACTGAAAGGTCGCGGCTTTATTGCTGGTGATGAAAACGCGCCAGCCGGCAAGCTCACCATGGCCTTGCGACAGGAGCTCACCGATATTCAGTACGGTCGTCAACCTGATCGTCACGGCTGGCTAAAACGATTGGTTTAGGCGCGTGGACTTCTCTAAGTCCTCGCGAACCTTTAACCTGATTGCCATTCTGCTTGGGGGCGTGCTGCTGATTTGGCCCGCCCTTTGGAATGGCTACCCGCTGCTCTAAAGCGATACGCACGTATTTATCACCCAACCTACACCCGGATATTTCAATTGGGATAAGCCGTTTATTTACGGCCCCTGGATGTTGCTTGCCCACGCTTGGCATTCGCTATGGGGTGTGGTGCTCGTGCAAGGGATTCTACTTTCACAATTAGTCTGGTTGACCCAACAAACTGTTGGTTCTGCTAAGCCTCTGCGTCATCTTGCTGTCTGTTTGATCTTGTCACTTTTGACAGGCGCTTCTTGGTTTGTGTCCCTTGTCATGCCAGATATTTTTTCTGGTATGGCGGTGCTGAGTATTTTTGTCATGGGTTTTTCTCAAAAACTCACTAAGCCCATGACGGCATGGATCAGCTTGCTCGGAGCGTTAGCGATTGCGGTGCATCTCTCACATCTTGTGATCGCTGCAGCGTGCCTGCTTGTTGTGCTTGGGTTGAGATGGCGACGTTTTGCCTATGCAATATTGCCCCTTGTGATTGCTCTTGTGGCGTTGGTGGGGACAAGCATGTATGCCTTTAACAAGCTTGCAGTGTCGCCCTTTGGTTCAGTTTTTATGTTGGCCCGCATGTCTGCAGACGGAAACGTCAAAAGCGTTTTAGAAAAATATTGCCCCGAAAAGTCCTGGCATTTATGCGCATGGACAGAACGTCTGGCCAAAGACAGTGACTCTTTTATGTGGGATGCCAATGGTCCTGTATGGACTCATCCGGGTGGTCCAATTGGACTGGCACCAGAGGCATCAGAGATTGTTGCGTTGACCGTGCGCGCCAGGCCTTGGCACGTCTTGTGGTCTGCGACTCAGAACACCGTGACCCAGCTCACAATGGTCAAGCTTGGCGATACGATTAATTCTGATTGGTTAGATCTGACCGTCGCGAAAAGCGTAGAAAAGTTTTTTTCCACCGAAGAGCTCGAACGATACAAAAACTCTAAACAAGTCCAAGGCACGATGCTAGAACGCGTGTCTTTTGTGAGTGCAGTTGGCACTGTGATTGTCCTACTTGGCTTTTTGCTCAGTAGTGTTTTATTGATTCAGGCCTTGCGTAGTCGTCAATGGACAGTCTTGGCTTTGATTATGATGATCTGGTTGGGTGTGCTCGCAAATGCTTTTGCAACGGGTGGCTTGTCCAAACCACACTATCGTTATCAGACACGCATCGCATGGCTGCTCGTTTTGCCACCCTTACTGTTATGGCCTTACAAAAAAAAGAGCGACCCTGCAATACAGAGCCGCTCTAATTAAAACCAGATCTTTACTCTGGTTTGATATTGCTTGTCTTAATCACGCGCGCCCACTTGTCAATTTCGCCTTTGACAAATGCTTGCAGTGCTTCTGGTGTACTGCCTTCCAGATCAATGCCCTGAGCTAAAAGACTTGCTTTCAGCTGCGGATCAAGCAGTACTGCATTGATTTCTTTGTTGAGCTTGTCAATGATGGGTTTTGGTGTGCCTGCTGGTGCGAAAAAGCCATAGCTCGCAACTGATTCAAACCCAGGGTAGCCAGACTCTGCCACTGTTGGGACGTCAGGAATTAAAGGCGAACGTTTTGCGGTGGTGATAGCAAGTGCTCTGACTTTTTTGTCCTTTAACATGGACATATAGGGAGGAAGCGTATCAAGGGCCATCGTCACGCGACCAGAGATCAAGTCAGGCATTAAAAATGAAGTGCCTTTGTAGGGAACGTGGAGCACATCAATCCCTGCTGTTGACTTGAACATTTCACAGGTCAGATGAATCAGTCCACCCGTTCCCGAAGAACCGCAGGTCAACTTGCCTGGATTCGCTTTTGCATAAGCTACTAATTCCGCCAAATTTTTTGCAGGGACTTCGTTACCCACCACAACGATATTGCTGAGCGTTCCAGCAGCTGTAATGGGCATTAAATCCTTCTGAAAGTTGTAGCCCGGATCTTTGTGGTACGTGACAGAGATCGAGTGTGAACCGATCGAACCCATCAGCAAGGTATAACCATCAGGTGCTGCCTTGGCCACAGTTGCGGCGCCAATGTTGGCACCCGCGCCAGGCCGGTTTTCAATGATGACAGGCTGTCCAATTCGCTGAGAAAGCTTTTCGGTAATCGCGCGAGTCAGAATGTCTGTAGCGCCACCAGCCGGGAAGGGGACAACCACTTTGAGCGGCTTGTTGGGATAGGCATCTTGAGCCGAGGCAGTTGCGGTCAGCGCAGATGACAGTGCCACAGCAGCCAGAGT
>CAMAYM010000067.1 GCA_945862495.1 Bordetella parapertussis | reverse complement strand
GCGCACATTGAGGTCAGCGCGTATTTGTCAGTCGTGGAGGGACATGATATCGGCTTAGCAGCCCGCCAAGCTGTGATGCAACGGCATCGTGTCTTAAATCTGCTGACCCACATTGATCCTGTTCCATCCCGAACAGACCCACACATTACCGCCAGCACCTCTTTCACGACCTCTTCTTCTGGTCGCTCCGCGCAATCCGCAGAGGTAACACCGCAAACACCCGCGAATTAACAGGAAATCTAAGATGGTGTCACCGTCTCCTCTTGCACATTCTCTCTTCGAGAAAATTTGGCGTCAACACCTAATCGTTGAGCGAGCAACAGGTCCTTCTTTGCTCTACATAGACCGTCATCTCATTCACGAGGGTTCATTTCACGCCTTCAGCGCCTTGCGCGAGCGTGGTCTCTCGCTGCGCAATCCCCAGCAAATTTTTGGAGTGGCGGATCATTACGTCCCGACGCTCAGTCGCAATCCGAAGGATGCAGCCACGCCAGAAATCACACAAATGATCACACGTTTTGAAAAAAATATGCAATGGAGTGGAGCCCATTACTTTCCCATTGACGATCCGCGACAAGGCATTGTCCATGTGATGGGTCCAGAGCAAGGCATCACCCTGCCCGGATCAACGCTTACCTGCAGCGATAGCCATACCTCGACACATGGTGCGTTTGGTGCACTCGCTTTTGGCATTGGCCAATCTGAAAGTACGCATGTACTTGCGACACAGTCTCTCTGGCAACCCAAGCCAAAAGGTTTACGCGTCTTGCTGACGGGGCAACATCGCGCAGGTATTTCCGGTAAAGATATTATTTTGGCGCTGATTGCGCAGATAGGCTCCTCAGGCGCCACCGGGTATGCCGTTGAATTTGCAGGATCCGCGATCGGTTCGCTCTCGCTTGAAGATAGACTGACGATGTGTAATATGACCATCGAGGCAGGTGCACGCTTTGGCATCATTGCACCCGACGATCTCGTCTTTGATTATTTATATGGCCGTCCCTTCGCGCCACAACAAGGTGCATGGGATCAGGCACTAGTCCGCTGGCGTGACCTGACTTCTGATCCCGGTTGCACGTGGGATCATGAGGTCGAACTGGACCTGAGCGCTCTCGCGCCAATGGTAACCTGGGGAACGAGTCCAGAGGCCGCATTGCCGATTACCGGAACGATTCCGAATCCGATGGATCAGCCCAACCTTGCTCTGCGTCAGTCTATGAAGGATGCGCTGAGCTATATGGCGCTCACACCTGGCACCCCCCTCAACACGATCAAAATTGACCGCATATTTATTGGTTCGTGTACGAATGCTCGGCTTGCGGACTTACGTAGTGCGGCTGAAATTTTTAAAGGTATGCACTCCAAGGTGCCTGGCATCGTGGTGGCAGGTTCGATGCATGTCAAGCGTGCCGCAGAACAAGAAGGACTCGATCTGATTTTCAAACAGGCCGGCTTAGAGTGGCGTGAGCCTGGTTGTTCGATGTGTGTGGGCATCAATGGTGACACAGCGCCTGCAGGAGAGCGCATCGCGTCAACCTCAAATCGCAACTTTGTTGGACGCCAGGGGCCAGGCGTGAGAACCCACCTGATGAGTCCAGCAATGGTAGCAGCCGCAGCGATCACAGGCCATTTGACCGATGTGCGGGCTTTACATGACAGGATTTCCCGATGACTCCATTTATCACGTTAGATGGGATCGCTATCCCAATCGAAGGTCGCAACATTGACACAGACCAAATCATTCCCGCGCGCTTTCTGAAAAAAAGTCGTGGCGAGTACGGGGATTATCTTTTTTACGACCTACGTAAGAATGCTGAGCACCAACCTCGTACGGACTATATTCTCAATCAACCCATTTTTCAAAATGCGAGCGTGATGGTTTGCGATGAAAATTTTGGTTGTGGCTCTTCTCGTGAGGCGGCAGTCTATGCGTTGGTTGACTTCGGCATACGGGCAGTTTTAGCCCCAAGTTTTGGCGATATTTTTTATAATAATTGTTTGAAAAATGGTGTGCTTCCAATTGTGCTGCCCGGTGGGTTACTCAACACCTTGCGTCAACAACTTACGCAGACCGCAGCATCCACAGCACCTAACGCAACCGATTTCACTGCACTTAAAATCGTTATTGATCTTGAACAGCGCAGTGTCTACAGTTCACATTTTTCTGCACCTCAGCACTTTGACATCGATCCATTCTGGCAAGAATGTTTAATGAAAGGGGTGGATGAAATCGCACTCACGCTAGGCTATAGTGCGCAAATTCAAGCCTTCGAACTGCAACATAAAAAGAATCAACCGTGGTTAGCATCTGAACCATCCAACTAGGTCCACATTATTATGTCTCTCCCATTAAGTGGCCTGCGGGTCATCGAACTTGGTCAACTCATCGCCGGCCCGTTTGCCTCTAAGATTCTTGCTGAATTTGGTGCGGATGTGATCAAAATTGAACCTCCAAAAACAGGGGATCCTTTACGCACTTGGCGTCTGCTCCATGAGGGTACGTCGGTCTGGTGGGCGGCACATGCACGCAATAAGCGATCCGTCACCCTTGATCTCCGACAGCCTGAAGGTCAAGAGGTCATCCGACAGCTCGCCAAGGATGCGGATATTTTGATTGAAAATTTCCGCCCTGGTGCGATGGAAAAATGGGGGCTCGGCTTTCAAGCCCTCCACGCAATTAATCCAAAACTCATTATGTTGCGCGTCTCTGGCTACGGACAGTCTGGCCCCTATCGGGATCGACCCGGCTTTGGTGTGATTGGCGAGGCCATGGGCGGTCTGCGCTACCTGAGCGGTGAGCCTGGTCGGCCTCCAGTTCGGGTGGGGGTCTCAATCGGCGATACGCTCTCTGGGCTGCACGGAGTCATTGGCGTGATGATGGCATTGCGACACAGGGAACAGCAGGGAGGTGTCGGTCAAGAAGTGGACGTGGCGCTCTATGAGTCCGTCTTTAATATGATGGAAAGTTTATTGCCTGAATACTCAAAATTCGGAGTGGTTCGACAACCCTCTGGAGCGAGCATGCCTGGGATTGTGCCAACTAACGCGTATCTCTGCAACGATGGCCGTTATGCCTTGATTGCGGGAAACGGTGACAGTATTTACAAGCGCTTGATGGAAACAATCGGTCGGACTGATTTAGCGACAGACCCTAGTTTAGCCAACAACATAGGTCGTGCCGCTAACGCTGAGTTGATTGACGCTGCGATTTCAGCATATACGCAGCAATACAGTCTTGATTTTGTACTTGAAGCCATGAACGTTGCTGGAGTACCTGCTGGCAAAAGCTACGATGCTGCTGACATTGCGCAAGATCCGCATTATCAGGCGCGCGATATGATTTTGGATGCGACCCTACCGGATGGCTCGACGGTACAAGTACCTGGTATTGTGCCAAAATTGAGTCAGACGCCTGGTCAAATTACGCGGTCGGCGCCTGAACTCGGGCAACACACCGCTGAAGTGCTTGAGGAGCTTGGAATCGGTCCCGCCCAACAAGCGGAGTGGAAAGCGCGCGGCATCATCTAAACACGCGCTGACATATTGATATTTTTAAAAAAGATATAACCATGCAAAACGTACGCCCACGCATTTACATGCAAGAAGTCGCCACGCGCGATGGTTTTCAAAACGAAGCGCAATTTATCGAAACTGAAGAAAAGGTTCGCGTCATTAATGCGTTGAGTCAATGTGGTTTCGCAAAAATCGAGGCGACCTCTTTTACTTCGCCCAAAGCCATTCCTGCGCTGCGTGATGCTGAGCGAGTCATGCACGAAATTACCCGTCAACCTGGTGTCGAATACACGGTACTCGTACCAAACGTACGCGGAGCTGAGCGCGCACTATCCTGCGGGATTGATGAGGCAAACCTCGTCATTTCCATGAGCGAGACACACAACCGCTCTAACTTGCGTATGACGCGCGAACAGTCTTTCACTCAACTCGAACAAGTCGTGGCCGCTATTTCGGGCAGCGCTGTTGCCATCAATATTTCTTTATCCACAAGCTTTGGATGTCCGATGGAAGGCGATGTGAGCGAAGACGAAGTGCTGCGTTGGGTTGAGCGTTTTGCTCAGCTAGGTGTCAAGCGGGCAACACTGTGCGACACAACAGGTATGGCTTACCCCTCTCAAGTCCGCTCGCTTTCAGCACGCGTCAAGGCTTTATTCCCAGACATGGTATTCACGCTGCACTTTCACAATACCCGCTCAATGGCACAAGCGAATGTGCTCGCGGCAATCAGCGCAGGCATCGATCGTTTTGATGCGTCATTAGGTGGAATCGGGGGCTGCCCCTATGCGCCAGGTGCGAGCGGTAATGCCTGCACAGAAGATATGGTGCACATGTTGGAGCTAGAAGGATTTGATACTAATATCGATCTCGATCACCTGCTAAAGGTATCGGCGATGTTGCCGGGACTGATCGGACACGACGTGCCTAGCCAGCTACTCAAAGCGGGCGGACGCAACACCCTACACCCTGCCCCTGCCTATGCCGCGGAAATCGGCAAGGCGCTTTAATCATCACTAGACGATGTGAACCTCAAACTCGCCAAGGCCTGCAATGTGGCCTACGAGTTTGTCGCCCTTGACTACCGCACCCACACCCTCAGGGGTACCAGTAAAAATCAGGTCACCCGCTTTAAGCTCAAACAATCCTGAGAGATAAGAAATACTCTCAGGGATATTCCAGATCATTTGAGACAAGTCACTGGTCTGCTTTTGCTGACCATTGACATGTAGTGAAATATTGCCCTCTGACAAAATACCTGTCGCAGTCTTTGGATGAATAGGACCAATCGGTCCTGACTGGTCAAAGCCTTTACCAACTTCCCAAGGACGACCTTGCTTTTTTGCTTCACCCTGCAAGTCACGGCGTGTCATATCCAGACCCAATGCATAACCAAAGACGCAGTCATTCGCTTTCTCAACGGGGATATCACACCCTCCACTACCTAGCGCGACCACCAACTCCATCTCATAGTGCAGATTTGAAGTTTTGACTGGATAAGGCATCTTGCCAGCCTGACCCGCTGGAATTGAAATCAAGGCATCCGCTGGCTTGCAAAAAAAGAAAGGATCTTCACGTCCTGTAAAGCCCATTTCCTTGGCATGCTCAGCATAATTACGACCTACGCAATACACGCGACGAACTGGAAAAAGCTGAGTACTCCCCACAACGGGCAAACCGATAGTTACCTGGGGTTTGAAGACATAGTCAGACATTTGATTGGCGTCCAGAAGGTGAAATGTGAAAAATTAAACTTTCTTTTCCGGCAAAGGCGGAAGGGTTGAAACGGGTGCGGGCTCACCCAGACCTGCTACAGGAGCACTATCGAAATACTCATCGAAATTGTCTCGCGGAGGGTACTCACGCATTGCCTCACCCGACTGAAGGACTGTGGTTTCCAAATTGGACTCAAAATTCCAATCAGCTGGGAACCCACTTTCAGCAAGGTAAGACAAACCTTCTGCGTGCAAAACGCCAGGATCTGAAGCAGTGTCTGCCACGGGCAAGAAAGAGTCTGTCGCCAACGCTGGCAATACCGTCCCGACCGCAGTCGCCAGACGCCATTGCGCAGCGGCTTCTTGGGGGCGGTTGAGTTTGTCGTAAAGGCTGCCTAGCAATACGTGTACGCGTGCATCGGCGCGTTTTGAAAGGCTGCGAGAAAGATAATTTTCCGCCTGCCCCCAGATCTGCCCTACCAGACAAAGATGTCCAATAGCGGCGAGTAATTCGGCATCATTGGGGCGAGACTGTACCCAAGTCTCGGCTTTTTCAAGCCGGCGTTTCACTTGCGAAGGTTCTGCGCGGGAATAGGCAGTGAGCAGACGTGGATCAAAGGACAGCGGAATAGCCTGCTCCAAAGCACGAGAAGCTTCTTCGAGTTGTCCATTGGCCTCAAAGGCGGCGGCACCAGCAAGTGCGACCTCGATTAACGTGCGCTCGTCCGTTTTGAGCTCTTTCCAAAACGCATGCCACTGTCCGTTATGCGTCGTTTCACGCAGGCGAGCCGCAGCGGCGACCTCAATGATTTGACGCGCCTCAGTTTCATGAAGCGCCCCACGACGGTTGAGTGAACGTGCCAGCGTGTAGACCTGATCGTGCCGCGCTAATTGACGATAGGCTCTCAGCAACAGACGCAGGGTGTGAATATGTCTGGCACTACGTTCTTGCAGTGGCAAAAGCGCCTCCAGCGCTTGTCCGGCTAAGCCTTGATCCAAATAGAGATCCGCTGCGGCTGTCGCAATCACTTCTTGAAGCGAACTATCGTCAGAAGCCTTTTCTTTGGCAAGCGTAATGAGATGATCGCGTCGACCAAACTCGCCCAAGGCGTGGGCTGCACGCGCAGCAGAAAGTGCAGCAAGCACTTGTCTGCTTGCATCTTTGCTGCGGTCAAACAACTTGGTCAAATCTTTTTCTGCATGCGAATAACGACCTTCGAGCAGCTCTGTCCACCCTTGCTCTAAGAGCACTTGGTCTCGTTTGACATGACGGCGACTATTCCAACCGCGCATACGCATGGGGATCGCAGTAATCCAGGAAGCAAAACGAATCAGAACGTACAAGCAAACAAAAAAAACAACAATCGCTATTACCGCGAAAGCTAGGGAGACTTGAAGCCTCCAGTCATTGACCAACACCAACACATGGCCAGTATTTTCCCTCAGGACAACCGCAAGCACGACCGCCGCTGTCAACAGAACAAGGGTCCATAGCCAAGTCCGCATGATTACTGGCCACCTGCCGGCAAAGACTCAGACGCACGCACGGCTTCGAGAGCAGCCAAGCTACTGCTGATGTCAGGCAGAGGTATGGCAATCTGAATCGCGGATAGCTCTCGCACCAAACGCAGTGCAGCAGCAGTCTCGGAGGACTTTGGTTCGTAGCGCGCCACCAGACTTTGCTCAACCTGGGACAGCTCCATCTTCCAGATAGGAGACTGGTGCATGAGCAGTGCCATCTGAGCAGTCAATATGCGTGTCCGCAAGTTAGCGCGTAATAATGCGCCTTGCTCGGGAGACATTAACAAGGCATTAGCATCGCTCACGCGCTGAATACTGACCACCCCAGCGAACTCACGAACGATCATCACAACAACGGCCTTAGACCAAATAAGAGAACGATCCAGCGCGATTTCCCACCAGGCTTTTGTATCTTGAGTAGCAGGTTGAGCTTCGTTAGAGGATGATGTTGGCGGAACGGGAGTTGCCAAAGGAGGCTGAGAATTTGATGACTCCGTCACCACTTTAGGAGAGGCTGCATCGGGCAATATCAAGGGGGCCCGAGCCACCAATGCGCTGAGTGCTTCTAAGCGATTAGATAATTGAGGCACGTCGATGAGAGGAACCGATCGCAAACGATCAAGATCCAGACTCACCATACGCTGGACGGTTGCAAAGCGCGACCGATCAGCACGAATCAACAGCGACTGCGCGGCTTCTAGCGACACAATTGCGTTATTGACATTGCCCGCGAGCTTCAACTGTTGGCTTGCGGTTGTCAAAAGACGATCAACGTCATTTGCAAGTATGGCGTCCTCAGTACCTTTGTTTGCACCCGCCCAAAGTTGTTCAAGTGCTAAGTACTGACTTTTTACTTCGAGATTCGCTTGTTCGAGCTGCGCAATACGACTAACCTGGGACTGGGCAAGACTGAGCGCTTGAGACGAATCATTGCGGGCCTCACTGACCTGGGTCGTGAGCGTCTGCAGTTGGGTCGCCACCTCACGTCCAATGGATTCAAAACGCTTTTGTTGATACCACGCTACACCAGCGACCACCAGAGCGATGAGCAGAAATATAATCGCAAAAAACTTAGGCCAAGAAGAACCATCCGTGCGCTTTTTAACCTTGAGTAAGGCCGCACTCTGTGGAGAATTGCTAGGGGGCTGTGTTTCAGTCATAGATCAATTGTAGCCTCAGAATCAAGGATCAGGGGGATGCGCTCTCACGATGACTGAGCTGTTCGAACCCCTTCAAAATGATCTCATCCTCGGGGCTCACCACCACAATCCGCTCATTGACAAGAGGCTGACCCAGCAACTTTTCCAAAAGAAGCCTTAGCCGTTCATGCGTCAAGACAAAACTACAACGTGCAAACCAATCCGTTAAATCCAGTTTTTGGAGATTTTTAAAAATCGCTTCAATGCCATGGGAGCTGGTCAGCAACCAAGTCGGCGCAGTACTCGCTTGCTGTAAAGCTAAAAAATGCTCGCTCAATGCCAGAGGCCAAAGCGCGACCTGCCTACTGTAGGCTTGATGGAGCGTCACGCTGAGTCCACGAAGCTGCAAGCGCTGGCTGAGCCATTCTCGACCGTCTTGGCCACGTACGATCAGTACTTTTTTGAGCGGTTGGTCAAGTGCAACTAATAAGGGCCATAACGCTTCTGAGTCCTGCGCACGCTCAGCTTCAGGATGCACAACGGTCAAGGATTCTCCAAAGGCTCGGCGAATAGACGCAGCGGTCACGGGTCCCATACAAGCCGTCAAGGTAGACTGCGGCCATACAAAAGCTGCTTCACGTGAGAGCTGGGATTGATAGCCTGTCACAGCAGCGCGACTGACAAAAACGATGAGATCGAAAACTTCAGGTCTTGGCACCTCGACTGCATCCGCCAACACTTCCCGGATTTCTAACGCAGGGCACTCCTCCACACGCCAACCGCGCCGCAACAGTCCGTTCATCACGAACGTGTTGCGACCTGCTGGACGAGTCAAAATCGCCGTAGTTTGAGTAGGCGCCATGGGATATCAGGTATTTTCGGACAGACTAGCAAGAATGCGATCTGCACCCTGTGCAATCAGATCATTTGCAATGTGCGAACCAATTTGCTCGGCTTGGGCGGCTGGGCCCTGCCGTGCGGCCCGATAGACTGTCTGCCCATCTGGGGTCGCGACAAGTGCATGGACGCTTAACTGCCCGTTCTCCAACCTTGCATAGGCCGCCAATGGGGCTTGGCAAGAACCACCGAGTGCACGAGAAACCGCACGCTCAGCCAAGGTGCATACTGTTGTATCAGGGCAGGCCAACGGGGCGAGAATTTCGTGCAAGTCTGAACGGGACTTCAAAATCTCAATACCGAGTGCCCCTTGACCCGCTGCAGGCAGTGACTCTTCGGTTGTCATCCTTTGACGAATACGATGACCCAGACCGAGTCGCTCGAGGCCCGCAGCCGCCAAAATGATGGCGGAATATTGTCCACTATCCAGCTTGCCCAGCCGCGTATCAAGATTACCCCGCAAGCCTTGAATCAACAGGTGAGGAAAGCGCGCCTTCAGTTGGGCTTCACGGCGTAAGCTCGATGTTCCCACAACAGCGCCGGCAGGTAATACCGACAAACTTTCAAAATCATTGGATACAAAAGCGTCGCGACAGTCGGACCGCGCCATAATGGTGGAAAGCGTAAACATGGCCTCCATATCAACGGGAACATCTTTAAGTGAATGAACGGCCAAGTCAGCGCGTCCATCAAGTAAGGCATGCTCGAGCTCTTTAATAAAAAGACCTTTCCCACCCACTTTAGACAGACTACGGTCGAGGATTTCATCACCTCGTGTACTAAGTTTGAGTAACTCGACTTGCGCCGAGGGGTACAACGCGAGCAAACGCGCTTGAACATGCTCTGCCTGCCAAAGTGCCAAGCGGCTAGCGCGCGTTGCGATGACTAGTTTTCTAGTGCTCACCCAATCTCTCTCAGCGCAGGTAGTTAAAAATGACCGTCAAAACAATCCCGAGGATACCTAGAAGGCTGAGCCACTGCAAAATTGTTAGCTGACGCTTTGGCTTGTTGGGTTCCATCATTTGTTCTCTCAAGATTAACAACGCCGACTCGTCATAGACGGGTCGGCGTATTTTTTTACAACGAGCGTCGCGAAGTCAGTATTACTTATAGCACCGACTTCAATAACTTACCCATCTCAGATGGATTTTTCGTTGTCCGGATCCCACATGCTTCCATAATCTCAAGCTTTGCGTCCGCAGTATCTGCGCCACCTGAAATCAAGGCGCCAGCGTGACCCATGCGCTTGCCAGCCGGTGCGGTCACACCTGCGATAAAGCCAACCATCGGCTTTTTCATGTTGTCTTTCGCCCACAACGCCGCATTGACCTCGTCTGGACCACCGATTTCACCAATCATGATGACGGCGTCAGTATCAGGATCTTCATTGAATAATTTGAGCACATCAATGTGCTTCATGCCATTGATGGGATCACCACCAATACCCACGGCGCTGGATTGCCCGAGGCCGAGCTCAGTGACCTGTGCCACGGCTTCGTATGTCAGGGTGCCCGAACGGCTGACAATGCCGATGCGACCCTTGCGATGAATGTGTCCGGGCATAATGCCGATTTTGATTTCGTCTGGCGTAATCAAGCCTGGGCAATTTGGACCAAGCAGCAAAGTCTTACTGTTCATTTTTGCCATACGATCTTTGATTTCGAGCAGATCGCGAACAGGAATACCCTCGGTGATACAAATCACCAAATCCAGTTCGGCTTCAATGCCTTCCCAGATTGCGGCGGCAGCGCCCGCAGGCGGCACATAAATCACAGAAACATTGGCACCCGTTTCAGCTTTTGCGTCTTTGACTGAAGCGAAAATCGGGATACCTTCAAAATCTTCACCGGCCTTTTTGGGGTGAACACCCGCCACAAAGGCGGCTTGTCCATTCGCATAGGCACGCGAAGTCCGAGTATGGAACTGACCGGTTTTACCGGTAATTCCTTGGGTGATAACTTTAGTATCTTTGTTGATCAGAATCGACATTTCAGAATCCCTGGCAGAATTATTTGGCTGCTGCGACAACTCGGGTGGCCGCATCGGCCATCGTGTCAGCGCTGATGATAGGCAGGCCAGAATCGGCCAACATTTTCTTGCCCAACTCTTCGTTGGTACCCTTCATACGCACCACGAGTGGCACGCTGAGGTTGACCGCCTTACACGCGGTGATGATGCCCTGGGCAATCACATCACAGCGCATAATGCCGCCGAAAATATTTACCAAAATGGCCTTGGTGCCTTTGTTCGCAAGCATGATCTTGAATGCTTCGGTCACGCGCTCTGCTGTCGCGCTGCCACCAACGTCCAGAAAGTTTGCGGGCTCGCCACCAAACAACTTGATGGTGTCCATTGTCGCCATGGCTAAGCCTGCACCGTTGACCAAGCAGCCAATATTGCCATCTAGCTGAATGTAGGCGAGCTCATGTTTACTGGCTTCGATTTCGGCTGGATCTTCTTCGTCCAAGTCGCGATAGGCAACGAGCTCAGGGTGACGGAACAGCGCATTCGGATCAAAATTGAATTTGGCATCCAGCGCAATAATATCGCCCGAACCCGTCAAAATCAGCGGATTGATTTCAGCAAGCGATGCATCTGTTTCCCAGTATGCCTTGTAGAGTTTTTGAAACTCAGCACATGCTTTTTTGACCGAAGCTTCTGGCACACCAATACCACGTGCCAAGCCAGCGGCCTCGTCGTCTGTCAGGCCAATGCCCGGATCAACAAACACCTTGAGGATTTTTTCGGGATGCTTTTCCGCGACTTCTTCGACATCCATACCACCTTCGCTGGAAGCCATCACGCACACACGTTGCGTGCCACGATCTGTCACGATACCGACGTAATATTCCTTTTTGATGTCTGCGCCTTCTTCGACAAGCAAACGACGCACTTTTTGACCCTGAGGGCTCGTTTGATGCGTGATCAACTGCATGCCCAGAATCTCTGACGAGAGCTGGCGCACTTCATCGATCGAACGAGCAAGCTTGACGCCACCGCCCTTTCCGCGACCACCTGCGTGAATCTGCGCTTTAACCACCCAAACCGGGCCACCGAGTTTTTTAGCAGCCTCTACAGCCTCATCCACGGTAAACGCGGGAAAGCCTTGAGGAACGACTACACCAAACTTTCGAAGCAATTCTTTGCCTTGATACTCATGGATTTTCATGGGAATCCTGTCCGTCCAAAAAAACTAAAAATCGATTGCCTGGCGTACTAAATACCAGGTGCCGGGGGTGTTGCATTTGAATCTACATACCACTGCGGATAATGTTCTTTAGTCACAGGGCCATCAGGTCGCCAGGCATAACACCCCCCCATTTGAAAGGGTCGTCTACCCGCAGACTCTGCCTCTATGCGTTTTTGACCAGCCATGCTTTGAACGGCGGCAGTTGGCAGCACCGTCGCAAGCTCGGTCATATGTGTACAACCAGCCGTTCGTCCAAAACGCTCCTTGATCTGCTGGCGAAAGCTTTTTAACAAATTCATTCCTACCAAATCTTGGTAGGCCTCAGTGATTGCCGAGCAAGAAATACCGAAAGGCGCCGCATCATACAGCGCGATCGCCTCTTTAATTTCGAAATCACGGTTTATCGTAATACGTAAATGCATATGATGAACAGGCTGTCCTGCTGGCTGAACCGTGCCATTGCGCTTGGTGAACGAGTAGGACTTGTTGTCGATCAGTTCGGCCTCAATATCCCAAAGACCATCCTCGCGCTCGAAGGAATGAACCTGTATCGAGCGATTATGCATAGGTTTACGAGGAGTAACGGGCGCTGGAAGCGGCATATTGGATCAAATGGTCAAATGACACATTGCAACAGAGACCAAAAGTATAGCGCAGCCTAGGTGACATCACCTAGTCTTCGTCATGACCAGGATTTTTTAGGACACGCCTAATGATATCTGTCGAAAATCCCCTGGATGCCAAAAACCGACCTTGTTTAGCGTATTCGGCTGGGGATAGTGGATTGCCAGTACGGGAAAACTTTCTGCTCCAAACCGCTTGCGCGCGAGAAAGCTCTGAGTCCTTTAATTCTAGTTGGACAGCTGCGATGGCCTCTGCTGGTATGCCCTGCAATCTGAGGTCTTGAGCGATTCTTGCTACACCGTGAGAGGAAGCTTTGCGGTGCACCCAGCCTTGGGTAAAGCGTTCATCAGATTGCCATCCGGCTTGAGCGAGATCATCCAGAACCTTGTCTAACGCCTCCTGACTGTCAGCGTGCGGGGCAAGCTTGCGCTGGAGCTCTACACGGCTGTGCTCTCGGCGAGACAGCAAACCCACGGCTCTGGCCTTAAGGGAAAGGCCAGGCCGTGGTGCTGCAGGCTTGGGACCTACTTCGAACTCTTCATCTGCTGCGTCGTGTGACACGGAAGCTCATCTTGAGTGTTTATGACAAATTTGCTCAGTACTGCTCATTGAGTGCTGACAGCTTAATAACTTGATGACTTACTGATCATCCTCGAGGTCCGGCTCAGCGGCGACGAGTTTGCTTGCTTTGGTAGCTTTTGCAGCCGTTGCTGCGCCCGCCCCCGCAGCGGTTCCGGCAGGTGCGCCGCCGACACGCGGCACAACACCGAGCTTTTCGCGCACGCGATTTTCAATCTCAATCGCCATTGCAGGACGCTCACGCAAGAAATCACGCACATTGTCCCTGCCCTGACCAATACGCTCGCCGTTGTAGCTAAACCATGCACCTGCCTTATCGACAATCCCAGCCGTGACGCCTAAGTCCAGGATTTCGCCTTCGCGAGAGATTCCAGCCCCGTACATAATGTCGAATTCAGCTTGCTTAAACGGGGGAGCAATCTTGTTTTTAACGACTTTGACGCGAGTTTCGTTGCCGACCACCTCATCGCCCTTTTTAATGGCGCCGATGCGTCGAATATCCAAGCGAACAGAAGCATAAAACTTGAGCGCATTACCACCAGTGGTCGTTTCAGGGCTACCAAACATCACGCCAATTTTCATGCG
>CAMAYM010000066.1 GCA_945862495.1 Bordetella parapertussis | reverse complement strand
TCGCGTGCTTGAAGCGGCGCCCGATACCTTACTGGACGCGCGTGGCATTTTGTGTCCACACAAGATCTGGGCCACGATGATGAATAACGAAAAGCCTGGCGGTCATGGTGAGCGCTCTGTTGCGATTGGCACAATCGATATGGCGATTTGGGATGCGGTGGCCAAGATTGAAGGCGTGCCTCTTTATCAGATGCTTGCAGATCGCTATGGCGATGGTCAACCTAACCGAAAAGTGTTTGTCTATGCTGCGGGTGGATATTACTGGCCTGGCCAGGGGCTCGAGGGGCTGACCCGCGAAATGCAGAGCTATCTGGATCGTGGCTACTCCGTGGTTAAGAAAAAAATTGGTGGTGCCTCTTTGGCCGAAGACTGCAAGCGTATCGAAGCCGTGCTCAAGCTGTTAGGACCCGGTCAGCGTTTAGCAGTGGATGCGAATGGTCGCTTTGATCTCAAAACCGCGATTGCCTACGGTAAAGAGCTCGCGCAATACAACCTCTTTTGGTACGAGGAGGCGGGCGATCCGCTGGATTACGAGTTGCAAGCCGAGCTGGGTCAGCATTATGAAAATTCGATGGCGACCGGCGAAAACCTTTTTTCTATGCAAGATGCGCGTAACTTGATCCGTTACGGCGGGATGCGTCGCGATCGTGATTGGCTGCAGTTTGATTGCGCGCTTAGCTATGGACTGGTGGAGTACTTACGCACGTTGGATATGCTGCGCGAATACGATTGGTCTCCGACGCGTTGTGTGCCACATGGCGGTCATCAAATGTCGCTGGCCATCGCCGCAGGGTTGGGGCTCGGTGGTAATGAAAGCTATCCTGATCTGTTTCAACCCTATGGTGGCTTTCCGGATGGTGTGCAGGTTGAAAACAGTATCGTGACTTTGCCAGAGCTGGTCGGCATTGGTTTTGAGGGTAAGGCTGATTTATATGCCGAAATGAGAGCGCTCGCGAGCTAAGCATGATGTCTCTCACATGAAACTGTCTAATCGAACGTTTGCTGTCGCGACGATCATTTTGATCGCCCTCAATCTGTTTGTGTACCTTTGGTGGGCAAACAGACCTTTCGTTGTATTGCGTCCAGCCGATGTCAATCGTGAGATTGTGGCGGGGCTCGAAGCGGAGAGTCGACGCATACAAAACATGTTGGACAGCGCGTGTACCAGCCCAGAACTACAAGCCTATCGCCGCGGCGAAGTCGGACCGCTGTTGCGTTCGCAGCCTGGTTCAGGTGCGTCTGTGACTTCACGGCCGCCCAACGCTGGGCCAAATGCGTCAGTGGCGACCACGCCTGAAGCGCCTGTATCCTCTGTATCACCTTCAGCACCAACGCCAACGACTGCAACGCCACCTCCAACAGAACCGCGACCAGCCCCTCCCGATCAAACCTCGACAAAAATTCTACCGCAAGAGCAGTTAGTCTCATTGCTTGAGGCTGCGACTGTGCGCGTGTTGGTTTTTTCAGAGCAAATGAAATACCTCGGTCATGGTACGGGATTCTTTATTGACAAGAATACCGTTGTGACCAATCGTCACGTCATTGAAGCCGGCAAAAAGTTTGCGATTACCAGCAGTTTTTTGGGTAAAGAACCTTTGCCTGTCACACTGATCGCTGCCACCAGAGACTCCGAATATACCAACCCAGACTTTGCTGTGTTGCGCGCGGAAAAAGTCCCTGCGACCATGCGGCCACTTGCTATCTCCACCCAACCGCAATTACTCCAGACGGTGGTGGCCTCTGGCTTTCCAAGCTCCGAGATCAGGGTTGATGCCAATATTGTCACGCCTAACACTGTATTTTCTCAAGGCGAGGTGAGTGTGTTGCAACGCCAGCCTAATAACATGGTGCTTGTCTTGCACACCGCTCGGATCGCGACGGGCAGTTCGGGTGGGCCACTCGTCAATCGCTGCGGTAATGTCGTAGGTGTCAATACGTTTATCGGAGCTCAAACAGATAAGTTTAGCGACCGTTCTCTCTATGCCTTGTCGGGCAATGCATTGCGCAGCTTCTTGGATCAGAGTGGGGTGTCTTATACAAAGATCGCCAACGACTGTTCCTCGGACCCCAAGAATTAACACGGCTATCAAACGCTGACAGAGCTCCTCGCCATGCAAACATTGCCGATTATTACTAAACGCACACAGATTGATGTCCAGGGCATCAACGGTCAGCCTATTTTTAGTTATTACCAACAGTTGTTGGGTTTACTAAAAAAGGAAGGTCAACACGAGGGCTTGATCCATTTTTTTGCGGAGCCTGTCACCAATGTCATGCGTGGCGAGGTGTCCTGGGTCACGAAGCTCGATGGTCCAGTGCGTCCCTTCGATTCGCTCTCCCCAGACGAAAAGCTCAACGTTGCTAAAACTTTGACGCAAGCGTGTGCGATGGTTCGTCGTGTGGCAGATAAAGTTCAAACGGGTACGGGTTCTTCGGCCGCTTATGGTGCTCAGGCCTTGCGTGCCATGCTGTCGACGCCAGAGGCGTTAGCCTCTCTTTTTATGGTGGGCGATCAACTCGTGTTGACGCAGTGGGGATGTATACCCTACGGTGCAAAGGCCAGCGATCACAATATTGACGCCCGCTTCGCAGCGGTCTTTAAGCCGGCAGCAAAAGTGATTGCGTTGCAAAAAGCGGCCGAGGTCGCAGCACAATCACCTGCGCAAACGTTCGGTTTCATCGCACTAGCACAGTGGCTGACATTGGCTGCTTTATGTCTCTTGCTATTTGCAGGTTTGTTTTATAAGCAGTGGTTCACAGTTTTAGATCCGGGTCCTTCTGTACAGGTAGAGGAGGGTTTGCGTACTCGAATCGCGGAGCTATGGGGAAAGGTCGAGAAAAAGTCTGCTGTATGTTTCCCTCCCGTACCCATTCAGCCACCCGTTGTCACGACACCTCCCGTAGTCACTCCAACCGTCACGGTTCAAGAGCCTCCAGCGACTGTGACAAGTGGCGAGATTGATCGGCGACTCAAAGAAAACGCCGTGGCGCAAGGCAAGTTTGTCAATGTGACGCTCGCTTGGAAAAACCAGGCTGACTTAGATTTGATTGTGGTCGAACCTGGTGGTGTCGCGATCAGTATGTACGATAACCACGTTCGCAAATCTCCCTCTGGTGGCATTCTCGACATTGACGCGAACGCCTGTCAAAAGATGTCAGGCTGTACGTCACGGCCAGATCCGGTGGAAAACATATCGTGGAATATCAAACCACCTGCGGGTCGTTATGACGTTTACGTTGCCTTGTTTAGCGCGAATATCGCGAAGGATCAGCGTGAAAATATTCCCTACACCGTCGTGGTGACAATTGATGGGAAAAAGACAAGTTATGAAGGGTTGATCAATACGACGGATACGGTGTGTGGTGATCGTTGTCGCAGCAAAGACAAAATTAAAGTTGCTTCCTTTGTGATCCCTTAAAACTAACCTGGCGACATATCGTCATTTAATTTTTTTAATGAGTTCGTCCTGATGACTCTCCCCTCAATGGTTAAAACCAAGGCCTATCGTGCCGCAGTCGCCCGTGCACTTGCCGAACATCAGCCCCAAAAAGTGCTCGATATATGTTGCGGTGATGGTTGGCTACCATACTCACTTGGGTCGGATGTTGAGTTACATGGGCTGGACTTATTTGAGCAGATGCCCCCCGGCTACCATCGGTTTGAGGTGGCCGACTTTAATCAAGGACTCCCCGCAGGTTTGGATCAGTACGATGCAATTGTTTGTTGCGAGGCCATGGGATATCTCCAAAATCCCGGTTTGTTTTTGCAAAGTATCAGCAAGCATTTAAAAAAGGATGGGATATTTATCCTGTCTATTCCCAATCCTAACTACGTCGGCGCACGAGTCAACCATTTGATTCAGGGCTTTCCGAGATCTTATTCGTGGTTCAAGCAAAACGACAACATAGAGTCACATATGCCGTGGTTGTCCTTAGGCATCTTTCAATTGTGGCTGTTGCTTGGCCTCAATGGTTTTAAAGATATCCAAGTGCACGAGGTGGACGAAGAAAAACCTCGTCATATTTGGGAGCATTTACTTGGGTTCGTGATCAAGGGCTTTGCCAAGCGCCGCCTCAATAAAGCGCCCTCTGAAAGTGTTCGACAGCTGTGGACGCTCGCGATGCGAGATCAAGTGGTGTATGGACGCCAGCTTGTGGTGTCTGCTTCGGTGAAGTGAACCCTTTAATCAGGCTCAAACACATGGCGCTTAACAGTCATGGCGCGCCACCGATCAATTTTGAACGAGCGATTTCACTATAATCGTCCAATCTTTACTCTCACTCTTATTCATCTGGGTATTTCATCATGACGCAAGCAGCTCAACAACCGAACCTCCGCATTGCGATTGCTGGTTTAGGCGCAATCGGAAAGTCCATTGCCACCACACTTGCGAAAGGTGGCGTTCCTGGCGTTGAGTTGACGGCAGTTTCTGCCAAAAACCATGAAAAAGCGAAAGAGTTTGTGTCGACCTTAGCGAAACCCGTTAAGGTGTTAAATATTTCCGAGTTGGAAAAAGAGGCCGATCTCGTGATTGAGTGCGCACCCGCAGCTCTCTTGCCAGAAATCGCAGCTCCGTTTTTAAAGGCCCAAAAGCAAGTCATCGTCTTGTCAGTGGGGGCGTTGCTGTTCCACCCCGAACTGATCGTCATGGCAAAAGAGCAGGGCGGCGTGATCCACGTTCCAACGGGTGCCCTTATTGGTCTAGACGCCATGATTGCTGCAGCCGAGGGCAACATTCACTCAGTGCGCATGGTGACCCGTAAGCCTCCCAAGGGTTTAGCAGGTGCGCCACATTTGATTGAGCACAATATCAGCATCGAAGGTCTCACCGAGGCGAAAAAAGTGTTTGAGGGCAATGCACGAGATGCTGCCAAAGGTTTTCCAGCTAACTTAAACGTGGTCGTGGCACTCGCGCTCGCAGGTGTCGGACCAGAAAATACGCTATTAGAAATCTGGGCGGATCCAGCCGTTGTGCGTAACACCCACACCATCGTTGTGGACTCCGATTCTGCCAAGTTCACGATGACGATGGAAAATATCCCATCAGAAAATCCGAAAACAGGCCGAATCGTCGCGCAAAGCGTCATTGCAATGCTACGCAAAATGAAGTCCAGCTTTAAAGTGGGTACCTAAGCTTACGCAGCTTTGTTTGCTGTATTTGAGATGTGCGTTTGACGCGGCAAGTCCAATGTTGTGACCCGCGTCAATTCGCGTTTGTACTTTTTGTCATCGAACGGCCTTGCGCGATGCATCGTTGTTCGATTGTCCCAAATCACGAGATCACCTAATTCCCACTGGTGGGAAGATAAAAACTCTCGCTGGGTCGCATGCTCAATCAAATCCTTGAGTAACAAGCGTCCCTCAGGCACCTCCCACTCAATAATCCGTGCCGCATGCGAAGCGAGATACAGTGCTTTGCGCTCTGAACCTTCAATGGTCCGCACCAAGGGATGGGTCGCGCCCGGCAGCTTTGCCTGTTCCTCAGGGGAAAAATCAAAGCCCATCGTATGTCTGGAGTACACAATGGAGTGGTAGACATGGAGGGGCGCGATCGTCTCTTTAAGTTCGTTACTGAGCGCCTCATACGCCGACCGCATATCCGCAAACTCGGTATCGGCCCGGACCGGAGGAATATTGCGCGCATACAGCATCGAATAGCGACCGCAAGGGTTTTCAAAAGAGGCGTCGGTATGCCAGATGCGGTTACTGATGCCATTCATTCTGCGGCGATCTTGAGCTTCTAGGATGTTGCCGTCGCTACCTACGTTGGAAATATCGGTCAGCGCTTCGTTTCCAAAGCGATTTTTCGCCAACACAGATGAGGAGGTCTTGGCATGCAGCTCACCATCCAGGCGACGTGCAAACGCGACTTGTTCTTCGTTAGAGAGTTTCTGGCCACGAAATACGAGGACGCCGTACTGACTCATGGCAGATCGAATGTGCTCTAAAACCGTCTCGTCATGGAGCGTGCACAAATCAATCGGGCTGGCTTGCGCCATGAAGGTTGGGTGCAATTTTGTGAAGGTCAAGCTCACTTTTGTCTCCCGCTACGGAATAGTTGTAGGCTAGGTTGGTTTTTTTAGTTAGGATTTGTCTCTAGAAATATACACGCTCTCTTCACGCTTCTCACGGGCTGCCATGAATAAAAAAATAGTTTTTCTCACCAATCCCATTCATCCTGCTATTCACGCGGAGCTTGAGACCGTCGCGCATGTCACCGTTTCGCCCTCTACCAGTGATCAAGATCTGATTGCAGGTGCCGAGTCCGCTTCAGTGATCGTGGTGCGTCACCCTTTGCCGCCTGCGTTGTTTGAGCGTGCGACACAACTGGTGGGTGCGCTGCGCCATGGAGCAGGCGTCGACATGATTCCGATTGATGTGGCATCGCAGCATCACATTGCTGTGGCCAACGCACCCGGGGCCAACGCGCGCACAGTCGCTGAGTTTGCTGTCGGTCAAATGCTGGCACTGGCCCACAAAAATTCGGTCATCAATATGAAAATGCGTACCGAAGGCTGGGCGCAAGCGCGAGCCTTGGCGGATCAGGGCTTTGATTTGGCGGGCAAGCGGGTCGGGTTGGTAGGCGTCGGCGCAATCGGTCAGGCCGTGGCCAAGATCTGTCATTTTGGATTTGGAATGAACATGACGGGATATCGCCCTAGCGGTCTGCCAGTTTCGGACATTATTGAGAACGTCACGTTGGAACGAATCTTCTCGGACTCAGACTTTGTGGTGCTGGCATGCCCTTTAAATGACCAAACCAGAGGCTTGATCAATCGCCGCCTGTTGGAGTCTATGCAGCCAACCGCCTGCCTGATTAATGTTGCGCGCGGTGCTGTGGTCGATCAAGAGGCGCTCGTAGAGGTGTTGGTCTCTAAAAAAATTGCAGGTGCTGCGCTCGACGTATTTACGCAACAGCCATTACCGGCATCCTCCGCCCTTTACCAGTTAGATCATGTGTTGCTATCTCCCCATATGGCCGGCATTACCGACGACAGTCTCAAGGCCGTGGGTGCAAGTGTGGCATCGCAAGTCAAGCAATTACTGAGGGGAGAGTTGCCCGAACACCTCGTCAATCGCCCGCAGACAGCTGAGATTCTCGCCAGGTTGCGTCGCCTTATCCCTGTTGGCTAAGCTTTATTTTATTGAATTGGATAATCGTAGCGATTGAGGGTATCTATTGAGGTGCGAGTTCCCGTGCCTGAGAGGGGAAATGATTTTCTCAGAAGGGGATCCGGTGCTACTATTTCAGGTTACCGAAGTTTGAACTCAGTGTTTTTAAAAAGCATTTACATGAATCTGTCATATAACGCCCCTGATTACGTCCGTCACGAAGGTCTCAAACAATGGGTTGCTTCCATTGTTGAAAAGGTCAAACCCGCACGCATCGTGTGGTGTGATGGTTCCCAAGAAGAGTACGACCGTCTCTGTACCGAAATGGTGCAGTCTGGCATGCTGATCAAGCTCAATGCTGAAAAACGCCCCAATTCCTTTTTGGCGCGTTCAGCACCGGATGACGTGGCACGTGTCGAAGACCGTACCTATATTTGTAGCGCGAAAAAAGAAGATGCCGGCCCGACCAACAATTGGATCGCGCCTGCTGAAATGCGCACAACCTTGGACAAATTGTTCGAAGGCTCTATGGCCGGTCGCACCCTTTACGTCGTGCCATTTTCTATGGGTCCGTTGGGTTCGCCCATTGCACAGATCGGGATTGAGCTGTCTGACTCTCCCTATGTTGCCGTCAACATGCGCATGATGACGCGTATGGGTAAAAAGGTGTATGACGTTTTAGGGACAGACGGTGAGTTTGTGCCTTGTGTCCATACGGTTGGCGCACCTCTTGCTGCAGGACAAGCAGATGTGGTCTGGCCTTGTAACGAGACGAAATACATTGTTCATTTCCCAGAGACCCGTGAAATCTGGTCTTACGGTTCGGGTTATGGTGGCAATGCTTTGTTAGGCAAAAAATGCTTCGCCTTGCGTATCGCTTCGACCATGGGCCGCAGCGAAGCCAGTGCAAAGAATCCTGGCTGGTTAGCCGAGCACATGTTGATCCTGGGCGTGCAAGCACCTTGGGGCAAAAAATATCACGTTGCAGCCGCCTTTCCTTCGGCCTGTGGCAAAACTAACTTTGCGATGTTAATTCCACCCGCAGGCTTAGCCCAGCAGGGTTGGAAAATCACCACGATTGGTGACGACATTGCCTGGATCAAGCCGGATGCCAAAGGCAATCTGCGCGCAATCAACCCAGAGGCAGGTTATTTTGGTGTCGCGCCCGGCACCAACGAAACGTCCAACTTCAACTGCATGGCGACGCTTAAGAGTGACACAATTTTCACCAACGTCGCACTGACCGATGACGGTGATGTGTGGTGGGAAGGTATGACCAAGGTGCCACCTGCACACTTGATCGATTGGCAAGGCCGTGACTGGACACCAGAGCAGGCCAAGGAAAAGGGCATTAAAGCGGCCCATCCTAATGCGCGTTTCACAGTTTCAGCCACGCAAAACCCCGTATTGGATTCTGAGTGGGACAATCCTGAAGGTGTCGTGATTGATGCGTTCATCTTCGGTGGCCGTCGCTCCACAACAGTCCCCTTGGTTACAGAGGCACGTGACTGGGCAGAGGGTGTTTACATGGCTGCGACCATGGGCTCTGAGACTACGGCCGCTGCGGTTGGCCAACAAGGTGTTGTGCGTCGTGACCCTTTCGCCATGCTGCCTTTCTGCGGCTACAACATGGCCGAGTACTTTAGTCACTGGTTGTCATTAGGTAACTTCCTGCAAACCTCAGGCGCCAAGTTGCCCAAGATTGTCTGCGTCAACTGGTTCCGTACGGATGAAAATGGCAAGTTCGTTTGGCCAGGTTTTAGCGAAAACACACGCGTCCTGAAATGGATGTTGGGTCGCATCGAAGGCCAAGCGCAGGGTAGCGAGCACGCTTTTGGTATTACCCCACAGTTTGCGGATATTGACTGGGAAGGGATGGACTTTTCGCAGGAAAAGTACAACACTATTACCTCAATTGATGTGGTCGCCTGGCAACAGGAGTTTAAGTTGCATGATGAGCTGTTTGAAAAGCTTTCGTTTGGTTTGCCTGAGCATCTGCTCAAAATCAAGGCAAGCTTCGAAGCCCGTCTTGCTAAGTAACTGTCTCTGACTGCGTTCAGTAAAAACGTAGTCTGACGTGATAAAAAATGGCCCGAAGCGATTCGGGCCATTTTCATTATTTATTGTCCAGCTCTTAACAGGTTCCCGCTCTTGCCAGCATCGCGTGCAACAACACATTGCAACCCGCCTCTAGATGCTCAGGCTTGGCATCCTCGATTTCGTTGTGACTGATGCCGTCCTTGCACGGAACAAAAATCATCGCTGTAGGCGCAACACGCGCCAGATACACCGCGTCATGACCAGCACCACTCACCACATTCATCTCAGATAAGCCGATCTTCTGAGCGCCATTACGCACAGCATTCACCAGCTCTTTTGCAAAAGCCTGAGGGGGGAAATAGACGACTTGCGTAATGTCGATGGTGACCTTGCCTTTTGTTGCAATCTCCTTCGCTTTGGCATGCAGGTTTTCAACCATACGCGTCAACGTCTCATCGCTGTCCGCACGAAAATCAACAGACATTTTGACGGTGCCAGGGATGACGTTACGCGAGTTGGGGTAGTTGTCCAACATACCAACGGTGCCGCGTGCGTTCGGTGCATGATCCAGCGCAGTCTGGTTAACCAGCTGAATTATGTGTGAGGCTGCGAGGAGGGCGTCATGACGTAATGCCATAGGGGTCGGACCCGCATGGGCTTCGGAGCCGGTGATGACGACATCAAACCAGCGTTGTCCCAGTGCGCCCGTGACCACACCAATCGTGATGTCATGCGCCTCGAGGACGGGTCCTTGCTCAATATGCGATTCAAAATAGGCGCCGATTTTCTTAGGATCAATTTTGTCCGTACCGTTGTAGCCGATTGACTTGAGTGCCTCACCGACTGAAATACCATCGCGGTCTTTCTGCGCATGGATAAAGTCTGTTTCAAACTCTCCGATAAAGGCGCCCGAACCCATCATCACGGGCACAAAGCGGGAGCCTTCCTCGTTCGTCCAGACAACGACCTCAAGAGGGGCTTCGGTCTCAATGTCCGCATCATTTAATGTGTGCAATACCTCAATACCAGCCAGTACACCGTAGTTACCGTCAAATTTGCCACCGGTTGGTTGTGTGTCAATATGGCTGCCTGTCATGACAGCAGGCAGGTCATTGTTGCGACCTGCGCGCCGGGCAAAAATATTACCGACCGCATCTATACGAATCGTGCATCCTGCAGCTTTAGCTTGGGCAACGAAATAGTCGCGACCTTGACGATCGAGGTCCGTCAAGGCGAGTCTACAGACACCGCCTTTTTTGGTGGCACCGATTTTTGCAAGCTCCATCAGAGCTTTCCAAAGACGCTCCCCATTAATCCGCAAATCAGTCAGGGGTGCAGGTGCGATGACAGACATAATCTAACTCCATGAAAGTTTCGTGAATTTTATGGCAAAGAGTCGACACTTTAGGTTAATAGACTGATTGCGCTTACAGCGAGAACTAGGTTAAATGATGGCACCCGTTCGCGCAATGCGCCGACGTATTTAAATTCGATAAGGTTAAAAGATGAAACTTGATGCGATTTCGCACCGCAACCGCAACACTAAGATTGTTGCCACGCTAGGGCCTGCGAGTAGTGATCCCGCCATGATCCGCCAGCTATTTGATGCCGGTGTAGATGTTTTTCGTCTAAATTTTAGTCACGGTACCCATGCTGACCACAAGTTGCGTTATGACGCGATTCGCCAGATTGAGGCTGATGTGGGCCGCCCTGTGGGTATTTTGATGGATTTGCAAGGACCTAAGTTACGCTTGGGAAAGATCGTTGATGGCAAGCTCGCGCTGACCACGGGTCAGAAACTTCGTCTGGATCTAGATCCAACACCGGGTGACATCAACCGTGTGCCCTTGCTACACCCGGAGATTTTTGCAGCCATTCGTCCAGGCGACGACTTGTTGATCGATGATGGCAAGGTCCGTCTGCGCGTGCTGTCCTGCACAAAAGAGCATGCAGAGGTCCAGGCCCTCAATGCAGGCGTCATCTCTGACCGCAAAGGTGTCAATGTACCTGGTGCGATTTTGCCCATGTCGGCCATGACCGCCAAAGACCGCGAAGACCTTGATTTTGGTCTCAGCATCGGTGTGGATTGGATCGCCTTGTCTTTCGTGCAGCGCCCGGAGGACATTATTGAGTTGCGCGAGATTGTCGGAAATCGCGCCTGGATCATGGCCAAGCTTGAAAAACCCTCCGCGATTGACTCCCTTGAGGCCATTGTGGCCAGTTCTGATGGCGTGATGGTCGCCCGCGGAGACTTGGGCGTTGAGCTTCCTCCTGAGGAGGTCCCAGTCCTTCAAAAAAGAATCGTGCGTGCGTGTCGAGAGGCGGGCAAACCTGTGATTGTGGCCACCCAGATGCTGGAGTCCATGATTACCTCGCCCGTGCCAACCCGCGCCGAAGTCAGCGATGTGGCCACGGCCGTCTATGACGGTGTGGATGCGGTCATGTTGTCCGCAGAGTCGGCCTCGGGTGCCTATCCGATCGAAGCCGTGACTATGATGGATAGGATTTTGCTCAGCACAGAGCGAGATCCTCTTCAGCGGGTCATGATGGAAGCCGTGCATTCTCGTCGTAAAAATGACGCGCGTGACGCCATTTCCGCTGCGATTCGGACCGTGGCTGAAACGCTGCCTGTTGCTGCAACGGTGGCCTACACCTCTTCTGGTGCGACAACCCTGCGCGTCGCCCATGAGCGGCCACGTGCACCGATCTTGAGTATGACGCCAGTCGCTGCTGCGGCACGTCGTTTGTCACTTGTATGGGGCGTTCATTCCATCCAGGCTGCGGACGTCGTGAGCACCGAGGAAATCGTGTTGCACGCGACACTCGCAGCCAAGAAAAACGGCTTTGGAGAGCCAGGTCAGGCCTTATTGATCATTGCCGGAACACCTTTTGGTGTGCCGGGCTCAACCAACCTGTTGCGTATTTCTTGGATTGGCGAGGAGCCAGACGTCGCTTAAATAAGACTTTTTTGAAAGCTAGGTACAGTCACACTAGGAATTTATGCAGCCGGATGCTACGCTTTCTGATTAGCTTTTAACCGAGTGATATGGTCATTTCCCTTGCTTTCAACACTTTACCCAATAGGTGATTCATGCGTTTTCGTCTGGCTCTAACAGCAGCAGCACTCGTTACAGGTCTGTCGGTTTCGACCTCATTCGCTCAGGCGACTGACTCCCCAAAAATGGGAGACGAAAAATACAAGCCATCTGTAGGTCAAAGTGGTAAAGACGTAATTTGGGTCCCCACCAATGATGCTGTCGCGGATGCGATGCTCAAAATGGCAAACGTCAAGCCGGGTGATCTGGTCTATGACCTTGGTTCGGGTGATGGAAAGATTGCTATTGCAGCAGCTAAAAATTACGGTGCAACAGCTGTTGGCATTGAGTTCAACAAAGATATGGCTGATCTCGCTACCCGCAATGCAGCGCGCGCAGGCGTATCGGATAAGGTCAAAATTATCAATGGCGATATTTTTGTAGAGGATTTTTCCAAAGCAAACGTCCTCACCATGTATCTGTTGCCTGACCTCAACCTCAAGCTGCGCCCTACCATCTTAAAAATGGCACCAGGCACGCGCGTCGTCACAAACTCATTCAATATGGGCGACTGGGAAGCCGATGCGACAATTGGTGATGGTTATGCTCAGGGCTATTATTGGGTCGTACCCGGTAATGCAGCTGGTAAATGGACGATCAAAGGGATCGACTCTAGTAAGGTCGCAACGCTTGATCTCACCCAGCGGTATCAGCGTGTCGGTGGCACACTTACTGTTGATGGCAAATCACAGCCCATCCTCGGACCTAGTTTGGTCGGTAACCGTCTTAAATTCAGTTTCGTCGATCAAGGCGGTCAATCCAGAATTGTTGACGTCACCTTAAAAGGCAATACATTTGCGGGCAATGTGCTCGAAAATTCGCCTCTCTACGAAGTCTCAGGTACGCGTAACTGATTGTTTATTCTCTAACGCGACTCCAACCGTTTTTGACTCCTCATCATCTATGCCTAGCGCATGGATGAAGAGTGATGTCTCTACGGTTTATTTCTTAACTTAATCTTTTGCATGACCTTTCATGACTCAGCCAACCACCACAGTAAACGAACCGACGCAGCGATTAACGGCATTTAGTGCCATTGCCATTATTGTCGGGATTGTCATCGGCGCCGGTATTTTTAAAACACCCTCAATGGTGGCCGGTGTCACAGGGGATGCCGGGTGGTTATTAGTCGCTTGGTTCTTGGGCGGGTTGATTTCGCTTGCGGGCGCTCTGTGTTATGCGGAGCTTGCCACCACCTATCCGCATGCGGGTGGGGATTATCATTTTCTTGCAAGAGCCTTTGGAAAGGACATCTCTTTTCTTTATGCGTGGGCAAAAGCCACGGTAATTAATACAGGTTCGATTGCCTTGTTGGCGTTTGTCTTTGGCGACTACATGACCAAGGCCATTAATCTCGGACCATACTCCTCAGCAATCTGGGCAGTGGGTGTCGTAGTTGTGCTGACCGTGATTAATCTGATCGGCATTTCTGCAACTTCATGGGTCCAGACCTTATTGACCATCATCGAAGTCACTGGCTTGATCATGGTGGCGATCGCTGGATTCTATGTCTCTGGCGATGCGCCTGCATCCCCCGCCTTATTTTCCACCACACCTAGCCT
>CAMAYM010000065.1 GCA_945862495.1 Bordetella parapertussis | reverse complement strand
TCGTGTTGCCCAGAATCTTACTAACCGCTGCTTTGCGCAGACGGTTATGCCTATTTGATACCCAATGGCCAGATGCATTGACCGCAATTGCAGGTGCATTGCGTTCTGGTGCGAGCATTGGTATGGCACTCAAACATTTTGCAGAAGATGCTCCTGCACCTATGTCGCAGGAGCTGAGTTTAGTGCTGAGGGAACATCGCATGGGCTTGCCATTAAATCAGGCATTAGCTGAGCTCAAACGACGGATGCCGACAGAAAGTGTTGAATTGGTGACGGCCTTGCTTGCGGTTGGAAATGCTTCAGGTGGATCAATGGCTGACCTATTGGAACGTTTGTCCAGTAACTTACGTGCACGTCAGCATATCACTGGAAAAATAAATATGTTGACTGCACAAGGAAAAATGCAGGCATGGGTAATGGGTGCGTTACCACTTATTTTATTAGTCGCTTTGAGTCAGATCGATCCGTCTTCTGTGGAGTTGATGTTTTTTAGTCAAATGGGACAAGTGTTATTAGTAGTAGTGCTTTTGCTTGAGTGTTTGGGTATTTTCTGGCTACGTCGAATCTTAGCAATCGAGGTTTAGTAGGATGGCGTTTTTAGCACTTGCGTGTGTAACAGGAGCAGTGATTCTGTTGACGATCTCACTTTCAATGATTGCTTACAGAGTGTGTCAACGTTCAAGGCCTTTCCTAAATCAGTATTTTCGCTTTAGTTTAGCATTGCCGGCAAAGGACTTGACGTCCGAATCGGGTAAGCAATCAATGCGTTTTCTGTGGCGAATGACGGCATGGCTTGGACGTCCTTTAATACCATTTGTTACATGGGGTCAACGCAGGCGCCTGTCCTTGCTTCTATCTCGGGCAGGTTTGACAAGTTGGGAGTGTGTACAAATTTATTGTTTGCAATGCGTATCCGCTTTCCTGGCACTGACGATTGGTATTTATGCATTGAATCAGTCCTTGGTGGACTTTCAAGTCACTGCATATTTTGGCCTTTGTGCATGCATGGCTATGGGTTGGTGGTGCCCAATTTTTTGTTTAAAGCGCATCCATCTGAAGCGCTTGCGTCAAGTTGCGTATCAATTTCCTTTTTTCCTAGATATGGTGGGTCTTGGTTTAGATGCAGGATTGAATCTACAAGCCTCTATTCAGCTGGCACTTGAACATGTCGGGGAGGGGGCTTTACATCAGGAGTGGTCAAAAATGCTGGCTGACATGCGGGCGGGGCAGTCGCGTGCATTGGCATTGCGGCAACTCAGCCAACGTCTCAACCTTCCTAGTATCCGACAGCTGATTTCGTCACTCATCCATGGCGAGTCAATGGGTTTTAGTTTGGGTCGAATTATTCAGGTTTATGCAGATCAGCAACGCGCCCATCGTTTAATGCAAGCCGAAAAACTCGCTTTACAAGCGCCAGTCAAAATGCTTTTTCCAATGGCACTTTGTATTTTTCCTTGCACCTTTATTATTTTAGGATTTCCGGTCGTGGTTCAGTTGCTGGGCTTGTCATGAAGATTATGAAAGCCACGCATTGGTGGCAGCGTGCAGGGGGACTGTTGATTCGACCCAAACTCGTGACGGGTGAGGTACTGTGGTTGCAACCGTGTTGGTCCGTTCATACGTTTGGTATGCACTATCCAATTTCCGTATTTTTTTTGGACAAAAGCAAAGAGATCTTAAAGGTTCAATCCTATGTGCCGCCTAACCGGATCGTATGTTGTCTTGGAGCGCGATCTGTTTGCGAAATGTTGCCTTTTCTCGACGCTCACTGTGCCTCGGTTTCAGAGGCACTTAAGCGTTCATTATTTGTGAACACTGAAACGTAGCTTGTATAAAAACTGCAGTACAACACGGAGGTTGCAACAACATTGATGGGCACCTGAAGTGTCGCCGCAGTGTTGGGAGATAGGCCTATGAGTACAAGCACGCTAATCAGTGTGTCGATACCAAGAAAAACACCCAACCAGCAGAGTCCATAGACTAAAAATGCCCATTTATTACGCCAACAGGCAATCCAACTAAAAAATAATGCCTGGGTGATACGGATGCCGTGCCAGCCGACAAGTGCGGGTGCAAACCAAAAGACCGCTGCCATGACGACATAAAAAATACCAAAAATCAGCATCGGCGTCTTGACAGCTTCCATCAAGGGCAACAAGTCGTTTGTTTGTTCAATATTTTTGAGCGCTTCGGTGACTTCACCTGAAAACGGCATAAAGACTGCCAAGCCTAGTAATAAACAAAACGCAATGTACAAGCCACCCATAGCGAGTAGGCGGCGAAAAACGAAGGGTTGACGCAAAGGTTCAATCCAGGTGCCAAGCAAAATGCGTTGTCCTGCGCTGGCATGTCGACCCGCAGAAAGCGAAAGTAACGTTGCGGTTGGCATCAGAACGATAAATACAATCGGACCAATAGGCGGAGTGATGGTGGCGATCATCAGTATTAAGCTAACAAACATCGCCCATGAAAAAAAGGCCAGTGGTTGACTACGAAACAGTGACCAACCGTCTCGAACCCACATCCAGCCTGCGAGCGCAGGTAAGGGAACTGCTTGCATCAGGATTCCTTGGGAAGCGCCATGCTGGCACTTATTGTTCTTTGGGTGAGTATGCGCTCAAAATGACCTGGGTCATGTGGTTTCAGCGTTTGAGCAGGGCGGGGTAAATAAAAGTCATACAGTCTAGAGATCCAAAAGCGCAGTGCCGCTCCCCGCAAAATGGCGGGCCAAAGATGCCTTTCTGCCTCTGTAAACGGACGGATATCGGCATACGCTTTGAGCCAAGACTCAAGTAATTCTGGATGAAACTTTCCATTTGCATGATCGATACACCAGTCATTGACGCTGACTGCAACGTCAAAAATCCACGAGTCGACTCCAGCAAAATAAAAGTCTATGAAGCCACCAATAACAGGTTGATGGGGTGTGCCAGCAAATAAAACGTTGTCGCGAAAGAGATCACAGTGTGACGGACCGTGAGGTAGTGACATGAATTCGGCAGTGTTGGCCAACGCTTGCTGCTCTGCGAGCGTGTCCTGCAACAATGTGGCAAGCGTTTGATTCAGAAAAGGGGCAACAATGGGTGCTGTAGATGTCCACCACGCTAATCCACGCAGATTAGGTTGTTGAATTGAAAAATCCAGTCCCGCTAAGTGCGCACGTGCAAGTGTTTCACCTGCGATGGCGCAATGAACGACATTGGGTTTTGGTTCGTAGCTGCCGGGGAGTTTTGAGACAATGGCAGCGGGTTTTCCATGCAGCGCGGAGAGCCGCTTTCCGTCAATTCTTGTTTGAGGCTGAGGAACTGGAATGGCTTTTTCAGCAAGATGGTGCATCAGTTCAATATAAAACGGTAACTGTTCGGCTTTGAGCACCTCAAAAACCGTCAAGACATACTCTCCCTGCGTCGTTGTCAGGAAAAAGTTGCTGTTTTCAATCCCCGCAGCAATGCCCTTTAAGGCGATGAAATCGCCAAGGGTGTAATCAGCCAAAAGAGTTCGGGCGTCAAATTCGCTGACTTGGGTAAACACTGCCATAGGGATGAGGTGATGCGTTTTCTAAGATATGGCAATTTTAGCAAGGATGACTTCCTTGAGATCACGCGTTTCATAATTTGATTGTTCTAAGCCATATAAAATAGCGGGAGTCCGGTTTGGACGTTTTTGAGCCATTAGATATATGTCCTTGCCAGCACAGTCCTGGAAGTTAAGCGTTGCCCCCATGATCGATGTGACAGATCGACATTGTCGATTTTTCCATCGGTTGCTTGCGCCTCATGCACGTCTCTACACAGAGATGATTACGACTGGCGCGTTGACACATGGCGATATTCACAGACACTTAGACTTCAATGATCAAGAGCATCCTGTAGCGCTTCAGCTGGGCGGCAGTGAGCCTGAGGCCTTGGGTCAAGCGGCTCGACTCGGTGCCCAATGGGGGTATGACGAAATTAATCTCAATTGTGGGTGTCCTTCGGAGCGCGTCCAAAAGGGCGCTTTCGGGGCTTGTCTGATGGCCGAGCCAACGTTAGTGGCGGATTGTGTCAAAGCCATGCAAGATGCGGTGAGTATCCCTGTGACGGTTAAGCACCGCTTAGGTTTGGACTACAGCGATGATTATGGTTTTGTGCGTGACTTCGTTGGCACCGTATATGACACGGGATGCCGCGTGTTTATTGTGCATGCGCGTAATGCTGTTTTAAAAGGCCTGACTCCCAAGGACAATCGCGATATTCCACCATTGCGGTACGCCGATGCGGCCAAGTTAAAACAAGACTTCCCCGAGGCCACCATTATCTTAAACGGTGGTTTGTCGGGAGTAGAAGATTGTTCGCACGCTTTACTGACCTTTGATGGTGTCATGCTTGGGCGAGCGCCTTGGCATAATCCTGCCGTCTTGAGCGAATTGTCTGCGGCATTTTGGCCAAACGAACCTGCGATTCAAGAGACAGTACTCATCGAGCAACTAGTCGCTTATGCGGAAAGTCAAATTAAGCGTGATACACCCTTGCGCATTGTGGTAAGACCCTTGTTAGGGTTATTTAATGGCAGGCCACGCTCACGCTTGTGGCGCCGAATATTGTCTGATTCGAAACTTCTCAATGCGAATGACTCAACATTAATTCGGCGTGCGTGGTCAGAAATTGGCGGCTATGAACCACTGGAGCAATTCATAGCCTAAATTTACATTTGACTGATAAATCTTCAAGCTTTTGGTCGTTTACTTTCCTCTTCGGGCCAGTCACGTATATAGGCCTTGAGCATCGAATTTTCAAATTTTTGCGCAGCAACAATGGCTTGGGCCATGTCGTAAAAAGAAATGACACCCATCAATACCGTGCCATCCATCACAGGAATATAACGGGAGTGATTTTCGAGCATCAGGCGCTGCACGTGGTCTGCGTCTGCATCGGGTGAGACGCTGATGGGCTTGTCATCCATAATGCTACGAATTGTTGTGGAACCCACCGCGCCGTGATTGCCGTTTACGTGACGGATAATCTCTCTGAACGTCAACATGCCGGCTAGCGTGCCGCGTTCCATAATGACCAAAGACCCGATGTCATGCTCGCTCATTGTTTCAAGCGCTTGAACGACAGAAGTCTCGGGTGATGCGGTAAATAGTGTGTGGCCCTTGACTCGCAGGATTTCACTGACCTTTAGCATGATGCGTCTCCTTTGTGCTGATTTGTTCGGATTGTACGTTCAGCGTGTCTGGCTTGTCATTCTGCAACAGCACATCGCTCAAGTGTGAGTCTTTATTGTCTTGAATATAAATGGATAACGCGTGCTTGAGAGCAGGCTGCTCATCCAGGCGAAGCGTATCGCGGTTGACAAAAAATTGCCTTAACAGGGGGGTCAAACTCGTGAGGTGAGGAGCGCACACTAATACCCAGTGTTCACGCTGTCGGACTTGGGCTGCGGCGATGAGTCCCAAATCTTGCAGCGCGTACAGTATTGATGCAATTTGATCTTCGCTGAGTTGCAGCGCTTCTGCAATGTCTCGCATGCGTAAGCCCGGTGTTTTTTGTGCGCGAGACTGGTCGAGCAAGCTCAGCGTGGCGAGTGCATCTTGCAGGAGATCGCCGGGCTGCGAAGCGCCACGCACGCGAACATGTCGTAAATAAGGAAGGTTGGCGGCAACAATAGCGCCGAATAAGATACTGAGCCAGGAGAGATACACCCATATCAAGAAAACGGGGAGGGCAGCGAATGCCCCATAAATCATGGTGTAAGTGGACAGTTGAGAAACATAAAACGCAAAGCCTGTTTTCATCACCTCTAGCAAAACTGCAACGAATAGTCCTCCGACCATCGCATCCCGGGGCGCGACGCGCGCGTTTGGGACAATGGTGAATAACGTCGCAAAACCCACCGTGCTGACAATAAAGGGCGACACTTTAAGTGTCACCTCTAAAAGATAGGGAATCTGTGAGATCACGCCAAAGGACTCGCGTGCCAACAATGCCGTTGCCCAAAGACTTGCGCCTGTCATTAACGGACCCAGCGTCAAAATCGCCCAGTAGACAAGTAGACGTTGTCCGATGCTTCGCGATTTTGTGACTCGCCAGATCTCGTTAAAGGCCTTATCGACAGACAAAATGAGTAACAACACTGTAATAACTAAAAAACTGCCACCAATCGCAGTCAGTCGGCTAGCCTTTTGGGCAAAATCGTTGAGGTAGGTCATCACATTTTCTGAGACGACAGGCGGCATCAGACTATTTGACAAAAAAGTCTGCAAAGCATCGCTAAATTCGTGAAATTGAGGAAAGGCGGTGAAAAGCGCAAGTGCGACGGCCAATAATGGAACGATCGCCAATACTGTTGTAAAGGTCAGGCTGCCGGCCAGATCAAAGGCATCAACCTGACTCAGTCTCTTCGCACTTGACAGTAAGATTTTCCGCCAAGCGGTGAGCTTTGCGTGCAAGTTGGTGGCTGGGGGTGGTTGATTCATCACGGAATAAAGCTCCTCGTACCAATCGTACGCAGGTAGGGATACTGTGTTGTTTAACCTGACCCGAGTCATAATAGCAGTATGAAGCCAATAACAAGTCCTCTGACCGCCCCAACTCAACCCACCCTAAATGTTGCATTGCAGTGCACGGCGATGTGTTCCCTGATTGCACTCTTTATTTTATGTGTGCTGTGGGAAATATGGCTGGCACCGCTCCGTGCGGGTGGAACATTATTATTTTTAAAGGCGCTGCCGCTTGCCTTTGCGTTTCGCGGTGTTTCGAAAGGCAGTTTGTATACGATTCAGTGGGCCTCTATGCTTGTGCTGTTGTATTTGATGGAAGGTGTCGTCAGAGTGATGTCTGACCCGCCCGGTCCCTCAATTCTGATGGCGTGGATTGAGATTGGCCTCTCTTCAATTTTTTTCTTTGCCGCCTTGTTTTACGTCAGGCCTGCCAAGCGTTTTGCCAAGCAACTTAAAATACAAGCCGAGGCTCAAACTCAAGAGCCAACACAAGATAAGCCACTGCCATGACATCTTCAACCAATCTCGTCGCGGACAGTTTTTCCGCCTTACAAACAAACAATAGTTTTGCGGCTATTGGGCTAGATTTTTTTACGCGCCTACCGACGACCCCACTTAAAAACCCAAGGTTGGTGCACGTGAATCAGGACGTGGCAGCCTTATTGGGATTTTCTGCTCGGGCACAAAAGACGCCGGAGTTTCTGAGCGTGGTGAGTGGTACCGCACCGATGCCGGGGGGAGATACGCTTGCTGCGGTGTATAGCGGTCACCAGTTCGGCGTGTGGGCTGGACAGCTCGGAGATGGTCGCGCGCATTTACTCGGTGAAATTGTCGGCCCCTCCGGAAATTGGGAGCTCCAGCTCAAAGGGGCTGGCATGACACCTTATTCTCGTATGGGCGATGGTCGTGCGGTATTGCGCTCCTCTGTGCGCGAATATTTGGCGAGCCAAGCCATGTATGGTTTAGGTGTTGCCACCACGCAGGCCTTGTCGTTAGTGTCGGCCGACGATCCAGTGATGCGTGAGACGGTTGAAACTGCTGCAGTGGTGGCCAGAGTCGCACCGAGTTTTGTGCGTTTTGGATCGTTTGAACACTGGGCTTCTCGCAATAAACCTGATTTAGTGCGCAAGCTCGCAGGCTATGTCATTGAGCGTTTTTATCCTGCTTGTTTGCAGACGGTTTCAGGCATGCCTGACACCCCTGAAATGCGCTACGTCAAGCTGCTTGAAGCCGTGGTGAAACGAACTGCTGATTTAATGGCGAGCTGGCAAGTTGTGGGTTTTTGTCATGGCGTGATGAACACTGACAATATGTCGATCTTGGGCTTGACGCTTGACTACGGTCCGTATGGCTTTATGGATAGTTTTGACGCGCGTCATATCTGTAACCATACCGACTCAAACGGTCGTTACGCATGGCATGCGCAACCCGCGGTCGCCCATTGGAATCTTTATCAGTTAGCCAATAGCTTGCATTCAATCGTGCCAGACGCAGAGGCGCTTAGGGCCGCCCTCGATCAGTTTGAGCCGACCTTTTTGCAATCCATGCAAACGCGCATGAGTCAAAAACTAGGGTTAACGACGTGGCAGGCGGGTGATGAAACGCTGATCGATGACCTCTGGAGTGTGATGCAAGCGAGTCATGCGGACTTTTCCATGACGTTTCGACAGCTCGCTTACGCACCCGGTTTTACTGATGCGTTAGCCGAGCAGGTGTCGCACGATTTGGGAGGGGCCGTGGGTGACGGGTCAGGTGCTTTGCAGCCGTTTGTTGATCTTTTTGTCGACAGACAGGCCGCTGAGGCATGGTTGGCTCGCTATCGCGACAGGGTGGCGCTGGAGTCTGCTCCTTGGCAAGAACGGGTTTCCGGCATGCTGGCCGTCAACCCTTTGTATGTCTTGCGAAATTACTTAGCCCAGCAAGTGATCGAGTCTACGCAGCGGGGTGACTTTAGCGCGCTAGAGGAAATGATGACGCTGCTTGCAGACCCTTTTACCGCCAAAGTCGGAATGGAGCGTTATGCGGCGATGCCGCCGCACTGGGCAAGCAAAATTGAAGTCAGTTGCTCTTCCTAGTGCAATAATGTCGTTTTGTTGCGTGTCTCCCTTTGAGCACGCCCAACTTTGATGGTTCGTTTCTATGTCTGGCAACACGCTCGGTACCTTATTTTGCGTCACTAATTTTGGTGAGTCTCACGGCCCTGCAATCGGCTGTGTGGTCGATGGTTGCCCCCCTGGGATGTCTCTTTCAGTGGAGGACATTCAAGTTGAGCTTGATCGACGCCGCCCTGGGACCTCACGTCACGTGACCCAGCGCCAAGAGGCTGATCAAGTCGAAATCTTGTCAGGCATTTTTGAGGGCAAAACGACAGGAACGCCGATTGCCTTGCTGATACGAAATGTTGACGCACGTAGCAAGGATTACAGCGCCATCTCGGACACGTTCCGTCCCGGCCATGCGGATTACGCCTATTTCAAAAAATACGGTTTCCGTGATCCGCGAGGCGGAGGACGTTCTTCAGCGAGGCTGACAGCGCCAACCGTAGCGGCGGGTGCGATCGCCAAAAAATGGCTATCCGAGCAATACGGCATCACCGTGCGCGGCTATATGAGTCAACTCGGTCCGATACCGATGCCATTCAAAAACTGGGAGCATGTCCCACATAATCCCTTTTATTCGGCAGACCCTGATATCGTTGCTCATCTCGAGTCCTACATGGATCAGTTGCGCAAAGACGGCGACTCAGCGGGTGCGCGTATCGAGGTGGTTGCCGACGGGATGCCTGCTGGATGGGGCGAGCCTCTTTATGATCGACTCGATGCGGATATTGCGCATGCAATGATGGGTCTTAACGCCGTCAAAGGCGTCGAGATTGGCGCCGGATTCCATAGCATTGTGCAACGTGGCTCTGAACATGGTGACGAGATTACCCCTGAGGGTTTTTTGACTAATCATGCAGGTGGTGTGTTGGGTGGTATCTCAACGGGGCAGCCAATTACTGTCAGTTTGGCAATTAAGCCAACCTCCAGTATTCGGATCGAGCGTCGCTCTGTCGATCGGGCGGGTAATCCTGTTTCCGTGCAAACCTTGGGTCGTCATGATCCCTGTGTTGGCATTCGTGCCACGCCTATTGCGGAGTCATTGTTGGCGATCATTTTGGCAGACCATGCGCTGCGCCATCGCGCGCAGTGCGGCGACGTCCCTCGCAAGGGCTAATGGCTTGCTCGCTATGGCATAATCAAGAGCTAAACCTATCTAATGAGTGTGGCTGAGACAGCGTCATGAAAAAAACTTTATACGACAAGCTTTGGGATGCACATGTGGTTCACGAAGAATCAGATGGCACCGCCATTCTTTATATCGATCGTCACCTTTTGCATGAGGTGACCAGTCCCCAGGCTTTCGAGGGCCTCGATTTGGCCGGCCGCAAGCTTTGGCGCCTCAATGCCAATTTGGCGGTGGCAGACCATAATGTTCCGACGACTGATCGAGCTCAAGGTATTACTGATCCTATTTCAAAGCTTCAGGTCGATACCCTCGACGCCAACTGTGAAAAGCATCAGGTGATTGAATTCCGTATGAACGACCTGCGTCAAGGCATCGTGCATGTGATCGGGCCTGAGCAAGGCGCTACTTTACCTGGCATGACAGTGGTGTGTGGTGATTCCCACACCAGTACGCATGGTGCAATGGGTGCATTGGCTTTTGGCATTGGTACCTCCGAAGTCGAGCACGTCATGGCGACGCAAACTTTGCAAGCCAAGAAAAATAAAAATATGCTGGTGCGTGTTGAGGGTACTTTGCCCGCAGGTTGTACAGCCAAAGATATTATTTTGCATATCATCGGTGAGATCGGCACAGCAGGTGGAACTGCGCACGCTATCGAGTTTGCGGGTAGTGCCATTCGTGATTTGTCGATTGAAGGGCGCATGACGTTGTGCAATATGTCGATCGAGGCGGGTGCCCGTTCTGGCATGGTGGCCGTTGATCAAAAGACCATTGATTATTTTGTTGGACGTCCATTCGCGCCGAGCGGTGCGCTTTGGGATCAAGCGGTTGCCTACTGGAAGACTTTACATTCAGACGAGGGTGCGCATTTTGATCGTGTCGTAGAAATCGATGCGCGTCAGATCGTGCCTCAAGTCACCTGGGGGACTTCACCCGAGATGGTCTTGCCTGTTACAGGTCGGGTGCCCGATCCAGAACGTGAAAAGGATGAAGCCCGTCGCAGCGGTATGGAACGTGCTCTTGAATACATGGGTCTCAAGCCCAACACCGCTATCCAAGATATAAAGATTGATCGCGTGTTCATTGGTTCTTGTACCAATTCACGTATCGAGGACTTACGCGCTGCGGCGGTGGTTGCGCGCGGTAAACACGTGGCGAGCAACGTCCGTCAGGCGATGGTCGTAGCAGGATCTGGGCTTGTTAAAGCCCAAGCGGAACGTGAAGGGCTCGACAAGATCTTTATCGAGGCAGGTTTTGAATGGCGTGAGCCGGGCTGTTCGATGTGTTTGGCAATGAACGCCGATCGTCTTGAGCCCCAGGAGCGCTGCGCCTCTACCTCCAATCGCAATTTCGAAGGTCGTCAGGGCCAAGGTGGTAGAACCCATCTCGTGAGTCCAGCCATGGCAGCGGCTGCTGCGATTGCTGGTCATTTTGTCGACGTACGTAACTTCCGGTAAAAAGACATGGACGCATTTACAACACACCAAGGGCTGGTCGCTCCACTCGATCGCGAAAACGTCGACACGGACCTCATCATCCCTAAGCAGTTTCTTAAGTCCATTAAACGTTCTGGCTTTGGTCCGAACCTGTTTGATGAGATTCGTTATTTGGATCACGGCGAGCCTGGCATGGACAATTCCAAGCGCCCGCTGAATCTCGAATTCATTCTGAATCAGCCCCGCTACCAACAGGCTTCGATTTTGTTGGGTCGCAAAAACTTTGGTTGTGGCTCCAGCCGCGAGCATGCGCCTTGGGCCCTTGCGCAATACGGCTTTAAAGCCGTGATTGCTCCTTCGTTTGCCGACATCTTTTTTAACAACAGTTACAAGACAGGCTTTTTGCCAATCGTTTTGACAGAGCTCGAAGTTGCGCGTCTATTTGACGAGGTACGTGGCTTTGTGGGTTACAAACTGACCATTGATCTTGAAAGGCAAGTGGTGATTGCCCCCGATGGCCGTGAGATGCATTTTGATATCACTACACATCGTAAATACTGCCTGCTCAACGGTTTGGATGAGATTGGTTTGACATTGCGTCACGCTGACAAAATCCGCAATTTTGAAAATGAGCGTCTTGCCCGTCATCCCTGGCTGGATGTCGTGCCAATTGGTGCGCGTTAAATCTCTGTATCTCGGGCCGGTTCGCCGGCCCATTATCATTTAGATGAGTCAATCATGACAAAGAAAATTGCAGTCTTACCCGGTGATGGCATCGGTGCTGAAATTATTGAGCAAGCTGTTCGCGTGCTGCGTGTCGTGGCGCCAGAGTTAGAGCTCACCCACGCCCCGGTTGGTGGTACCGCCTATGATTTGCATGGCCACCCCTTGCCACCTCCAACACTCAAGCTCGCCCAAGAATCCAATGCGGTTTTATTTGGTGCAGTAGGTGATTGGAAATATGACAAGTTGCCTCGCGAACACCGCCCTGAGCAAGCCATTTTGGGGTTGCGTAAAGCGCTCGGCTTGTTTGCAAACTTGCGTCCTGCCATTTTGTATCCTGAGTTGGCCAACGCCTCATCCCTCAAGCCAGAAATTGTATCCGGATTGGATATTTTGATTTTGCGTGAACTGACGGGCGATATTTATTTTGGTACGCCACGCGGTATTCGTACCGCGACGGATGGCCCCTATGCTGGGTCCCGTGAAGGTTTTGACACCATGCGCTATGCCGAGCCTGAGATTCGACGTATTGCTCACATCGGTTTCCAAGCAGCACAAAAGCGTAAAGGTAAGTTGTGTAGCGTTGACAAGGCAAATGTACTGGAGACCTCACAGCTCTGGCGAGACATTGTGATTGACGTTGCAAAAGACTATCCCGATGTCGCGTTGACACACATGTATGTTGATAATGCGGCCATGCAGTTAGTGCGTGCGCCACGTGAGTTTGACGTGATCGTCACCGGCAACTTGTTTGGTGATATTTTGTCTGACGAAGCGGCGATGCTGACGGGTTCGATCGGCATGTTGCCCTCGGCTTCATTGAACGCTTCTGGTCAAGGTTTGTACGAGCCTAGTCATGGCTCCGCGCCCGACATTGCAGGTCAGGGTGTTGCTAACCCACTTGCGACGATTTTGTCTGCAGCCATGATGCTGCGTTATTCGCTCGATAGTGCTGCAGCTGCCGATCGTATTGAGCAGGCCGTGCAAAAAGTGTTGCAGCAAGGCTTGCGTACTGCGGACATTTACGAGTCCGGCACGACTAAGGTGGGAACGTCCGCCATGGGTGATGCCGTACTCACAGCTCTGGCCTAATGCGCATCCTGCCCAGCCGCCTGTTTGCGGTGGGCTAAAATGGTTCATATATATTCCTTCATTGTGGTCTGGTTGAAATGAAAAAATCAGTAGGATTAGTGGGTTGGCGCGGTATGGTTGGATCCGTTCTCATGCAGCGTATGCGTGACGAGGGCGATTTTGATCTGATTGATCCCATTTTTTTCTCCACTAGCAATGCTGGCGGGCGTGCGCCTGAGTGGGCCGGTTCAACGGCTCTTCAAAATGCGTTCGACATTGAAGCCCTTAAGAAACTCCCTATCATTGTGACCGCTCAAGGGGGCGATTACACCACCGAGGTGTATCCTAAGCTCCGTGCTGCGGGATGGATGGGTATCTGGATTGATGCGGCCAGCACCTTGCGAATGAAAAGCGATGCCGTTATTGTCTTAGATCCCGTTAATCGTGATGTGATTGATGCGGCTTTGCATCGCGGCGTTCGTGATTACATTGGCGGCAATTGCACCGTGAGTTGCATGATGATGGGTCTGGCCGGTCTCTTTAAGCATGATTTGATTGACTGGATGACCAGCATGACCTATCAGGCCGCCTCGGGTGGTGGTGCGCAACATATGCGTGAGTTGTTGACGCAGTTTGGTATCCTGAATGCAGCCGTCAAGACTGAGCTCTCCGATCCTGCTTCTGCCATTTTGGAGATTGATCGTAAAGTCCTGGCAACTCAGCAATCTGGACAATTGCCGACAGAGCATTTCGGTATTCCACTCGCTGGTAATTTAATTCCTTGGATTGACAAAGACCTCGGTAACGGGATGTCCCGCGAGGAATGGAAAGGCGAAGCTGAAACAAATAAAATTTTGAGTCGCGGTGAAGGTTTTGGTTCTGCACCGATTCCGATTGATGGTCTGTGTGTGAGGATTGGGGCGATGCGTTGCCACAGTCAAGCGCTTACCATCAAACTTAAGCGTGATGTGCCGATGGACGAGATTGCGGAGATCATCGCTCAAGGTACGGCATGGGCCAAATTTGTCCCCAACACCAAAGAAGACACACTCAAAGCATTGTCACCTGTCTCCGTGACCGGCACTCTGGATATTCCTGTTGGACGGATGAGAAAGCTTTCAATGGGGCCTGAGTACCTGAGTGCTTTTACGATTGGCGATCAGTTATTGTGGGGCGCTGCAGAGCCTCTACGACGTATGTTACGCATTACGCTCGGTGAGCTCTAAGTCAAGGAACATCTTATATGGGACGGCAAATGAACCATCCAGCTACTTTTTTGCAGCGCGCAGTTACGCCATTGATTGTATGTATGGGGCTGACGTTCGCAGGAATGAACGTGTCCCAAGCCGCCCAAGCAGGGCACGGTCGTGTGACATCATCGGCTGGCGGACCTCTGCAGTTATCCATTCCGATACATGGATTGACGGCGGATGACCTCAAAGTCTTAAGCGCATCCGTTGCTGAATCTGCAGCTTGG
>CAMAYM010000064.1 GCA_945862495.1 Bordetella parapertussis | reverse complement strand
AGGCGGTGTAACAAGCTTGGTGCAGCCACCAGAGATGACGCTGATGTCCGCGCCGATACTCAGTCCGCAGGTGAATGTCTATCACTTGGGTGCGCTGACCGTGGATTTGAAAGGGCAAGCCTTGACTGAAATGGTGAGGCTGACCGAAGCAGGCTGTGTGGCGTTCTCCCAAGGCAATACCCCAGTGCAAGATACCGCGATTCTCTTGCGCGCCATGCAATATGCCAAAACGTTTGAATATGCAGTGTGGTGCCGACCCCAAGATCCATGGCTCGCGCGTGGTGGTGTGGTTGCGAGCGGTGCGTATGCGTCGCGTCTAGGGTTGACCGAGATCCCGGTAGAAGCTGAGACGATTGCGTGTCAAACTTTGATTGCATTGCAGCGTGCCACGGGTGTACGTCTGCATCTGTGTCGTTTGTCGACTGCCGAGGCGGTTGACCTAGTGCGCAAAGCCAAAAAAGAAGGGCAAGCGCTCACCTGTGACGTGGCTGCAAATAATGTGCATCTCACGGATGTTGATATTGGTTTCTACGACAGCCATTTTCGTCTCGATCCGCCGTTACGGGGTCAGCGTGATCGCGATGCGATTCGACTTGGGTTGTTAGACGGCACGATTGATGCGGTATGTTCGGATCACACCGCGCTGACGGAGGCAGACAAAAAACAGCCCTTTGCCAATGCGGTGCCGGGGTCAATGGGTCTGGAGTTGTTGCTTTCATTAACGCTGAAATGGGCACAAGAGACGCGGGTGCCGCTGAGTGAGGCTTTAAAACGCGTGACCTGTGGTCCAGCTCAAGTGCTCGCATACAGTAAATCCATCCCCCAGCCCGGAACGCTCTCTCTGGGGGCTTCGGCAGATGTCTGCATTGTGGATCCAGAGGCGTATTGGTTCGTCAGTCGTAAAAATATTGTCAGCCAAAGTCAATCGACACCCTTTTTGGGTAGAGAGTTACCGGGGCGCGTGCGTACAACATTATTAAACGGTCAGGTGGTGTGGGAGCAGAGGTCGTGAAGGTATTACGTTTTTCCTTGAGGGCCTTGTTTGTCTTGACGTGGGTCATCCTCGGCCTGATCGTGATTGCGTTGCTCTTTCCGTTGTTAACGCATGCAGGCCGTTTGCGGACCAAGCAATATTGGTCGGTGATTTTATTGTGGCTATCCGGCGTGCGGGTGTCGCGCTCTGGTGCCCCAATGCTCAATGGACCCGTATTGTGGGTCGTCAATCACGTGTCTTGGCTAGATATTTTTGCGGTGAATACGGTACGTGCAGTGGTTTTTATCGCAAAAAGTGAAATACGCCACTGGCCTTTATTGGGTTGGCTCGCAAGCGGTGCAGGCTCAATTTTTATTGAGCGTGCCTCTCGTCATGCGGTGCAAAAAGTGGGCCGAGAGATGCGCGATGTATTTGAACTCGGTCAGGTGGTCGGTTTGTTTCCTGAGGGCACGACCTCGCAGGGATTCGACCTGTTGCCTTTTTACGCCAATCTGTTTGAGCCTGCCCGGCGTGCAAACGTCCCCATACAACCCGTCGCCTTGTTATTTTTTCATCAAGGCAAACGGAGTGATTTTGCAGCCTTTGTCGGCGAAGAAAACTTGCTCCAAAATCTCTGGAAAGTCTTGGGTGGGACCGGTGTCCGTATCGAGGTGGAGTTTTTGGCGCCGATTTGGGTGCCGGATGGGCTGCCCGCTCCGGCGCGCGCAGCGTTAGGGGCGCGTGCCCACCAGGTACTCAGGGAAGTGGTATTGAGGCGCTAGGGCCTCAATGCCTTGATGCCTCTTATATATCTTCGCTCAGCAGCTTTGGCAGCGTGGATGTGCACGCAGTCGTGAATACACACCTAACGCATTGTTCGCAAAGATCTGTTTTTTCTGTGCGGCGTCTGCCGAAGGGGATGCTTCGATATAGCGACGGGTGTCATCAAAGTAAAAATTGGTCAGAGGATCAATACCCTGAACAGCGCCGACGGTTTCTGAGGCAAACAGAATATTTTTATTGGGTACTACGCGCAGCAACAAATCGATGCCAGGCTGGTGATAGACACAGGTGTCAAAAAAAACGTTGTTTAGGACCTTTTCTTCAAGAGATGAAAGCCCCATATCGAGCGCCATGCCGCGATAGCGACCCCAATGGTACGGGGCTGCGCCACCACCATGGGGGATGATGAACTTGAGCGTCGGAAAATCTTTAAAGATATCCGAGGTCATAAACTGCACAAAGGCTGTCGTGTCACCGTTGATATAGTGGGTCGCAACCGCATTGAAATGGGGATTGCATGAGCCGCTTACATGGATCATGGCCGGTACATCAAGCTCGACCATTTTTTCATAGAGGGGATACCACCATTTTTTGTCCCACAGTGGCGGATCGCTCCAATGGCCACCAGTGGGGTCCGGATTGATATTGGCGCCAATAAAACCAAATTCATTGACACAACGCTCAAGCTCTTCGATCACACGCTTGCCCGGTGCGACGCCTGCGGCCTGCGGCAGCTGGCACACACCAATAAAGTGATCGGGATAAAGCTTGCACACACGGTTGATCAAATCATTGTTGTAACGTGCCCAGACCAGATTGGTGTCTTCGTTGCCCATATGGTGGTCCATTGCGACCGCCTTGGGAGAGAAAATCGTCATATCGATCCCGCGCTCTTTCATGATGCGCAGCTGATTGTTATCGATGCCTTGACGGATTTCCTCGTCGGACACCGCAGGTGGTGGCGCCGTTGGTGCCTGACCGGTCCGCTGAAAATCGGCGATTTGGTCTGCCCGAAATTTGGCGACCTGAGGCGGGGTCGTGGTGAAGTGTCCGTGGCAATCGATAATCATATTTGAGCTCAGTCAACGGTTCAAAATTGCACTTTACACAATTTTTCTGAGTTTGACGGGCTTGTCCATTGGGATACTATCTTGCGAGCTTAATCTTTGTTTTTGCCATAGAGGAACCGTTCTCATGTCCAGCCCCGTTAATCAGCAAACTCTTGACTGGATCGCCGAGTTTGAGACGCGTGCAAAGCTGCATGTTGTCAGCGTTGGGGAGCACCAAGTCAGTTGGCGGCAGTTCGGAGATGGCCCTCCCCTCGTGCTAATCCATGGAGGGCATGGAAGCTGGCTGCATTGGGCGCGCAATATTGAGACACTTTCTAAGGATTTCTCACTGTGGATCCCCAACCTAGCAGGCTATGGTGACTCCAGTGACCCCCGGTTTGAAGATTTTTCAACCATGGTGGATGTCACAGCAGATTGTCTGACTCAATTGTTTGGGGCAGATACGCCTTTTGATTTAGCGGGATTTTCGTTTGGAGGTTTGGTGTCTGCCAATGTGGCAGCCAAGGGCTTACCGGTGCGTCGTCTGGCCTTGCTCGGGCCGGGTGGCCATGGTGGTCCGCGACGTGAACGTGGCAAGCTCATCAACTGGAAGCGTGCCGAGACGGACGAAGCGCTGATTGAGGCGATGCGCTTTAATCTGTGGGCACACATGATTTATGCCGAGGAAAAAATCGATCCCTTTGCAATGGGAATTCACACTTACTCTTGTATCAATACCCGCTTTCGCAGTCGGGGGATTTCGGGTCGTGGCTTATTAGGCCCTGCACTGGATGATTACAGCGGAGAGACGCTCATTATCTGGGGTGAGCATGACATCACGTGCACGCCGGAGTATCTGATGACTCACATGATTGCCGGGCAGGCAAGGCGACAGGGAGTGATTTTTCCGGAGATCGGGCACTGGGTGAATTACGAGGCAGCAGAGCCAGTCAATGCGTTACTGAAAACCTGGTTTCTAGAGGGTAAGCCCACTGTGTAGTCAGTATGCGTGCTTAGTCATCATGCGGATCGAGTGTCTGCGCGCAAGGTATTTGAACGACCGCGTGATCTTGCAGGCGAACTGCGGTGAGATGACCACCCCACAGGCAACCACTGTCCAGACAAATTACGTCACTGTCGAGCTTGAGTCCGAGCGTAGACCAGTGTCCAAACACCACCGTCACGTCCCGTGTGGCACGCTTGGGTAAGTTAAACCAAGGCACAAGGGACTTATCATCAGGCGTAGGCTCTGTTTTGACATTCAGGAGCATCCGCCCTTGTTTGTCGCAATAGCGCACACGCGTCAGCGCATTGATGATGACGCGTAAACGGTCTGATCCTTTGAGGCGGTCATCCCATTGGTCAGGGGTATTGCCATACATCAACTGTAAGTGTGTCTTCCAATTTGGGCTTTGGAGGATAGCCTCGACTTCAGCGGCGAGTTCGACAGTTTCTTCGGCATCCCATTGCGGGAGCACGCCTGCATGCACTAGCAAATGCCCGTACTCGAAATGCGCCAGAGGTTGAAAACGTAGCCAGTCGATGATGTCTTGCGCATCCTCAGCGGCAAGGACTTCGTCGAGCGTGTCTTTTTTCCCGGTTTTGCGTACCCCAGCTGCCATCGCTAACAAATGCAAATCGTGATTGCCCAATACGACCGTGGCACGCTCGCCAAGCGACATGATGCGACGTAGAGTGGCGAGCGATTGAGGACCTCGATTTACCAAGTCACCTGCAAACCAAAAGTGTGCATCGGGGTCTTCTTGAATATCAGGTTGTGACAGCAAGGTATCAAGGGAGCCACAGCAGCCCTGAATATCACCGATCATCCAGATACTAGGCATGCTCATAGCGGTGATTTTTTCCAAAAAGAGTGATCGCGCTGACGGTTGGCAATCGCATTACGATTTTCCATCGCAAAGACGGCAGAGAGCGCAAGTATCATGGCACCGATGTTAGGTAAGAGTGCTGTCACAACAGGCGACCAGTTGTAAAGCAAACTTACGTTCAAGGCAAGCTGGTTCAGCATAAAGAAGCCGGTACCGAGCAAAATACCCAGGAACACCTTGGCACCCACTCCGCCACGTCGCGTTTGCATAAAACTGATGGGTGCTGCAATTGTCAGCATGACTAACAGTGTGAAGGGGTAGGCAAGTTTACGCCAAATCGCTACGACTTGACGGTCCGCTTGAAGCTGATTGCGCGTGAGGTAGTCAATGTAGTCATGCAGCGCGAGCAGTGACATACGCTCCGGCGTGAGGATCCTTGCCACCAAACGCTCTGCTGACAGAGAGGTGTCAAAGCTGCGCTCGGCAGAGTGCGTGACAGTGACGGAAGGCGTAGTGGAGACTTTGGCATCAGAAAGCGTTTTTTCGATTGAGGGATCGATATGATTTTCTGTAACCTTTTGCATCACGAGCTTGCCATCAGTGAAACGACCGGCTTCGGATTGTGCGATCAGGGAGAGCGTCAGACCATCTGGAAACTCATAGACACGCACATTGGCAACGTTACCCGAGGCGAGTAAATTGCCCACATTGATGATCCGGGTGCCGCCGTTCGCTGTGGGCTCTTTGAACCAGTGGCCACTTGCCAGTCGTCCGCCTTCGACTCTTCCGCGCATCAGCAAGTTAGTTTCGCTACTTTTGATCTCCGCTATGGGAGTGAGGAGTTCGGACAGGATCAGCGCACCAAAAATAATGGGCAAAGACACTGTCCAGAGCATCCTGAGCAACCCAAAGCCACTGACGCCCGACACCCTCAGGATAACGAGCTCATTGCGTTGGGCCAAGCTAGAGAGCGCCAAAATGGCACCAATCAACACACCAACGGGCAGCAGGTCGTAAAGACGTGTTGGGATGGAGAGCACCTGCAGATAAAAAAGTGCGGTGAGCGGAAACTTGTCCCCAACCGTGTCAAGTTCATCAACAAGGGTGAAAAAAGTAAATAGTCCGAGTAACGCAATCAGCACCACTGAGGTGGAGCGGTAGATTTCTCGGGCGAGGTAACGGCGGGCAGTTCTCATAGTTTCAAGTGTAATCCCCAATCATGTTTGATTGAGTTCTGCCCGTAAAGTAGCCAGCACGGGGGTCATATCCGGACGCTTGCCATGCCAAAGGAAGAAACTTTCGGCCGCTTGTCCGACCAGCATCCCTAAGCCATCGCTCAGGTGGGCCGCGCCATCAGTGTTGGCTTGCGCCATAAACGCAGTAGGCTGTGCGGCATACATCATGTCATAGGCCCAGGCGCCTGGTGCATAGAGACCGGTAGGAAGAGCTGGCGCCTCGCCAGCCAAGCTGCTTGCGCTCGCATTCACGACAATATCCCATTTTTCTGCATGCGCAGCTTCGCCTAGGCTTCCAGCTGAGAGTGTGTTTTGCGTCGACGGTTCAGCGACGTGCCACTCTGACACCAAGGCTTGCGCACGATCGACTGTACGGTTCACCACGTGGAGTCGACGGCAGCCTGTTTCTAGCAGTGGCCCCAAGACACCACGCGCCGCACCGCCCGCACCGATCATCAGAATCCGCGCACCCTCACACCGCACGCCCAGGCGCGTGAGGTCCGTCACCAGGCCCACCCCATCTGTATTGCAGCCGTGTAAAGCCCCGTTCTGCAGCCAAAGGGTGTTGACGGCCTGTGCGTGTTGCGCCCGTTTGCTGAGGTGCGCTCGCGCCAACTCCCATGCCTCAAGTTTGAAGGGGACGGTAATATTTAAACCGCGTCCGCCTGAGGAGAAAAATTGATTCACAGTGTGCGTGAAGGCATCCAACGGCGCTTCGATTCGCTTATAGGTCAGTGCGATGTGCAGCTGTGCGGCAAACTGCTGATGAATCGAAGGTGAGCGGCTGTGTTTGATCGGATGGCCAATAACGGCGAATCGTTGCTCGGTCGCTAGGTTGGCGGAGAGCGTTGAGCTGGTGTTGACAAGGGGTGTCATGGTTGTCTGGCCTCCAATGCGCCGTTGACGAAATGCCAGGTTCGGGTGAGCACAAGCTGATCAATCTGTCGGGCCATATCGGCGGGAAAAGGCGCGAACGGGGCGGACAATTGCGCGATGCGCCGCACCGCTTGGTTAAGCAAGGGTTTATTAGAAGGCCGATTGATTGTGATGTCCGCGATCGAACCATCCGCACGTATGGTTAAGGTGGCTTGAACACTGCCATAGGACTTCCCGTCTACCCCTTTGGGATAGTGCTCTGTCCCTACCTCTTCAATACGCTGACGCCATTGATCAATATAGGGTGCGTAAGCTGTTTTGCGAGCAGAAGGGGCATCAAAATGCTTGCGAGGTTGGGCGTTATCACGTTCGATTCGTTTGGTCAGCACTGCGATCTGTCCGTTCAGCACAATCCTGTCTTGGTCTGTTTCGTCTTCACCGGCCATCTCACTGGATTCTGCTGGATTGGCAGCTGGCCGACCTTGCGATGTATAGTCTCGCGCGCTCAGTTGCGTCAGCAGATGCTGTTGTTGCAACTCGAGTTGTTGTCGCTGCCGAATCAACGTTTCCAGCATGATGGGCTCGGTTGCGTCTCCCGTAAGTGGAATAAGTGTGGTGACAGAGCCTTTTTCAGCCTGCCCCCCTCCATCTACATTGCTTTGTGCGAGCAGGACGGCTTGGCTAGGCTCGCTTTCTGTGGCGGCATTGACCATGACGATTTCAAGCTCGGAGGGCTTGGGCTCGAAGGCGGGCGGGGTGGCGCTTTGCCATGCGAGCAAAGCCAGGTGAAAGACGACAGACAACAACAGTCCCCAACGCAAAAAACGCTGTTGCGCAGTCAGCCAGCTTGCGCCAGCGAATGAATACGCGTTAAGGGGAGAGAGACGACTGGTGTTCACGTTGCTGGGTCGATTTCCTCTGATTGTTCGCTTTCAACACTCGATATAAATCGGCAATCCATCTCAAGAGCAAGCTCATCGAACCCCGTAATGTGCAGCGTGATGCGCTGTCCTCTTTCGAGCGTGGGCAGCCCCGCTAAACGCACGACCATCGGTGCATGACTCAGACGCACCAAATCCTCCTTGAGGAGGGTCGCTTCACATTCAGTGACGTGCTGTTGTTGCAGCCATCGCAAACACCAGTAGCGCTCCATGCTGTTTTGAAAGTCATGCCATGCCACATATTGTGACTCAAACCCACCAATGATGGCGAACAAATCTGCATCACGGGGTTTAAAAGGCGCGACGAGTGGCGCTGACACCCCATTTTCGATCGCAGCGATGAGTTGCCATTGATTGACGAGGTCGACATAACGACGCAAAGGTGAGGTGCACCAGGCATATTGCGGAACACCGATCGCCTCGTGGGGAAGTGCGTGCGTACTCATCCGTACACGACCGGTTTGTTGTGAGCGGTAAATGCCCGGTAAGCCGTGGGTCGCCAACAAGCCACCCCAGGTGCTGTTTGCCAAGATCATGTACTCGGCTACTAATCTGTCTAAGGGCGCATTACGCAAACGCGGCACGAGACGTACGGTCGAGCTCGGATCGTCCGGATCACCGTCAACATAAAAACTGTATTCGACTCTGTTGTTATTTTCAGGTTTTCCACGCACGATTTCACGTTGTTTACACAGTGCGAGCGCCAGTTGCCAGAGCGGACGAATCCATTCGTTATGGGGCAGTTCGATGCTCGGATCTGCAAGCGACTCCTCGGTGATCAAGGCATCGAGTGCGTTGTGACGCAAGTTGGCGCGCACCGCCAAGCGCTCGAGACGACTTTCGTGAGAAATGATTTCTCCTGTTTCGGGATTGGCGGTGACGTACAGCGATAGCACAGGAACGGGACGGCCTTCATCCAGTGAAAACGCAGCAATGATTTCGTCGGGCTGCATCGGGATTTTGTCACCGGGCATGTAGACCGTGGACATTCTGGCGCGGGCGAGCTTATCGAGCGCACTGTCCTTGGTCACCGCCAGTCCAGGGGCGGCAATATGGATACCCACACATAGATTGCCATCCGGCAGTCGCGTGACGGACAGTGCGTCATCGATTTCTGTCGTACTGATATCATCGACCGAATACGCTTCAACATTTGCGAGCGGGAGCTCGCGTCCGATGTCAGGGACTTCGCAGGGCGCAAAGCCAGTGCCGCGTGGAAAATGGTTGGCTAGAAAGCGTCCTTTGTGCAGGGCGAGCGCATGTGGCCATGCGCCCGAGTCGAGCAAGAGACGCTCAGGTGATGTTTGCTTCAGCGTACACGCGGCATCGAGTGCCTTCCAAGCTTGTGAGTTTTTGTCTGGTTTTGTAATCAAACTCATGGCGGCCTGCGCCACTTCATCTGGTAGTTGCCCGGCAGCAATGGCTTGGGCCCATTCCTCTGTTTGCTCAGCCGCCCGCTGTTTCTTTTCTTGTGCGGCGAGTGCCGCGCTTAAAATTTCTGGCGGTGCGGCACGATAACGACCTCGGCCGCGTCGATGAAAATAAATCGGCGCACTGTGCAGTCTGAGCAGCAAGGTGGTTTTTTCTAGCGTATCGGGTGGATGCCCAAAGTACTCAGCGCCCATCGTCTCGATATCGAACTCATCGGCAGGGGCACACTCCCAGAGGAAGGACAGGTCGATATCATTGGCGAGACTGTCAGCCTGAGGCATCAGCACATCAGGGGCGGGGCTGGTAAACGTAAAGATGCAATTCGCACGTTTTACCTTGCTGCGTTTGCCAGACTCAGACTCGACCTGGAGCGTTGCGTCAGCTTCCGCCATGATGTGACCGGTTTTAAAGGCGCCATCTTCTTCGAATAAAACGTACATGAATGTTGGTGTTCCAGTGAATCTTTAGAGCGCCCTTTAGGCGGGCGATGCGGTAAGCGCCTTTAGGAGTCGATCGTGTACGCCAGCAAAGCCGCCGTTGCTCATGATGACGATGTGATCGCCGGGTTGTGCAGCGCGCTGAATCGCATGGACCAATGTTTCGATTTCGTGGTGCGCCTGCATGCGCGGACCGAGTGAAGCAAGGACCTCCGCTGGATCCCAACCGAGCGCCTGCTTGCCCTCTCGTTGACCATAGCAAAAGACGAGATCAGCCTCTGCCAGTGCTGCAGGGAGTCGAGCGGCCATTGTGCCGAGTTTCATTGTGTTGGAGCGCGGTTCAAGCACAGCCAGGATGCGCTGTTGACCTATTTGTGCACGTAGACCTGCAAGTGTTGTGGCGATGGCGGTGGGGTGGTGCGCAAAATCATCGTAGATCGTGATGTTTCTGATCGTGCCGCAAACTTCCATCCGTCTTTTGACGCCACTGAATGTTCGGAGCGCGGCGATGCTGGTCGCTGGGGTAACATCGACATGTTGTGCCGCTACGATTGCGGCGAGGGCATTATGTTGGTTGTGCGCGCCGGTCAGCGACCACGCGACGGTGCCAAGCGTTTGCGACCCGTTCAATACGTCGAAAGAAACTGCGTCGCATGTTTGTGTGTGCCAGCCCTGTGTCGTATTGATAGCACTGTGCTCGGCCCAGCATCCGCGGGCAATCACGCGCGCGAGCGCCTCGTCTTGCGCGGGTGTGATCACAAGCCCACTGCGCGGCACGGTGCGTAACAAGTGATGGAATTGCGTTTCTATGGCGGCCAGATCAGAAAAGATATCCGCGTGGTCATACTCGAGGTTATTTAGAATGGCCGTGCGAGGGCGGTAGTGCACAAATTTTGAGCGTTTGTCGAAAAAAGCGGTGTCGTATTCGTCCGCTTCGATAACAAACAGCGGGTGTGCGGCATCAAACCGCGCGGAGACTTCGAGTCCGGGGGCGATACCGCCAATCAGAAAATTTGGCTTTTTGCCCGCGCAATGCAAAATCCAGGCCAGCATGGCGCTTGTGGTGGTTTTTCCATGTGTGCCTGCCACGGCCAAGACATGTTGACCTTGTAAGACAAATTCACCGAGCCATTGAGGACCTGACGTATAGGGCAAGCCCGCATCAAGGATGGCTTCCATGAGTGGGTTACCCCGTGAAACCACATTGCCCACGACAAAGAGATCTGGTTTGAGGGCCAGTTGTTCCAGCCCAAATCCCTCGATCAGCGCAATGCCTTGCTCTTCGAGTTGCGTGCTCATGGGGGGATAGACACCCGCGTCACACCCAGTGACGCGATGTCCTGCGGCCCGCGCAATGAGCGCTAAGCCACCCATAAATGTGCCGCAAATTCCCAATATATGCAGATGCATGAACAATCTCCTTTATACATTGTAGAGGCAGATGTCTTCCGGTTTCGCTGTACCTGAAACCCCTTTGTGATTGATGCATTGAGATCACGCGGGGCGCTATGATATGAAGTATGAAGAGAAGAACCATAATCTTTGGTGGAGCGGGTTTGGTGGCGATCAGCACGACCGCCTGGCTGGCTTGGCAGTCCACCTCGCGGCGTGCCCCGGCTGCCAATCGCGCTGTGGGTCTCTCCGGTAGTGCTGCGCCCAAAGTCACAGCGAATCCAGAGGCCTTGTACGCGGCCTTATTGCCGGACTTGGCGGGCCACCCTGTTGCGCTGAGTCAGCTAAAAGGGCGCCCCGTTGTGGCTAATTTTTGGGCAACCTGGTGCGCACCCTGTGTCGAAGAGATGCCGCATCTCGATGCCCTGTCGAATTCTTTACCCAATATTCAATTTATCGGCATTGGTATCGATACTGCCGCTAACATCGCTAAATTTGTCACTAAAGTACCTGTTTCTTATCCCTTGTATGTTGCTGGACATAGTGGCATTGGACTTTTGAGAGAGTTAGGCAATGCAGCGGGAGGACTCCCTTTTACCGTCCTGTTGGATGCAGAAGGGCACATTTTCGACACAATACTCGGTCAGGTCTCGCTTGAAGATTTGCAAAGGCGCATTGATCGCTTAGTGGCGAAATCAAAGACGTAGATAGACAAATGGCGTAAATTGGCGTAAAAATGCGCACCTGATCATTGCTTTTGGCGATACGGCATGGCACAAAAACTCCTTGTTCTAAATGGACCCAACCTGAATATGCTCGGGTTGAGAGAGCCGCATCTCTATGGGCTCACGACATTGCCACAGCTAGAGACTGTTCTGGTGACCTTGGCTCAGGCACTGGGTGTCTCGCTCTCGACCTTTCAGAGTAACCACGAAGGCGCGTTGGTCGACCGGATTCAGCAAGCCCGAACCGACGGGACAGATTTCATCATTGTGAACGCGGGTGCTTATACGCACACGAGTGTTGCCATACGGGATGCCTTAGCGGGTGTCAGCATTGCGTTTGTTGAAGTGCACGTATCTAACGTTTACAAGCGCGAAGAATTTCGTCATCACTCTTACTTGTCAGATTTGGCGGTGGGTGTGGTGGCAGGCCTTGGCCCCGCTGGGTATGAGGCTGCAGTACGTTTTGCCGCTCAATACGAGCCTATCTAGAACCTTACGGAAATACTATGGATCTGAGAAAACTGAAAACTTTGATTGACTTGGTGGCTGAGTCAGGCATCGCCGAACTGGAAATTACAGAGGGTGAGGGCAAGGTCCGCATTGTCAAGTTTTCCCAGGCTATTCAGCCGATGGCCTACGCACCTGCCCCACAATATGCACCTCAACCGAGTGCTGAAGCCGTGCCTGCAGCACCTGTTGCTCCAGTACCCGCAGCGGTTGTCGGTCATACGGTCAAGGCTCCGATGGTTGGAACCTTTTATCGCGCACCGAACCCGAGCTCACCCTCATTTGTTGAAGTCGGGCAGACCGTCAAAGAAGGCGAGCCTCTCTGCATCATCGAAGCGATGAAGCTACTCAATGAGATTGAGGCGGATAAATCCGGCGTGATCAAGGAAATTTTGGTTCAAAACGGTGAGCCAGTCGAATACGGCCAGCCACTTTTTGTGATCGTCTGATATGTTTGAAAAGATTCTGATCGCTAACCGAGGCGAAATTGCGCTGCGCATTCAACGCGCATGCCGTGAAATGGGTATCAAGACCGTTGTGGTCCACTCCGAGGCGGATCGTGACGCAAAGTACGTCCGCCTGGCTGACGAGTCTGTCTGCATTGGCCCACCCGCGTCACGCGATAGTTATCTTAATATGCCGGCGATTATCGCTGCAGCTGAAGTCACTGATGCTGAAGCAATCCACCCCGGTTATGGCTTCTTGTCTGAAAACGCGGACTTTGCAGATCGCGTAGAAAAAAGCGGTTTTGTTTTTATCGGACCTCGACCCGAATCGATTCGTCTGATGGGCGACAAGGTCAGTGCAAAACGCGCCATGATTGAGGCGGGTGTGCCTGTGGTGCCGGGATCCGCGGGTGCCTTGCCCGACGACCCTGCAGAGATTCTGCGCACGGCCCGTGAAGTGGGATATCCCGTCATCATCAAAGCGGCAGGCGGTGGCGGCGGGCGCGGGATGCGTGTCGTCCACACCGAAGCAGCCTTGCTCAATGCTGTCACGATGACAAAATCAGAGGCGGGGGCCGCATTTAATAATCCAGAGGTTTACCTCGAAAAGTTTCTCGAAAATCCACGTCATATCGAAATTCAAGTATTGGCCGATGGCGGCAAGAACGCAGTCTGGTTGGGTGAGCGCGATTGCTCGATGCAGCGCCGTCATCAAAAAGTGATCGAAGAGGCACCTGCTCCCGGTATTGATCGCAAGCTGATTGAAAAAATCGGCGAGCGGTGTGCTGAGGCCTGCCGCAAGATTGAATATCGTGGCGCGGGGACCTTTGAGTTTCTGTATGAAAACGGCGAGTTTTATTTTATAGAGATGAACACCCGTATCCAGGTTGAGCATCCCGTGACAGAACTGATTACGGGCATTGACTTAGTGCAGCAGCAGATCCGCATCGCCGCAGGAGAGAAATTTCTCTTGCGTCAAAAAGATATTACGTTCCGCGGCCATGCGGTCGAATGTCGTATCAATGCAGAAGATCCTTTCAACTTTATGCCGAGCCCAGGCCGAATCACCAATTGGCACACGCCAGGTGGTCCTGGTGTACGTATCGACTCGCATGTATTCAATGGTTACTTTGTACCGCCTAATTATGATTCGATGATCGCCAAGGTCATTACCTATGGAGATACGCGTGCGCAGGCCGTTGCGCGCATGTCAATTGCCTTGTCAGAAATGGTGGTCGAAGGCATTAAAACCAATATTCCCCTGCATCGCGAACTAATGGCCGACGCAAAGTTTGTTGAGGGAGGCACGAGTATTCATTATCTCGAACACAAGCTTGCCTCTCGAGCCGAATAACGGAACCACAATGCGTGAACTGGTGCTGTTGTGCCCTGGCGCTTTCGCAGAGCCACTCTCTGACGGCCTACTTGAGTCCGGTGCCTTGTCTGTGTCTGTCGAAGACGCCGATCTTGACACTGACGAAGAGCAGCCGCTGTTTGGGGAGCCCGGCAGCGAACCGAATACCCAAGCATGGGCGCGTAATCGTCTAGTGGTGCTATTGGCTGATGGTACGGACCCCGAGCAGTTGTTGGCGAGCGCCCGCGAAAGTCTCGACACACAAACAGATTTGCCCTGGCATTTGCGTCAGGTGCCAGATGCGGATTGGGTGCGACTGACACAGTCACAATTTGGTCCGATCTCGGTCGGCGAACATATTCTGATCGTGCCAAGTTGGCATGCGGATCAGATGCCCGCAACGCCTGAGCCCGGGCGAATCGCGATTCAATTAGATCCAGGCTTGGCCTTTGGTACAGGCAGTCATCCGACAACGCATCTTTGTTTGGAATGGTTGGCTGAAGAACTTCCTGCCGGCGTCACAGTGTTAGATTATGGCTGTGGCTCAGGCATTTTGGCGATTGCGGCCAAAATGTTGGGTGCTGCAAGCGTAACGGGCGTAGACATTGATGAGCAGGCGGTTCAGGCGACAGCAGCCAATGCGATCGCCAATCAAACCGAAGTCAACGCGCAAATGACCGAGGGTCTCACGGAGGGGCAGTTTGATGTGGTCGTCGCCAACATCTTGTCCAATCCGCTTAAAGTGCTGGCACCCATGCTCTCGACGCGCGTGCGTTCCGGTGGCAGTTTAGTGTTGTCTGGCGTCCTTGAGCGGCAGGCGTTAGAAGTGGCAGACGCCTACGCGCACTGGCTGCCGTTGACCGTATGGCAGTCCCGCGATGGGTGGGTGTGTCTGGCTGGTCGCAAACCCTGAGGTGCACGCATGAGTCTTGTCACGCGTTGTCCCAAGTGCCAGAGCGATTTTGTCGTTAAGCTTGAGCAGTTGCAAGCCCTTGACGGCTTAGTGCGTTGCGGGGCTT
>CAMAYM010000063.1 GCA_945862495.1 Bordetella parapertussis | reverse complement strand
CTCAAAGGCTCGCTCAAACGCTTTAACCAAGCGGTATGCCTGCGCGTCCCTTCGGGCCTGACCCAAGCCTTGGTGCTCGAAGCGCTTGAACGTCTGCGCAACCACCACGGCGCCCTCAGGTTACGCCTGCTCTCGCACACCCGCATGGTGATCGACCCTACCTCTGCTCTACCGGCTCTGAGCCTGCCAACGCTCGACCTTACACACCTCAGTCCTGAGGCGGCACAAGAATCGATGGCCGCGTCTTTCCAACACCTCAGTGAGGCGCTCGATCCGCAGCAGCCCGGCGGCATCATGACCGCGCGTTGGGTACTCCGCCCTCAAGCGCCTGCCCTGCTGTTGCTGGTCATTCATCACTTTGCTATCGATGGTGTGTCTTGGCGTATCCTCATGGAGGATCTTGCGACCTGCACGCTGACCCCAGGCGCTGCCTTGCCTGCACGCACGATGTCGCTGCGCGCTTGGACTGAGTCGCTCGCACGACAGGGCGCCGAGGGCGCGCGTCGTGGTGAACAAGCGCTCTGGCTCTCGCAGCTCCAAGGCGCGCAAGCACTGCCTTGCGATCGCACGATCCTTCCCGAGGAAAATACGCTAGGCAGCTCTGCCCACGTCGGAGGCCAGCTCAGTCAGGCTGATACACAGCGCTTGCTGCGCGCGCCTGCGGTCTATCACGGCGCAATCAACGATGTCTTACTGACCGCGTTGGGTATGGCACTGACGCAATGGAGCCGCGAACGCTACCAGCACACACTCGGCGATCCACTGGTCGCACTCGAAGGTCACGGACGTGAGACTGATGAGGATCTGACACGCACACTCGGTTGGCTCACGAGTCTGTTCCCACTGCGTTTGCGCCTCGGTCAGTTCGACTGGTCCACGCCCGAAGCCCCCGGCTACGCTTTGCGACAAATCAAGGAAGATTTGCGGGCCCTGCCAGACAAAGGTATCGGCTATGGCGTGTTGCGTCATTTTGATCCGCACACCAAGCAGTTGTTTGATGACTGTCCGCAACCACAGATTGTCTTGAACTATCTGGGCCAATTTAACGAGGAAAATAAAAAAGAGCATTCCAACAATTCAGGCCAACAACTTGAAAGTTGGATGTTTGATCAAGGCGGCCTCACGGCTTGCCAAGATGATAATAATCGCCAGCGCATGCAGTTGCTTGATATTAATGCCATGATTGACCCCGAGGGCTGTCTGCGTTTTGGTCTGGCCTACTGCAAACACGCACACGACGAACAGTCTGCACAAGCTCTCGCAAGCGCCTTCAGTCAGGCGCTCATCACCTTGAGCCGACATTGTTTAGAAGACCCGCTCTTTAATCGTCATACACCCTCTGATTTTGAATTAGTGGGTCATCAATTGACGCAATCGACCCTAGACATACTCGTCAGATCTTACCCATCGCTTGATGACATCGTACCGCTTACCGCTTTGCAGCAAGGCTTAGCGTTTGAGACCCTCTCAAGAGATCAAGCTGCACCAGACCCATACCATGTGCAAATAGTTTTTACGTTTGAAGGGGAGTTTGATGTCGCTGCTATGCAGCGTGCCGTTCAACAATTAATCTTACGGCACAAAATTTTGCGCTTGGTGGTGGTCCCGCCAGAAACATTATTTGCCACGGGTATTATTCTGGACGGCACACTACAAGCCTGTCCTGTGATTACATTGCAAGGCTCAGCACAACAACGACTGGCAGCGCTACGTGCATTAGATTTCAGTCACCCTTTTAAGCTCAGCGAAGGTCCTTTATTTAGAGCTTGTTTAACAAAACTCGACAGCACACGTACCGCTTTGCTGATTTCTAACCACCATTTAGTCTTGGATGGTTGGTCAACGCCTCTACTTCTCAAAGAATTAGCGCGCTTATACGAGGCAGAGACTCAATCACTTCAAGTCTCACTTCCACGTCCTTTTGACTGGAAAGATCATCTCAGTTGGTTACAACGTCAACCTGAAGAAAGTGCGCTTACTTACTGGCGCCAACACCTAGTAACTGCACGGGATGCCGGACCATTATTGTTGCCCATACCCAAAGCACCGACTCTTGGAATGGGTGATCTCAGACTCTCTCTTGATACACAAGACACGCGGCGTTTTGATCAAGCCTCACGTGACAGCGGATTAACGCCTGCCTCTGCTCTACAAGGATTGTTTGGCTTTCTCATGGCCAAGCTCAGTCGTACCAATGAACTCATCATCGGAAGTGTACGCAACGGTCGCGGCAGTCAATTGACTAATATTGATCAAGCCATTGGCTTATTTATTGACACATTACCGTTAGCGCTAAAGTTAACGCCACAGCAGTCTTTGGTTGAGTGGTTGCGCGAACATCAGGACGAACAAGCACAGCAGGATGCACACGCACACTTGGGTCTCGCACGGATTCAAAAACTGGTGAACCAAGGGCAACAGAGTGGCCAGCCACTGTTTGAAGCACTATTTATTTTTGAAAATTACAGTACAGATCAAATAAGTGTGAGTGCTACATCACAAGAGCGCGGCAAGCTGACTCAAACAGACTCTCAAGGAATGGACGGTACACACTACCCGATTTCATTGATTGCCGTTCCTGGTGAAAAGCTTCTGTTACGCTTGACCTTTGACAAAATGCGCTTGAGTGAAAATGATGCGCAATCGATTCTTAGTAAAATTGCAGCACTCGTTTCAAGCTTTGCACACAACCGTGAAAAGGTACTTGCAAACGTTAGCCTAGTGACTCAAGAGGAACAAAAAACCTTACTCTCTCGTTGCGTGACGTCAAGTTCAACAAAGGAGGCTGTGCAATCTAGCTCCTTATTTGCAGATCAACTCCCTCTACTATCGGAACGCTACGCCGACCGCACGGCCTTGGTATTTCAGGACCAGAATGGTTCCCATCTGTTCTCTTATTCGGAACTCGTCAAACGTTCCTCTCAGCTTGCGCGCGCTCTGATTGCGCAAGGAGTGGGTCCGGGCACGCTTGTGGCGATATTGTTACATCGCAGCCCAGATATGTTGATTACCCTGCTCGCCGTTCAACAAACAGGGGCAGCCTATCTACCTCTTGATCCTGATTATCCTGTTGCACGCTTGCAATACATGCTGAGTGATAGTCAAGCTCGTTGCCTTGTGAGTGATTCGACACTGACGGGCAAAAGAAATTCTGACACTGCGTTGGTTGCACCGCTGACCTTATTGCTTGATGATGAGAGTTTTCAAGAAAAACTTTCTGATTATGCTTGCACGCCACTACAAGAGCTTGAGCGTTTGATTCCCCTGACACCCGATCATCTTTGCTATGTGATTTATACCTCAGGTAGTACTGGGCAACCCAAAGGCGTTGGACTCACCCATCGAAATCTTTCTGTTTTTTTATCCGCTGTTCAACAAGCCGTTCCCTTGACGCAGACAGATCATTTACTCGCGATTACAACCATTAGTTTTGATATTGCTGTACTTGAACTTTATTTACCTTTAGTCAATGGTGCAGCTGTTGTGCTGCTGAGCCCAGAACATACAAAAGATCCACTCAAACTGAAAGAGGCCATTGCACATCACAAAATCTCAGTGATGCAAGCAACACCATCGCTATGGGAATTGATTATTAGCCAAGAACTCCCAGCGTCTGATTTACGGATGTTAGTGGGTGGAGAGGCACTCCCCCTTGGTCTTGCTCAACGTATGTTGGCCTCCGGCAGTGAAGTCATCAATATGTATGGCCCTACCGAAGCGACAGTTTGGGCTAGCACTCAAAATATCACGCTTTCACTCTTTAACTCTCCCACAAGCGCTGCGCCTATTGGCCAGCCGATGGCCGATTACGCCATGTATGTTCTAGATGACAGCCTGTCTCTCGTTCCGGATGGTGTAGTTGGTGAGCTGTATATTGCGGGCCCAGCGCTTGCGCAAGGCTACATCAATCGACCAAGTTTGACCTCTGAACGCTATATAGCCTGCCCATTTGGCGCAGCAGGAGGACGCATGTACCGAAGTGGTGACTTGGTGCGACGGCGTGCCGATGGAATCATTGATTACTTGTCGCGCGCAGATGATCAAATCAAACTGCGTGGCTATCGTATCGAACTCGGTGAAATTGATGCCTCGTTGAGAGGATTCGCTGACATCGAACAGGCTGCTACGATCGCGACCTCAAGTTCGAGCGGTCAAACTAGACTTGTTTCCTACGTTGTTTTGCGTGAGCAGGCCACGACAAGTCTTGAAAATCTTCGTGTGATGATGCGTGCTGGACTACCTAGTTATATGGTGCCTGACGTGTTAATTGCCATTTCAAGCCTACCTCTCACGCCTAACGGCAAGCTTGATCGTCGTAGCTTACCTGCCCCCGAGCAACTTGAAACGTCGCATACGTTTGTAGCACCTGTTTCTCAAACTGAAATTCTTTGCTGCGAGTTGTTTGCAGAGATAACAGGTTTCAGTCCTGTCGGTCTTGAAGACAACTTTTTTGAAATTGGCGGACAGTCATTGCTTGCCATGCGACTGATCGGGCTATTGCGTCAACGCATTGGTGTTGAACTCCCCATGCGGACGCTCTTTGAATCCCCCACACCCAAAGAGCTTGCACGGCAACTCCTTATGAAAATGAACGCAAAGGATGCGCCGCCATACACGCCGCTTGTTCCGCTTCGTAAAACGGGCTCTCAACCTGTCCTATTTTGCATCCATCCTGCAGGTGGCAGTGCAAGCGTGTATGGCAATCTCACTCAAGCGCTTGGCCAAGATCAACCCCTCTGGGCACTTCAAGCAAGAGGGCTTGAGGCGGGTGAAACGCCTCACACCACGATGCAAGAAGTGGTAACCGAGTATGTGACGGCTCTTCGTCAAGTTGAGCCAGTTGGCCCCTATCGTCTTCTTGGCACCTCGCTTGGAGGCATGATTGCCCACGCAATGGTGGCTGAACTCGAACGTCAGGGTAGCACTGTTGACAAGCTGATCTTGGTCGACACCGCAACCATTTCCACTATCAACCTGAGTGACGATCCCGCTGAGCGCGCCAAACACATTTTGAATGCCATTGCAAAAGAAGCCGGCATTCACGACACATCGAGTGACGATGAAGAAACTTTACATCTGAAAATCAGAGATCATATGGCCTCAGTCAATATGATCCCAGCAGAGATGCCGCTCGATTGGTTTAAGCGCATGCTTGATCATTCTGTTCAAGCAAGTCGTCTGACTGCGCATCACACACCCCCGACTGTTCACGCTCCAATTTTGCTAGTTAAAGCGACACTCGATGGTGTCCCTGACGATTTAACTATTTTTGACTGGTCTCCTTACACAACCAGCCAAGTCAGCACTATTGATATCGCGGCGAGTCACTCAGATATTTTATGGCGATCAGAGACCTTGCCCATACTTGCACAGGCTGTCCTCAGATACCTCAGGGACTCATCAATCATTTAAATCTAAATAATTCTTATTAAAACTAACATCTGCTCACAAACGATGAGCGCGTGGGGTAAATACCTAGGTTTTGCGAGTAAATGAGAGGTCTAAATCATCATTTCTCTTTAAGCTTTCATCTTCTGACAAAGGATGCTTACGCACATGTCCAGCCAAAAAGATTTGATCGCCCCAGTCGATCCAATGAATTTAGAAAATTATCAGCCAGAACGCCCTGATTGGACCATCGATCAAGGCTGGGAAAGCTATACAGAACAAGACCATGCTACGTGGCGGATTCTCTATCAGCGAATGACCAAGCTGATGAATGGTCGTGCCTGCGAACTTTTCGAAAGAGGCATCAGAGAGCTCCCCATGGATTCGGAGCACATTCCCAACTTCGTCGAGCTCTCAGAGCGCCTGCAAAAGCATTCGGGTTGGACAGTCGTCGCAGTTCCTGGGCTTGTGCCTGACAACATTTTCTTTGAGCATTTAGCCAATCGGCGTTTTCCCTCCGGCTGTTATATCCGCAAACCCCACGAAATGGATTATCAAGAATACCCAGATGTCTTTCACGACATCTTCGGTCACATCCCTCTCTTGATGTACCCACTCATGGGTGATTTTATTCAAAGCTGCGGCAAAGCTGCTGTCAAAGCGCATCAACTCAAACAGACAGATGTCATTGAACGCATTGCCAGGTTGTATTGGTACATCGTCGAAGTCGGTTTAGTACAAGAAAAAGATGGCATCCGAAGTTTTGGTGCTGCCATTGCCTCTTCTGAAAAAGAAATCCTTTTCTCACTAGAAAGTGATTCACCGAATCTAGTTATGTTTGATGTTGAGCGTGTCATGCGCTCTGAATTTTGGATCTATGACTTGCAGCAAACATATTTTGTCCTCAAAGATATGAACGATTTGATCACCATTGCACAAATCAACCTTGACGCTATCACCGAAAAATTAAACGGCACACCTGATATTGAGTTGGGTGATCTCATAGCAGAAGACCAAGTGCTTCAACATGGCACGTTGCGTTACCACGAGAAAAATGAACTACAAGCTTCTGCTGCCTGAGCAACGACGATTGCTAAAATGGATTACTAGAATATGACACTCACCCCCCAACAAATAGATGACTACGCGCGTGACGGCTATTTTGTTCAAAATAATGCGCTGACTCAAGCAGAAGTTGAAAATCTGCTTGCCTGCACAATGGCTTTTCAAGACCAAACACTCCCTGGTCACGTCCTTGAAAAAGATGGCAAAACGCATCGTGCATTTCATGGGTGTCACCTTTATGATGAGACATACAGCGAGCTAATTCGTGCGCCGCAATTCCTGACGCCAGCGCAACAACTCCTGCATGATGATGTCTACATCCATCAACTTAAAGTCAACGTCAAACAAGCCTTCTCAGGTGAGATGTGGCCTTGGCATCAAGACTATATTTACTGGCGTAATGAGGACAATATTCCCTCAGCAAACATTGCAAGTGTCATGATTTTTTTAGATGACATTAACGCGTTTAATGGACCGCTATTTTTTATCCCAGGCTCGCACACCATAGGTTGTGTGGATGCCCCACAAGCTGAGGATGCGCCAAAGGGCTGGGAAGGCAACGTTAGTGCCTCACTCACATACCAAATTGATGCCCCCCTCGTGACACGGCTTGTATCTAAAGGTGGGCTGTTTTCTGCAACAGGAAAAAAAGGCACCGCTGTGTGGTTTCATGGCAATCTGGTGCATGCTTCGCCCCCAAATATTTCACCGTATAACCGTCGCATCGTGATTTTGACATATAACGCTGTGAGTAATATTCCAACGACACAGCCAAAAAACCTAAGACCAGAGTTTTTAAACGGACGCGACTATCGTCCTCTTGTTTCAAATGAAACTGAGAAACTTGCACTTTCTGCTTGATAACAATGAATACCTTACAGCAAACAGCCTCACCCTCTATCCATGACACGATTGAACGCGTTTCGTTGAACCAACTGACTCCTGACTTATTTCGTCACGAATTTCAAAGTCAAAACAAGCCCGTTATTTTGACGGATGCTTTCAATGATTCAGTACCTGTCAATATTGAAAATCTCACTTCACTCGTTGGCGAAATTGAAGTTGGCGTTCGTGTTTACGGGCCAGAGCGTTTTAAAACGCCCAAAGCAGAATGGAAAAATTATTGTGAAGTTCGCATGATGACGGTGAACGAGTATTGCAGTCTGCTTGTAAATGGTTCGGCCAAACGGGACAGTATTTATCTCGCTATGATCGACATGGGCGCTACGCCTTTTCGACGTATTGTGGGTCCCGGAATTGATCGTATTGCAGAAAAAACAGGACTACGCAGGCAACTACCCAATGATGTGAACGTGTGGGTCGGACCAGGTGGTCATGTCGAGCCCTTGCATTACGATGGTCAAGACGGCACGCTTTCACAATTCCGTGGAACGAAACGCGTTTCTTTATTCCCACCGAGCGTGCAAAAAGGTGTCTATCCTTTTGAAATGTCACACGGCGGACTGACACCTAACTTTAGTCAGGTATATATCGATCAGCCAGATTTTGAAAAATTCCCTCTTTTACGCGCTTCACTCGCTGAGCGTCGGACTTTAGATTTGGCAGAAGGTGAAACCTTATACATGCCAGTCGGCTGGTGGCATGAAATCGAAGCCCTCGGCAACGACTATATCTGTTCGGTCAATCGTTTTTGGAAAGTTGATCCAATCTGGCGATACAGCCAAGCGCCACAGGCCGCATATTTATACGGCATGTCGCACTTGTTCCGAATGAAACACCGGCTCAAGAGCCTTTTCGCTCGTTAACGTTCAGGCAGGTAGTGTGACGTCCGCGCTACCGAACAATCTCTCAGCATGCAGCCCCAAACCTCGGCAGGACTCGACGAGTTGCCTTGCATTGGTTGCGGGCACTGTGTCCTCCGAAGGATCGATACTCGTCACGTACTGCAACCAAGGTTCTGCACCCATCGCATAAACGTAGACATTTTTACTTCCCAAACTCTTAACGACTTTAAAGCCACGCTCTGCATCTGAACCGTTCAGTCTGCGCGTCTGATCTTTTTTACGATCAACAGGAATAGGCAGCAGAGGTCCATAGGTCCAGCTGTATGGTGCTCCCTGACACTCCTGACCAATAAACAAAGTCTCAATCGGACCAAAAATCTCCTTGAGATGCTCGTAAATCAAAGGTTCTAGATTGTTACTGTCTGCGGCGAAGAGTAAGCTCTGCGTACCCGCTTTGACCAACCAAGCAGCCTTGGTGCGGATATCCAAATCACCATGCTCTCCCAAGAAAGGCAAGGCAGTGATCAACATGTCACCGCTTCCTACATTGGCAAGTGGTTCAAGCTCAATCACCTTTTTAAAACCAATCGACTGCAACATGAGTTTAAGTGAGGGATCCGCCAAACCGCCACCAGCACTTGGCACCACAATAGTATCGATTTTGTAACGCAGGGCGAGTAATGTTTCTAACAACACATGGTCTGCATGATTGTGTGTCAATACGACATAATCAATCCTGTCAGGTAAGTCCGCCAAAACAAAACGCTCAACGCCACCATTTGTGTCATAGGCAACAATTGGATCGACCAAGACATTTGTACCGTCGTTGGCTTCAACCAAGACGCAGGCATGGCCAAAATAACGCCATCTGGTGCCTCCCTTATGCTTGCGCTCAATGGCAACCAAAGGAACGTCTGTCAGGAAATCACGGAACTTTTCATTGCTGACTCCCGCTTGAGCAAGGCGTTCGAGTACAGCCTCTAGAGGCTGTGGCGTCAGTCTTAGTGCCGCCAAGTAATCATAAATATCGTCGCTAAACGGGCGCTCTAGCTCAACAGCATCTGGACGTGGCAGACGTGGCGTACTGAATGCAAAGGCACGATCATCACCCTTGGCCTGATAAATCAAGGCAGATTGAGACGCTGGATTGAAAGCTGGACTCTTATAGAGCAGCGGCTCAATGACGCGCAAATCTGGGTGCCCCCCTAAGGTGTAAAACAACTCAACATAGCCACGCACAGGCGTCGGCAATGTTTCATAAAACTTCTCAATGCTGAATCCATCCGCTTGCTTCAACACCGCACGGTATGCTTCGCGCAAGCCTTCACCAAAAGCAATTTGTTGTGCTTGACGATCCTTGGTTTGTGCAATCAGTGCGCGCACCGCGTCGACCGACTCCACAGGCAAGTCAACGAAAGGGCCGCCACGCAAACTCGGGTTTTGACAGGCCGCCGCATGAATGTCAGGCGCACTCACAAATGACTCTAACAAAGTCAAATGACGATACGGCACATTAAGGGCAGCGGTCGCGGGTGAAATCAAATGAGACCAAGCATACCAACGCTCCACCAGAGGCTCAATCACCACATCCGATTTCAAAGTCACTAATAAAGACATTCTTTTTTCCAATAAATAATTAGGATTCTATATCTACAGCAATACAAAGCTGATATCCCACACCCCAGACTGATTTAACTGCGACATCTGCACTGGGTTCAGAGATTTCACCGAGTTTGCGTCTTAAGCGACTGATCAAACTTTCCAAGGCTCGCTTCCCCATTTCCTCAACACCCGCACGTTGACTTAGTATTTCAACAATCACTTCATTTTCAAGGGTTTGATTAGGTGCCTGAATCAGACCAACCATCAACACTTTTTCGCTATGCGTCAAAATCGCACGCTGCGCTCGTCCTGGACCGAAAATAGAGCGATCCTTAAGGTTTAATTTCCATCTCGTGCCAACAACAGACTGATTCAGTCGACGCATCAGACTATGGATACTCGCAGTCAGCTCTTCGGGCGAAACAGGTTTGTAAAGGTAGATATCCGCACCAGACTCGTAACCTTTGATCCGATCAGTCGCTGCACCGCGAGCAGTCATCATAATAATTCCAGCTTTTGGAATGCTATGACGAAGACGACGGGCGATACTCAACCCGTCTTCCCCAGGCAACGTCAAATCTAATATGAAAATCTCAATATGTTCAGTGATCAGCAATTCATCGAGTGATTTGCCATGCGCTAAACCAAAAACCTGAAATCCGTTTTCTTTGAGGTGATAGAAAATCTCCTTACGCAACAAGGGATCGTCTTCAACCAAAGCAATGCGAGCATCGAAATTAGTTTGACTCATTTTGTGTGCGAAAGGTTTGGATTTAACCTCTGAATTCTAATTGCGGAGGTCAAACTTTCAATGCAAACCTCTCGCAGAAGCTCTCAGTTTAGGACCTATACGACATCGCTACCACAATTACACGCTCCTAGAGCCTCGGAACAAGGTTCAGGCGCTTTCGATCACATTGTTAGCCTAAACAATCTAATGGGAAACCTGAATTGAGCTCTCTGTTGTTTTGAGTTATGTTCTAGAGATTAGTGAACTTCTTTTGAATCGATACTTATCATTCACTCCAAGTTGAAACTAAATCAATATATTGAGGAGATTGTTATGAATCTAATAAAAACACTTGCTATCAGCTTTGCGCTTATCTGTGCAGGTGCAGCCAATGCACAAAACTATTCGATTGCGACCGGTGGTACGGGCGGCGTTTATTACCCTATGGGTGGTGGACTTGCGGCCGTATTGACCAAAAAAATACCTGGCGTTTCCGCAACAGCTGAAGTCACAGGAGGCTCCGTTGACAACCTCAAACTCATCGGCTCGGGAAAACCCTATCTGGCCTTTACGATGTCAGATGCGGCCAAAGACGCGCTCGACGGCAAGGATAAGTTCTCAGGTCGTAAAGTCGATGTCAAAACATTGCTTGTTCTGTATCCAAACCGCATGCATGTGGTGACCACTGAAGCCAGCGGTATCAAGACCATGAAGGATCTCAAGGGCAAGCGCGTCAGCACCGGCAGTCCAGGCAGCGCAACAGAAGTGATGGCCTTCCGTCTGCTTGAAGCCGCGGGACTGGACAAAGATAAAGACGTTCGCCGCGAACGCCTCGGAGTTGCTGAGTCTGTCAACGCAGTCAAAGACCGTAAGATCGATGCATTTTTCTGGGTAGGTGGTCTGCCAACTGCAGCCGTGACCGATCTGGCCAACACACCTGGCACCAAAATCGTGATGATCGATCATGCAGAAGCCGTGGATGCGATGAACAAGAAATACGGCGACCTGTATTTCAAGGACACCATTCCAAAGTCAACGTATTCAGGCATGGCGGGCGACAACAAGAACGCCTCAGTGTCAAATATCCTCGTGGTGAATGGCAAGATGTCTGACGATGAAGCCTACCAAATTACCAAGGCTGTATTCGATAATAAGGAAGAGCTGGTTCGCACCCACCGGGAATACGACAGCGTGAAACTAGAAAACCAAAAGGCTGCGGCGACGCCCCTACCATTTCACCCAGGTGCCTTAAAGTACTTTAAAGAAAAAGGTCAGAGTATTCAATAAACGAAGAGCCTCTGTCACTAGCCGCAGCACATTCAGCAAGGGCGTCATCATGCGCACTTGCTGATTTTTTTAATCCATACACGTATCAATAGAACTGGATTCAGCCATGAGTGAGTCATCGATCGATCGCGCAACACAACAAAAACTAGATGAACTAATCAGACAAGAAGAAGGCGATGCCAACGATTACCGTGGCTTACTCGCAATATTCCTGACGCTCTGCGCGGTCGGCATGTCGATCTTTCACTTGTACGCGGCATACGAAATCGTACCGACACAAATCCTTCGCACGATTCACTTGGCAATCGTGTTGTTTCTCGTTTTTCTGATGTTCCCAGTCACCGCGCGTTTTAAAAACAGACTGATGTGGTGGGATGTGATCGTTGCATGCTTTTCTATCTTTGTGGCGTATTACATTCTTAGCGGTGGAGATGATTTCACGGATCGTAATACTGAGCCCCTGCCAATGGACATCGCTGTCGGCGTGGGTCTTATTCTCATGATTCTCGAGGGTTTGCGTCGCACCAATGGCATGGTCTTGGTCAGTGTGACCATCATGTTCATCCTTTACGCACTATTTGGTAATTATTTGCCTGCACCATGGACGCATAAAGGCTACGAGATAGGCCGTTTTGTTGGCTTCATGTACATGACACTCGAAGGTATTTACGGTACCGCGCTCGATGTCTCCGCCACACTCATCATTTTATTTACGATCTTTGGCGCCTTTTTGCAGTTCACTGGCGCTGGTAAGTTTTTCATCGATTTTTCTTTTGCAGCGATGGGGGGAAAGTCTTCGGGAGTAGGTCGCACAATCGTACTGTCATCCTTTTTATTAGGCGGTCCCTCAGGTTCTGGCGTAGCCACGACTGTCACGGTTGGCTCTGTTGCTGCACCGATGCTAGACAAAGTTGGCTATGAAAAAAATGCCGCCGGTGGCTTGCTGGCCGCAGGCGGTTTGGGCGCGATCATCTCTCCACCGGTGCTTGGCGCTGCAGCCTTCTTGATTGCTGATTTTCTAAAAATCTCCTACCTCGATGTCCTGTTGATGGCGACGATTCCAACCATTCTGTTCTACCTTGGTTTGTTTATCATGGTAGAGATCGACGTCCGCAAATACGGCATGAAAAAAATGTCATTTGAAGCCGCCGAAAGCGCATGGTCCTTGACGAAAAAATATTGGTATCACTTTTTCTCTCTTATCTCAATCGTCGTATTCATGATGATCGGCTTTTCGCCCATCATGTCAGTGTTCTGGGCCACGATCGTCTCGGCTGCGACCAGCATGCTTAGACGCGATACTGCCATCATTTCTTATGATTGGTTACGCGGTCGTGAACCATTTTTCAAAGGACTTTACCAGTCAAACTTGGTCAAGGCTCTCGCCAATGGCTCGAACGGCGTACTCTCGATTGCTGTGACGTGCGCGGGCGCAGGGCTGATTGTCGGCACGGTGACGCTGACGGGCTTGGGCTTGAAATTTAGCTCGATCGTGATCGAGTATGCAGGTGGCTCGCTGCTCTTGACGGCGATCTTTACCGGCCTAGTCGTGTGGGTGGTTGGACTGGCAGTACCCGTCACAGCCTCCTACATTATCTGCGCTGTGATTGCCGCCCCCGCGCTCATTAACCTCGGGGTACCCGACTTCGCCGCGCACATGTTCATCTTTTATTACGCGGTACTCTCAGAAGTTTCACCTCCAACGGCGCTATCACCTTTCGCAGCTGCAGCGATTTGTAAAGGGGACCCCTACAAAACGACGCTCCAAACGTGGAAATATGTCGCTCCCGCCATTCTGGTGCCCTTCATGTTTGTTCTCGGCGACGAAGGGACAAGCCTATTATTGATGGGCTCGACCAAAGCCTTAGCCAATGCCGACTGGCTCCAAATCGCTTGGATCACCTTTACTGCTGCAATCGGTATCGTGTGTCTGGCTGGTGGCTTGCAAGGGTGGTTTATTGAAAAGACGCACATACTCGAACGCACAATCATGGTGATTGCTGGTGTTGCACTGACTTACCCTGACAACTGGGCTGACTTGGTTGGCTTTGCCGGCTTTTTTGTGGTCCTCATCAGTCAACTGCTTAGGCATAAGAGGATTATGCGCAAGGAGTCGAGTGCTTGATTTGACGCTGCCTAAAGAACTATTCGGGGTTTTTACCTCTGCCGACTCAGCACAAGCACAGTTATACCTCCAGAAAGGCTAAAATGCTGGATGATGAGAGGCGTGCATGCCTCTCAACCGCCCCACAGAATCACAGCCATCGCAGCCTTTTGAAGAATAAAACCTCTACCAGTACGACCGATCTCCTCAATGCCTTAAGTGCCGTCGAACAAGACACCGCACCTGACTCCTTGGAGCAAGCAGAGTTTGATCTCCTGATCGAGCAGGGAAAGACGCTTGCCGCAAAGCTCGAGGCCCTGAAAGTCTTGATTGAACAGCATCGGATCCTCTACAACAACACCGTCCCCGTTCTACAAAAGAAACAAGATAGTCTGCGCCGTGCCATGGTCTTATGGCTCGATCAGCGCTTAAAAGGCGACGATTTAACAGCTCGCCAAGAGCGTCTGATGCGTCGTTTAATTTGCAGCATTGGGATGGAATTCGCGCTGGCTGGAGATCGGGTCATGCGGGCCCTGCACGATGTCCATAGCGAAGAGTCCCTCGCTGACATTGAGCGCGCCCAAGCTGCTGAAGCACATGCTTACCTCAAAGAAGCGATGGGCGAAGAGTTTGGTGAAGACAAAGTATTTGAAAATTTAGACGATGTCTTGCACGCTAAGTTCGACTTTATGCGCAAAGAAGCCGAAGCACGCGCGCGCAATAGAGAAGCAAAGCGTGCCAAAAAGAAAAGAATGTCCCCTGCCGACCTTCAGGCCGCAGAGGATGTCGAAAGCGCCCTGCGCAGCCTCTACCGCAAACTCGCGAGTGCCTTGCACCCTGACCGCGAGAGTGACGAAGACGTGCGTGCATACAAGACAAAGCTGATGAGCGAAGCCAATACCGCCTACGAGCGACGCGACCTGCTCGCTCTTTTAGATTTACAAACCAAAGCGCAATTGCCTGCAGCAACCCTCACCTCGGCGCTTTTGCGTAAAAAACTAGCTGCCCTCACGAATCTCATGCGAGAGCGGTGTACGGCACTGCACAGGGAAATTCGCGATTACGAGCTACAAGCGACAGCGGAGTTTGTCTTGCCGGCCTCGATGATGATTCATGAGGCATCACTCAAGCACCATCTCAATAGTCGAAAGCGAGATATGCTGCTCGAACTCAGACGCTTGAATGAAGAGCTGACAAGCGTTAAAACAGATGCGGGCCTCAAGCGATGGCTCAAAGAACAAACAGCAGACTAACAACACGACTCAGGAGTCAGCCATGTCTTTGCAGTTTTACTATGCCCCTTTGAGCTGCGCTCTG
>CAMAYM010000062.1 GCA_945862495.1 Bordetella parapertussis | reverse complement strand
CTTGCAACGCAGTGAGGCTTTTTTCAAGCTCTGCACGCGCGGCCTGTTCGATCGTCAGGGTTTGTTGCACTTGCTGCGTGCGGGCGTTGGCCGCGGCAATTTGCGCTTCAAACTCTGTACGAATTTGAGTTTGAGCGGCCTGTTGCGTCCGTAACTGCAACTCAAGCGCCTCAGGACCAGAATGTTGGGTCAAAAACACACCCGCCCCCATGCCCGCAGCAATCAAAACAAAGGCCCCGAGCACCCAAAGCACGAGTGTCTTGAGTGGGAACGTGTCACCAGAAAATCCGCTCAAGCAGGACTCCTCAAGGCAAAATCGCAACCTGATTCAAACCAACACTGTCAGGCAAACCAAACATCAGGTTCATGTTCTGAATCGCCTGTCCTGCAGCACCTTTGACAAGATTGTCTTGTACGACGAGGATAATCAATCGATCGCCATTGCCTGGACGATGGAGCGCAATACGCAACGCGTTAGACGCACGCACAGAGCGTGTATCGGGCAAGCTGCCAGCAGGCATCACGTCCACAAAGGCCTCGTTGGCATAACGCTTTTCAAACAATGTCTGAAAATCCGTGTCACGCGCCTCTGGCAAAATTCGCACATAAATCGTGCTGAGCATGCCGCGAATCATCGGCACAAGATGCGGCACAAAGGTCAGTCCAACTGACGTACCCGCCAGACGATCTAGCTGAGCTTTAATTTCGGGGTGGTGGCGATGACCGGCCACGCCATAGGCTTTGAAATTATCGCCAGCCTCGGAAAACAACATGCCGACCTCAGCCTTGCGTCCCGCACCGCTCACACCGGACTTGGAGTCAGAGATAATGTCAGAGGTATCAATCAGCGGTTTGCCGCCAAGCAACGGCGCAAGGCCTAGCAAGACGGTCGTTGGATAACACCCTGGATTACCAATGACACGCGCTCGCGAAATCGCCTCGCGATTGAGCTCAACCAACCCATACACCGCTTCGTCGAGGATCTCAGGACACGTATGTGGGATCTTGTACCAGTGTTCAAAGCTTGCAATATCTTTCAAACGAAAATCAGAAGCCAGGTCAATGATGCGCACGCCTGCAGCCAGCAACTCTTTGGCCTGACTCATTGCCACACCATGGGGCGTTGCAAAAAACACCACATCACATCCTGTCAAAGGCGCCTTATCAGGCGAAGAAAATGCCAGATGCACATGCCCTCTCAGATTGGGAAACATCTCAGAGACCAGCATGCCGTCTTCTTTGCGCGACGTGATCGCGTGAAGATCCACCTGGGGGTGTTGAGACAAAATACGCAAGAGTTCGACCCCGGTATATCCCGTGCCGCCCACGATGCCAACCTTGATACGCTTTGATGATGTTTGTGTCATGAGAGTGATCCTGAGTAATACCTACATTATCCCACGCGAATTTACACGAGAGATGTTTAAAAACAAACAGGCCGCTTGCGCGGCCTGTTTGTTTCGAGATCCCGCAAGATCTCGCGCTTGAGTCACAAGCGCTAGAGTCATCGGCACATGCGTGATTAACGCTTGCTGAACTGTTTCCGACGACGTGCTTTGTGGAAACCGACTTTCTTACGTTCGACTTCACGTGCATCACGTGTCACAAAGCCAGCTTTCGACAACGAAGGCTTGAGTGTCGCATCATAATCAATCAGCGCGCGGGTAATACCGTGACGCACTGCGCCCGCTTGACCGCTTTCGCCGCCACCATGCACATTGATATGAAAGTCAAACGACGCAGTGTGACCTGTCAGCTCAAGAGGCTGACGCACCACCATGCGACCTGTTTCACGGGCAAAGTACTCGTCAACGGGCTTGCCGTTCACGACGATCTTGCCTGCACCTTTTTTCATGAAGACGCGAGCCACCGAAGTCTTGCGGCGGCCGGTTCCGTAATTCCAATTACCGATCATGGCCTATCCTTAAAATTCGAGGGGCTGTGGCTGTTGGGCAGAGTGCGGGTGCTCAGCACCAGCATAGACCTTCAGCTTTTTGATCATCGCGTAACCCAAAGGACCCTTGGGCAACATGCCCTTAACGGCCTTCTGGACTGCACGACCCGGAAAACGCTCTTGCATTTTTGCAAAGTTCGTTTCGCGAATACCACCTGGGTATGTCGTGTGACGGAAATATTTTTTGTCTTGCGACTTATTACCGGTTACGACGATCTCAGCGGCGTTGATGATGACGATGTAATCGCCCGTATCAACGTGTGGCGTGAATTCTGGTTTGTGTTTACCGCGCAAACGACGTGCGACTTCGCTGGCCACACGACCGAGGACTTTGCCCTTCGCGTCAATCACGAACCAGTCACGCTTGACTTCATGCGGCTTGGCCACAAATGTCTTCATGATTGGATCCTAATAAATTCTCTCTGGGACCATCCCAGAAAGACTTCCCCTGACTTTTGAGAAAGCATGTTGCCAAAACGTTGTTAACCGCCCGTGCAAACACCCACAAAAACCAAAGCTTGGACATTAAAAACAATGCCAATGCTCGGGGAAAGCCTTTGATTCTACAACAAAATCCACCAATCAGCCAACTAGGTGCCCGCAATCGACATCCGTTCGATCAGGATCGAGCCTGTAGTCTTGCTGCCACGGGTGATGGCGTCAGTCCCTACCGCGACGATTTGGGCAAACATATCCTTCAGATTTCCAGCAATCGTGATTTCTTCGACGGCGTGCTGAATCTGACCGTTTTGAACCCAATAACCAAAAGCGCCCCGTGAATAGTCCCCAGTCACGTAGTTGACGCCCTGGCCAATGAGCTCGGTTACTAGCAAACCCGTTCCCATTTTGCGTAACATCGCCTCAAAATCGTCTTTTTTGCGCGTCTGTGAGGAACGCAATACGAGATTGTGAGAGCCGCCGGCATTACCTGTCGTCTCCATTCCGAGCTTACGGGCAGTGTAAGAAGACAGAAAGTAACCTTGTAATACGCCCGCGCTGATCACTTCGCGCGCCTGAGTTTTGACACCTTCTTCATCGAAGGGCGAGCTTCCCATGGCACCCTTAACATGGGGGTCTTCCATCACGCTAATATGCGTTGGAAATAATTGGCGACCGAGCGAATCCAGCAAAAAGCTCGTCTGGCGGTACAGCGCGCCACCGCTGGTGGCTTGGGTCAAGGCACCCAGCAAACCCAACGCGAGGGGCGCTTCGAAGAGCACCGGAAAATGACCCGTTGGGATACGGCGGGCGGAAAGGCGCGCCAGGGCACGCTCGGCGGCATAACGACCTACCGCGGCGGGATCTGCCAAACGGTCAGCCCGGCGATCGCTGGTATACCAATAGTCTCGCTGCATAGACTGACCGCGTCCAGCAATTGGCGAAACCGACAAACCATGCCTTGAATATGCATAACCGTCTAAAAATCCACGAGTATTCCCTAGAACAAAATGGCCTTCGTGGGTATCGACACCCGCACCCTCTGTATTGGTGATGCGCTTATCCGTGGCAAGCGCGGCACGCTCGGCTTCTACAGCAAGCCGGGTCGCTTCTTCGACACTCAGCGCCCAAGGGTGATGCAGTTGCAGTGTGTTTTTGACACCAATTGCGAGCTGATCCGCCTCGGGCAATCCGGCCGCAGGATCCTCAGCGGTATAGCGCGCAATATGCCAAGCTGCTTCCACCGTTTCACGTAACGCTTTAGTGGAAAAATCAGAGGTCGAGGCCGACCCACGGCGCTGACCGGCAAATACCGTCACATCGAGGGAGCGATCGCGGGTCTGCTCGACCGTCTCAACATGGCCCTTTCGGACTGAAACAGCCAGACCTTGCCCTTCGGAAACCTCGGCGGCGGCGTCGCTCGCGCCCAAACTTTGCGCATGCTTGAGCGCCTGAGTTACTAAATCTTCGAAAATCGGTCGATTTTGGGCAACAGGAAGAAAAGAAATTGATGAAGTCATATTAGTCCGTTAGCGTGAGGCTTTATGATAGCGCTATGACACAAGAATTACCTCAAACACCTGATGGGACCGATGAGTCTCCTTACGACGGCCCAAGCAAGTCGCAATTAAAACGCGACATGCACGCTTTGGTTGACCTTGGACGCGAACTGGTGGACCTGTCCCCAGAACGGCTTAAACAACTGCCCTTGGCTGAACGGCTCTATGATGCAGTCCGCCTCGCGCAACGCACCACGAGCCGCGAAGGCCTGCGCAGACAGATTCACTACGTCGGCAAACTCATGCGGGATGCCCCCGCAGAAGAAATCCGCGTGCTCTTGGATACCTGGAAAAATGGCTCCCGCGTGCAAACGCAAGCCATGCATCGCCTCGAAGCGCTGCGTGACCGCCTCCTGAAAGAGGATGACGCACTGACCGTTCTGTTGCAAAAATACCCACACGCAGATGTTCAGCACATTCGCACACTCATACGCGAGGGGCGCAAAGAAGCCACTGCGAATGCGTCGCTGCGCCAGGGCCAGGAGCCACAGCGCAAACACTATCGTGCGCTCTTTCAAGCCATTAAAACTCTTCAAGATTCGGATACAGAAGCATGACCACAGAAGCCTTGCTTGACTGTGTTGAACACAACACAGGTTCCAACCCCACGCATTGCGTTCTGTGGTGTCACGGCTTAGGTGCCGATGGCCATGATTTTGCACCGATCGTGCGTGAGCTGCGCTTACCCGCCTCGCTCTCTGTGCGCTTTGTTTTTCCGCACGCCACCATTCAGCCCGTCACCATTAACGGTGGCATGGCGATGCGTTCTTGGTATGACATTTTGACGCCCAACCTCGTGAAGCGCGAGGATGAGCAAGGGATTCGCGTTTCTGAGCGCGCGATTCAGGCCTTGATTGCGCGTGAAAATGCACGCGGCATTCCGACTGAGCGCATCGTATTAGCAGGCTTTTCCCAAGGCTGCGCCATGACATTGCATACAGGCATACGTTTGACCTCCAAGCTTGCAGGCTTGATGGGACTGTCTGGTTATTTACCTCTCATTGATATGGCGGATACAGAACGTCACAGCGCCAATGCAGACACACCGATCTTTTTAGCGCATGGCACACAGGACCCCGTTGTTTCGCTCGAGCGCGCAGAAGCCTCGCGCGCCAAACTCGTTGCCTTAGGCTACCCGGTTCAGTGGCATACCTATCCGATGCAGCATTCCGTGTGCCCCCAAGAAATTCACGATATTTCACGTTTTTTACAAAGCGTGCTGATTTAAAAGGTTTTTATGTCCTCCGCTTCAACACCCGTTCGCACTCGTTTTGCGCCCTCACCCACTGGCTTTTTGCATTTGGGTGGTGCCCGCACCGCATTGTTTTCCTGGGCCTACGCCAGACATTTCGGCGGCACGTTTATTTTGCGCGTCGAAGACACCGACCTCGAGCGGTCAACCCCTGAAGCGGTACAAGCAATCTTGGAAGGCATGGCTTGGCTGGGGCTCACCCCTGACGAAGGCCCTTTTTATCAAATGCAGCATATGGACCGTTACCGCGCGGTAGTGGCGGATATGCTCGCACAAGGCACGGCTTATCATTGCTACAGCTCGCCTGCCGAAGTGAACGAGATGCGCGAACGCGCCCGTGCCTTAGGTCAAAAGCCGCGTTACGACGGCACATGGCGCCCCGAGCCCGGCAAAACCTTGCCCGCGATTCCCGCTGATCGCAAGCCTGTGGTGCGCTTCAAAAGTCCACAAGATGGTGCCACCGGGTGGATTGACATGGTCAAAGGACCGATCACTTTCGACAATAGTGAACTCGACGACCTCGTGATCGCACGTCCCGACGGCACGCCGACGTATAACTTTTGTGTGGTCGTGGATGACTGGGACATGCGCATTACCCATGTGCTGCGTGGCGACGACCATGTCAACAACACACCGCGCCAGATTACGATTTTGCGTGCACTCGGTGCACCCGTGCCTGAGTACGGCCATGTCCCAATGATTTTGGGACCCGATGGCGAAAAGCTCTCCAAGCGCCACGGTGCGGTCAGTGTGATGGAGTATGACCGGGACGGCTACTTACCCGAGGCGATGGTCAATTACTTGGCTCGCCTCGGTTGGAGTCACGGCGATGACGAGCTGTTCTCTCGCAAGCAACTCGTCGCGTGGTTCGATCCACAGCACTTATCCAAATCCGCCGCGCAATGGGACCCCAAAAAACTCAATTGGGTCAATGCGCACTATATTAAGCAGAGCGAGGATTCAGTCCTTGCCCAAGCTGTGGCCCCACGCATTGCCGTGCGCGGCGGTGACACGCAAAAAGTCGATCTGACTCAAGTCATGGCACTCTTAAAAGACCGCGCAGAGACGCTTGAGCAACTTGCCGAGAGCGCGATGTTGTTTTGTGGTGTCTTTCAACCGGCATCACCCGAACTCGTAGCGCAGCATCTCACTGCGTCAGCACGTCTTGTTTTAAAAGACTTTGCGGCACAGGCTGCCACGATCGAATGGACACGGACTGCGCTGAGTGCGTTGGTTAAAGCCACCCTTGCAACGCATGGCTTAAAAATGCCCCAACTTGCTATTCCCTTACGCGTGGCGGTCGCGGGCACCACGCAAACACCTGCGATTGATGCTGTGTTGGAGATATTAGGAAAAAGCACTGTGCTAGAAAGACTCGCCTCAGTTTGACCTCGCGTGCCTTGCGCGAACGATTTACATCAACTTAAAGCTGTCTTGTACACGCTGCCCCGTGATGGGCTTGCTGCCAGGCTTGTCCTCACTAAAGACGATCCGGCGCGAATCGTTACGCTCAACAACATAAGTGAGCGTGTACATTGGATCGCGGTAATCGACCATTTCTCCGTTTGAGCGGCTAATGCGCAACACAAGTTTTCCTTGTGGCGCTTCCCAACAGCCGGTTTCGCGAAGCTCAGAACGAATGTTGCGTCCCTGTTTGACACGAATCTGCTGTCGCATCTTGCCGTCTGCTGTCAGTGTCAGCAAGGTTTGAACCTCACCCGCTACATCGGCTTGTTTTCGCACAACATACCAAACGCCTGTGAGCGTCTGTCCAGCTGCAGGCGCAACGCAGACAGGCTCGGGTAAGTTTTCTGGTGCAAGCAATAGCAACGAATCAGATGGACGTGGAATGCCACAGCCAGCCAACACCAAACAAGCAGCCGCTGCAGACCAGCGCAATAACCCATGAGTGAACATCAATACCTCAAAGCAACATCAGAATTGGAATGCGTAAATGGAATAGTGCTACATATTTGATAAGAAACAGTCACCTCTTTGTTGATTTAACAAAAATCCCATTTCAGAAAGCGGCAGAATTGGCTTTTACACCACACTTTTTCAAAACATAGGGTTTACGATAGATAAAAAATAATTAATTTAAATATTGCCTAGCTTTAGAACAAACACTAGAATTAGTATCCACCAGACAGTAAAACACTACATGTAGTGGTCGTTTGCCGAGATGCGGAACAGCCCTCAGCGTATACGCCCTGATTGACTACGTGATTTGCTATGACCGAATTCGAATGGGGCGTGTGCCCCTTTCACCTTGCAGGAGCCCAAATGCAAACTTCTACCAGCACCGTGCCGCACCGCGAAACCACGCCACAGTTTTCACAAACTGCCGCGCCTATTACAGAGGCCGCGTGGAACCAATATCACATCATTCGCCGCAACGGCGCAGTGGTCAACTTCGAACCGAGCAAAATCGGCATCGCCATGACCAAGGCTTTTTTGGCTGTCAATGGCGGTCAGGGTGCCGCCTCGGCGCGCGTCCGCGAACTTGTTGACTCACTCACGCAACACGTCGTTCAGGCGTTGGTACGCAGCCGCCCAAATGGTGGCACATTTCATATCGAAGACATCCAAGACGCCGTCGAACTGGCGCTGATGCGCTCCGGCGAGCATGACGTCGCGAGATCCTACGTGCTCTATCGCGAGCGTCGTGCTCAAGAGCGTGCTAAGTCAAACGTCGAACAAGCAGCTGATCAAGCCACCACACTGCACGTGATGGATGGCGGCGTGCGTAAACCCCTCGATCTCGCCAAACTTCAGGCCACCATTGAGTCGGCTGGGTTTGGTTTGGGCGAGTTCGTGGACACTGCCGCGATTCAACGCGAAACACTCAAGAACATTTACGACGGCGTCCCTGTTGAAGAAGTCTACAAATCCGCAATCTTGGCTGCACGCTCGATGGTCGAAAACGACCCCGCTTACAGCAAGGTCACGGCTCGCCTGCTGCTGCACACGATTCGCAAAGAAGTGCTATCCGAGGAAGCTTCACAAGAGGACATGGCCACACGCTATGCCACGTATTTCCCAACCTTCATCAAGCGTGGTGTCGAGGCGGGGCTGCTCAATACCGAACTCTCGCGCTATAACCTGCCACGCCTGGCCGCAGCGCTCGATGCCAGCCGCGACCTGCAGTTCGATTATTTAGGCCTACAAACGTTGTATGACCGCTACTTCTTGCATATCCGTGGCGAGCGCATCGAGCTTCCACAGGTGTTCTTTATGCGCGTGGCGATGGGTTTGGCGATTGCTGAAGTGGACCGTGAAACACGTGCGATTGAGTTCTATCAGATCTTGTCGTCCTTTGACTTCATGAGCTCCACCCCAACACTGTTCAATGCCGGTACGCTTCATTCACAGCTGTCGTCTTGCTATCTCACCACCGTGTCTGACAATCTGGACGGCATCTACGAAGCCATCAAAGAAAACGCGTTATTGGCTAAATATGCAGGCGGCCTCGGCAACGACTGGACACCTGTGCGCGCCATGCGCAGTCACATCAAAGGCACCAACGGCGAAAGTCAAGGTGTGGTGCCATTCCTAAAAGTGGTTAACGACACGGCCGTTGCAGTCAACCAAGGCGGCAAACGCAAGGGCGCTGTCTGCTGCTACCTCGAGTCCTGGCACCTGGACATCGAAGAGTTTCTTGACCTGCGTAAAAACACAGGCGATGAGCGTCGCCGTACGCACGACATGAACACTGCAAACTGGATTCCTGACTTGTTTATGAAACGCGTCATCGAAGGTGGTAACTGGACATTGTTCTCACCCTCCGATTGCCCTGATCTGCACGAAAAAGTGGGCGTCGAGTTTGAAAAAGCCTACGTTGGCTACGAAGAGAAAGCCGCGCGTGGCGATTTGACCTTGTTTAAGACAATGCCTGCGACCAATCTCTGGCGCAAAATGCTGTCGATGCTGTTTGAAACCGGCCATCCTTGGATCACCTTTAAAGATCCATGCAATATCCGTTCACCACAACAACACGTGGGCGTCGTGCACAGCTCCAATCTGTGTACTGAGATCACACTGAATACAAACGATACAGAAATTGCGGTGTGTAACTTGGGTTCAGTCAACTTGCCTGCGCACTTGAAACAAAATGCAGACGGCACTTTGTCACTCGACCACGACAAGCTTCAGCGCACCATCAAGATTGCCATGCGCATGCTTGATAACGTAATCGACATCAACTACTACGCCGTCGCGAAAGCGCGCAACTCCAACGTACGTCACCGTCCAGTCGGTTTGGGCATGATGGGCTTTCAAGATTGCCTGCACTTGATGCGCGTCCCTTATGCGTCACAAGGTGCAATCGAATTTGCTGATCGTTCGATGGAAGCTGTTTGCTATTACGCCTACAGCGCCTCCAGCGATCTCGCAGCAGAGCGCGGTCGTTACGCCAGCTTCGAAGGCTCGTTGTGGTCACGCGGTATCTTGCCGCATGACTCCATCGCACTGCTGCGTGAACATCGTGGTGGCTATGTTGAAGTGGATGAGTCCAGCACGATGGATTGGGATTCGTTGCGTGAACGCATCAAACTACAAGGTATGCGCAATTCAAATTGTGTTGCAATTGCCCCAACAGCAACAATTTCGAATATTATTGGCGTGTCCGCGTGTATCGAGCCAACTTATCAAAACTTGTACGTTAAATCGAACCTCTCCGGTGAGTTCATTGTTGTCAACGAACATCTTGTTCGTGACCTCAAAAAACTTGGCCTCTGGGATGAAGTAATGGTCGCCGATCTTAAATATTTCGACGGCAGTTTATCCCGCATTGATCGTGTCCCAGCCGATTTGCGTACCCTTTACGCTACCGCTTTCGAAGTCGAGACTAATTGGATCGTTGAATGTGCGGCACGCCGTCAAAAGTGGATCGATCAAGCACAGTCACTCAACATCTACATGGCAGGTGCTTCCGGCAAGAAACTGGACGACACTTACAAGCTCGCATGGCTGCGTGGACTCAAGACCACTTACTACCTGCGCACGCTTGGTGCCACGAGTGCTGAAAAATCAACCGGACGCGGCGGTGAGCTCAATGCGGTAAACGTCGCAGGTGCTGGCTCAACCAGCGGAACGTTTGCGTCAGCGGCAGCCCCTGCCTTACCCGAACCCGAAATTCTCGGAGCGGCCTGCACGATGAGACCTGGAGATCCAGGTTTCGAAGAGTGCGAAGCCTGCCAATAACCGCAACCGGAATACATATTATGCTTAGCTGGAACGATGAACCCGCAACACAAACAGGCCTGACAGCAGGTCTAGTAGATGCAATGCGAAGCAAACTACCTGCCTCCTCCGCTGCACGCGCAGCGACAGGCATCTTTGGTGACTCTGCCTTACCAACACCCGGTCTGATTCAGACACCCGTGGCGACCAACCCCGCCACACGTGTCAATGTTGCCGACAAACGCATCATCAACGGCCAGACCGACGTCAATCAACTCGTGCCCTTCAAGTACAAGTGGGCATGGGAAAAGTACATCGCGACCTGCGCCAACCACTGGATGCCACAAGAGATCAACATGTCGCGTGACATCGCACTTTGGAAAAACCCAAGCGGTTTGACCGAAGATGAGCGCCGTATCATCAAGCGCAACCTTGGCTTCTTTGTGACGGCGGACTCTTTGGCTGCCAACAATATCGTATTGGGCACCTATCGTCACATCACGGCCCCTGAATGCCGTCAGTTTTTGCTGCGCCAAGCCTTCGAAGAGGCAATCCATACACACGCTTATCAGTACATCGTTGAAAGTTTGGATCTCGATGAATCCGAAATCTTCAACGCATACAACGAAGTGCCTTCGATTCGCGCCAAGGATCAATTCCTGATTCCCTTTATTGACGCCATCGCAGACCCAAACTTCAAAACCGGCACACTCGAAACAGATCAAACACTGCTGAAGTCATTGATTGTGTTTGCTTGCCTGATGGAAGGCTTGTTCTTTTATGTTGGTTTCACTCAGATTCTTGCGCTGGGTCGCCAAAACAAAATGACAGGTGCCGCAGAACAGTACATGTACATCTTGCGCGATGAATCCATGCACTGCAATTTCGGTATTGACTTGATCAACACCATCAAGCTCGAAAATCCACAACTCTGGACGCCAGCGTTCCGTGAAGAAATTCGCGCGCTGTTCGCCAAAGCGGTCGATCTTGAATATGCGTACGCCGAAGACACCATGCCACGTGGCGTTTTGGGTCTGAATGCACCCATGTTCAAGTCGTACTTGCGCTTTATCGCTAATCGTCGCTGCCAGCAGATCGGCATCGAACCTCTGTTCGCCCAGGAAGAAAACCCCTTCCCCTGGATGGCAGAAATGATTGATCTAAAGAAAGAACGTAATTTCTTTGAAACACGTGTGATTGAGTATCAGACTGGAGGCGCCCTCAATTGGGAATAAGCCAATTGGGAATAGGTCTCTAGTCAGAGTCTCAGTCTCACTTTGTACTTGCCAGACGGCGGCTCACCCCGCCATTTGGTGCCATTTGAATTGGTTCGCGTCCTAACGGGAGGCAGTTCAAATGGCTGTGCCGGATTCATCAGCACAAATCATGATGCTACTGATGGTTGGTAGCGGCTTGTGACGATGAATAACTCGGGCGAAACATCCTCCCATGGTGGGTGGAGTCAAGCACGGGTTTTAATGTTTGGGACCCTGAACTAAGGAGTATTACCATGGCAACAGCCAAAAAAGCAGTAAAGAAAGTTGCAGCAAAGAAGCCCGTTGCAGCTAAAAAAGTCGTTGCAAAGAAGCCAGCAGCAAAGAAAGTCGCTGCTAAGAAGCCAGTAGCAAAGAAAGTCGTTGCTAAAAAAGCAGTCAAGAAAGTAGCGAAGAAAGCCGCAGCTAAAAAGCCTGCAGCAAAAAAAGTCGCCGCTAAAAAGCCTGCAGCAAAGAAAGTTGTTGCTAAAAAAGCAGTCAAGAAAGTTGCAGCAAAGAAGCCTGCAGTCAAAAAAGTAGCTGCTAAAAAGCCAGCCGCTACAAAAGTTGCTGCAAAAAAAAAATAGTTAAAAAACCTGCTGCTAAAAAGCCGGCAGCCGCTGCCCCCTCGACAGCTGCAGCTCCAGGTGCAAAAACTGCCCTGAATCCTGCTGCGTCGTGGCCTTTTCCTACGGGTGGCCGTCCCTGAGCTTTTGGCTAAGGCAAGCTAGACCTAGCCGCCTGGTTCTCCAGGCGGCTTTTTTTATCCACATCTATCTGCTCAGACTGGTACGAGGCTAGACGCACGTGCGACAATGATGATCTTGTTTCACCACTCGGGACAGACTCTTTATGATTGGCGAAATACTCCGCTTTATTCTTGATATTGGCTTTACGCTGGTCGGTGCGGTGCTGCTTGCACGCGCTTGGCTGCATGCCGTCAAACTGCACCCCTTCAATCCGATTTCTCAAGCCATTATTCAGGCGACTAACTGGCTCGTCACGCCGTTGCGTCGAGTCGTACCCACAGGCGGTGGCACAGACTGGGCAAGTCTACTGGGCACGCTCATCGTTGCGGTGTTGTATCTAATCTTATTGTGGCTGGTATCGACCGCTAGCATGCTGCCCGTCAAGCTCATACCAGGCGTCATTGGCGCAGGATTCACGACCGTCGCGCGTTGGGCACTCAATCTGATTGTTTGGCTGACCTTGATTCAGGCTGTGCTGTCATGGATCAATCCGATGGCCACCATCATGCCCGTGTTGCGCACCATGACAAGCCCCCTGCTAGCGCCTATCCAGCGCATCATGCCAAATCTGGGGGGGGTTGATCTATCACCCATCGTGCTGCTGATCTTGGCTCAAATCGCCATCATGGTGATCAGCCGTATCACCTACCAACTATTCCCGCTTTTCATTCTATAGCGCTGGTTTGCATCTGCACTGAGGCGCAACAGCGCTAACATGCATTTGCGCTACAAAAAAGTTAGTTCTGTGTGAGTGGAACAACACGTGTGGGTCCCGCTCCACTAATGACCTGAACACGTTGATTCATCATGATCGGCAAATCTGCCTCTTGAGCAATCACCCGCGTCTCACCATTATCCAAACGTACTGAAATTTCGAGTCCGTCTTTTTTACCGACCTGATCTTCGACAGCGTTACCAGCCAGCGCGCCCAAAATCGCGCCACCAATAATCGCTAAGGTGCGACCTGTCCCACCCCCAACCGCGCTGCCGGCCACACCACCGACAGCACCACCAGCAATCGCGCCTGCCCCAGACGTCTGGTCACTCTGGATCGTAATCGGTCGAACATTAATCACCGTTCCATTACGCACGATTTGGTCGCGTTGAGTTTGGTTATAGTTGTAGACATTGGCAGAAGCCGAGGGCTTTGCGCAGCCAGAAACGAGCACCACCGCCGATAGGGCACATGCACTCACAAACAAGCGGGCGCTCAAACTGGTGGAGAGTATTGATTTATTCATCGCAAAATTCCCTTCAAATTCGCTTAAACAGGCAGTTGCAAATTGAACTGCGCTTTAAGCATGGCATTCATTTCGGCTCGGCTCGGTGCGTGATTTTGAGGACCGCGCGATGCAATCTTGATCGAACCCATCAGATTGCCGAGTTTACAGGCATCCATCCATGTCCAGCCGTGCGTGAGGCCATATAACAAGCCAGCGCGATGCGCATCGCCACAACCTGTTGGATCAACAAGCCCTTGGGGGATGACGGCGTCAATGTGATGCGCGTGTCCCTCAGTATAGAGCGTCGCACCCTCAGCGCCACGTGTGACGACGACTGCACGCAAACTCTGCGCTAATTCGGCGATACTTTTGCCTGTACGCTGCTCAACCACACTTGCTTCGTAATCATTCACCGTCAGGGCCTGTGCGAGGCTGATCATGTGTTTGATGTCCTCCCCGTCAAACAATGGCATTGCCTGACCAAGATCAAAGATAAAAGGTGTACCTTGCGCATGCAAACGCTTGGCATGTGCCATCATGCCCGCTTTTGAGTCGGGTGCCACAATCGCCCAAGCAGCCTGATGGCCAGTCAAATCATTTTCAGAGGAGCGGTCCATTGCGCCAGGATGAAATGCTGAGATTTGATTGTCATCGAGATCGGTTGTAATAAAGCATTGCGCAGTCAATGTATCGGGCAAGCTGCGGATCATGTTGACCTCGATACCCAACTGCTTAAAGCGCTGCAAATAATCTGTCGCGTCATCACCCACAGTTGCCACAGGGATGGGATGACCACCCAAAAGCTTCAGGTTGTAGGCAATATTGCCCGCACAGCCGCCAAACTCTCGACGCATACGGGGCACCAAAAAAGACACACTTAACGCATGAATCCGATCGGGCAAAATATGCTCTTTGAACTTTCCATCAAACACGGCGATGGTATCGAAAGCGACTGAACCACAGATTAAAACTGACGCTGTCATGCTAAATGCCTCAAGGAAAAAATGGTTTAAGTGAATAGCCGTTGATCTGTAAGCCTGTCACAGTCACGGGCAACATTAGACTGACTTCCTGATTCGCAGCAAAGGGCTTATCCACCAAGGTCGCAGGCAGATACTCGTTGGGGCTCAGACGTTTTCTCAACACGACCGTACTCGACGCATCGGTCAACTCAAGTGAAAGATACGGCCAAGGTTGTGGCTGGTTAAAACGATTGCGTAATGAAAACTTCAGCGTCATTTCTGCTGACTGAGACGCTTGATCTGCTGAAGGCTGACGCTCGAACGCGATAACCGAAACAGAAATGCGCTCAAGATGTCGGCGCATACTGACTTCACAGCGCAACTTGACGCAAAGAGACTCTAGCGCAGGACGCCAGGCAGGGACCAGGCTCGCCAGATCATTACGATACACATACGCCATCTGCACCACGAGTAGTGCGAGCGCTAAGGCACTCCCTAGGCTCCATAACAACATCTTTAGTCTCGGCGTGTCGACCTCATCGACCAAAAACTCTGGTTGCGTCCGCCCAACGGACGGTCCCTCTCCCCGCAATCGTGACTCGCCGACGATCATTGCACCCGCTCGCACTTGTTCTTGCTCTGTAGACTGGGCAGAAAAAGAAAAGGGTTGCGTCGACTCTGGTGACGCCGACTCAACGGGTTTAGCGAGCGAGTTGGGCTCAGAGAACGCCCGTGGCTCAGAACGGTCAGCGCGATGACGTAACACTGTTGGCGCAGGTGGTGGTGTGGAGATTGTCGGAGGATTGAGTGCCCCTGTACGTAGAGGCGCTGCTGTCAAGGTCGGTGCGGCGGAAGTTACTTCCACCCTCGCGCCAACACCCGGACGCTGCGTCAGCGTTGGCAACTGACTTTGCAATGTCGCGAAGCCATCAAAAATATGCGC
>CAMAYM010000061.1 GCA_945862495.1 Bordetella parapertussis | reverse complement strand
AGCAGGCAAACCATATCCCATCGAACCAGACGTAGGCGCGAGTTGGGTGCCGAATTGTGTAAAGCGATGGAAACGATGCAGCCAGGTCGCGAAGTTACCGGCGCCGTTGGTCATGATGGCATCTGCGGGTAAATGCGCCTCGAGATACTCCATCACGCCGCCCATTTGCACGGCACCTGGCGTTTTAATGGGCGCGGGATCGCTCCAGGCCAAGTAGCTGGTGTGCATGGCGGTTGTGCCTGCAGCCCAAGGCGTTGAGGCGGGCGTGGGCAGGGCTGCGAGCTCTGCCGCAAAGGCGATGGGTGACGCGTTGATGGCGATTGAGGCGCGATAGACGCGACCCAGCTCGCCACTGTCGGGATGCACATGGACAAGTGCTTGCTTGGGGACAGGAATATCGAAAAGTGTATAAGCCTGGCTCGGCATTTCCGACATACGACCCCCGACGAGCAGCACGAGGTCGGCGTCTTGGACACGCTTGAGTAACTCTGGATTCAGGCCGATGCCGACATCACCGATGAAACAGGGATGATTGGTGGGGAAAAGCATTTGGCGGCGAAACGACACGGCGACTGGCAGCTTAAAGCGCTCGGCAAACTGCGCAAATTGCTCGACCGCTTGGGCGTTCCAACGTGCACCGCCCAAAATCGCGACGGGTGCTTTTGCTTTAGACAGGCGTTCTGCTAACGCGGCCATTTGACCTGCGGCAGGTGCGGAGTCGATAGCCTCATAGCGGGGCGCATCGGCAACCGTGGCCATCTCAACCAGCATATCCTCGGGCAGCGCAATCACAACGGGACCGGGACGACCGGAGGTTGCGATATGAAAGGCGCGCGACAGGATCTCTGGTATACGCGTAGCATCGTCGATCTCGGTGGCCCATTTGGCAGCCTGTCCAAAGACCGCGCGATAGTCCATTTCCTGAAAAGCTTCGCGTTCACGCATACCGCGTTCGATTTGTCCGACAAAGACAATCATAGGCGTGGAGTCTTGCTTGGCAATGTGAATCCCAGCCAGCGCATTGGAGGCGCCAGGACCACGGGTGACCATGCAAATGCCAGGCTCACCGGTGAGTTTGCCGAAGGCGTCGGCCATCATGGCTGCACCGCCTTCTTGGCGGCATACGGTGACCTCGATACTGACATCGACTAAAGCGTCGAGCACTGCGAGAAAGCTTTCCCCTGGAACGCAGAAAACATGTTTGACGCCATGGCTGACGAGTTGACCGACAAGAATCTGGCCGCCGGTACGTGGCTGACTGGGAGAAGGGGCTTGGCTCATTTTTATGTATCTTTTAAGAGAGAACTTGAATAAGTCTAATCATATCCCGTTGAGACGGGGATTTCCTTGGGGAATGGGAGCGTTCTAAAGCGATTCAGATAACCAATCACATACGCTGACGTCTGCCAAATGCGGGTCTGCAATCGGATCGCGCGCCGCTAGGCGATTTTGTAAGACGATGTCGGCAAGATGGCTGCGGATCGGCATATTTGCTTGCTTGGCCTCCCAGCGCATGCCCGCCATGGTGACTACGTTGTACAACGCGGTGGCGACTTGTCGTGCTTGCTCCGAGGTATTTGAGGTACTGGCCGCTTGTGCAAAGGCAAAGGCGCGTTCGATGCGCTCAGCTTCAAGAGGGGCGAGAGCGGCACGCACAGGTGCGCCTTCGGCAAGCAGTTTTTCCACATGCGCGCGTAAGGCGGGCAGGGAGTCTTCGCGTTGAATCGCTCTTAAAACGTCGAGTGCGACAATGTTGCTGGTGCCTTCCCAAATCGAGCCCAAATGCGCATCGCGCAACACCCTTGGATCGCTCCATTCTTCGATATAACCACAACCACCCCGCACTTCCATGGCATCGCCCGCAACGTTGCGCGCATCGCGGCAGGCACGAAACTTGATCAATGGCGTCATGATGCGCATCAGCGGACGCTGTGAGATATCCTCGTCCGAGGCGGCCAATGCTTGCGCAGTTTGGAAGACCATCGTGCGGGCTTGTTCGGTCAACATGGCCATTTTGCTGAGTTGGCGTTGCATCAGCGGCATCTGGTCAAGACTTTTACCAAAGGCCATACGATGCTTGGCAACATAAAGCGCCTCAGTGAGGGCGCGCCGCATCAACCCCGCGGCGCGCACGCCGTTGGAGAGTCGCGAGTTATTGATCATGTCCGCCATCTGCTTGAAGCCCTGACCGCGTTTACCGACGAGCCACGCAAACGCGCCTTCGAGGCGGATTTCGCCGCTTGCCATTGAGCGTGTACCGAGCTTGTCTTTCAAGCGCAAAATCCGGTAGCTGTTAGGCGTGCCATCAGGTTTGGTGCGAGGTAAAAGAAAGAGCGATACCCCTTTGAGTCCCTCAACAGCCTCAGAGCGCGCCAACACCATGGCAAAACCGGCATCCGGATTGGAGCAAAACCATTTATCACCAGAGAGTAACCATTGACCCTCAGCGTTGAGCGCCGCTTGGGTTGCGGTCGCACTCACATCCGAGCCTGCGCCTTGCTCGGTCATAAACATCGCACCCTGATGAAGTGCATCAAAATCTTGCGTCGTGACCATGGGCAATACCTGCTCAACGAGGCTGGGCTCACCAAATTTACGTAATGTACGCGCGAGCGAGTCCGTCATACTCACCGGACAGCAGAGGCCAAACTCAGCTTGCACAAACAAATACGTCAACGCATATTTAGCCGCAGGGGGCATGGGGGTTGGCCAGCCAAGTACCCCACCTCGATGGGACATCGCGGCCAAGCCAAATTCGCTGTAGGCAAAGCGCTCAAGCTCGACATAGGCAGGATGTTTGTTGACGTGGTTGGTGTCGATGCCTGCACGCGTGCGGACGGATAAGGTAGGTGGGTGTTTGTCTGCCACGCCGGCCAGATCGTCGAGCAGAGAACCTGCTAGGCCTCCAAGCCGTTCAAGATGTGGCAGCAAGTGCGCGTGTAAATCTTTAGGCAAATAACACGCCAAGAGATCACGCCCCGAGTCTGCCGCAAAAAGATTCAGCCCGTGGGCATCTGGAACGGGGTGTGACATGGCGGGACTCCAGCTTAGGGGTTTAGGCGCGCGAGGGTTTCTTGTGCGATAGCGAGGCTGGAAGTCAAACCCGGTGACTCAATACCAAAAAGATTGACCAGGCCCGGGACGCCATGGGTCGCGGGTCCGGCAATCATAAAGTCGGCGGCAGGTTCGTGTGGTCCGGAAATTTTGGGTCGAATCCCTGTGTAGCCGGGCGATAGTGTGCCGTCCTGCATGTCAGGCCAATAGCTACGGACTGCTTCGTAAAAACCTTCGCAGCGGCTCGGATCAATGTCATAGTCGACTTTGTCGATCCACTCAGTGTCGGGGCCAAACTTAGCCTGTCCACCGAGATCAAGTGTGAGATGTACGCCCAGACCGGCATGATGTGGGGTGGGGTAAATCAGACGTGTAAAAGGCGCTCGGGTTTGCAAGGTGAAATAGCTGCCCTTGCACAGATACTCGGTCGGGATGGATGACGCGGGGATGCCTTCGATGCGACGTGCGAGTGTAGGGGCATGTAAGCCCGAAGCATTGATCAGTACGTTGCAAGACAAGCTCATAGCCTCGGCACCACCAAACTGCAAGTCAAAGCCACCTTCGCTACGCACCTTGCCTGACTCGAGGGGCGTGTGAAACACACATTGTGCGCCCGCGTTTTCTGCGTCGCCTTGATAGGCAAGCATCAAGCCATGACTATCGATGATCCCAGTAGAGGGCGAGAGCAGCGCAGCAGTACAAAATAACGCAGGCTCGAGCGCTTGCGCCTGTGCCGCCGTCAGCAACTCCATGTCATCGACGCCGTTGACGCGTGCTTTATGGAGGATGTCAGTGAGCTTGGAGATTTCTTCTTGGCTGGTCGCAACAATCAGTTTGCCAATGCGTTTGTGCGCGACACCTTTTTCCGCACAATAGGCATACAGCATGTGACGGCCTTGCACGCAGAGTTTCGCCTTTAGACTGCCGGCAGGATAGTAAATGCCGGCATGAATGACTTCGGAGTTGCGAGCACTGGTGCCGGTGCCAATGCCTTCGGCTGCTTCGACCACCATCACTTCGCGCCCCGACAATGCAAGTGCGCGGGCTATTGCGAGGCCGACAACACCGGCTCCGACCACGATGCAATCAATATCTGTACTCATGACGTCTCTTTCTTGTTTGCTTATTTATTTGTGCCAGCAGGCGTCAAATCATAGCCGCCTGCGTGATAAACCAAGGGTAGGGCATCTGTTCGCGCACAATGTTCTACGGCACCAATAAAAATAATGTGGTCACCTTCTTCGTAACGCCGATGGTTCGCGCACTCAAACCATGCGGCACAGTGCAAGTCGAGTCGTGGCGAGCCATTAGGTGCTTGTGTCAGAGGGATGCCGTTAAAACGCTCGGCTGCCGGTCCGCTTGCAAAGCGTTGTGAGACAGACATCTGCTCCGAACCCAAGACGTGAATGACATAACGCTCACATTGTTCTAGGGTTTTCAATGACGAAGAATTGCGCGACAAGCTCCAGACAACAAGCGGCGGGTCGAGTGAAACAGAGTTGAAGGAACTCACGGTCAAGCCAACAGGCGCCATACCTTCGGCCGCAGCGGTAATCACCGTCACGCCGGTTGGAAATCTACCGAGTGCGGCTCTAAAAAAAGTCGAATCAAAGGAGGGGGAGGTCGTGTTCATATTAGGGAGCGATACGTCCGATTATCCACGTTGCCGTGCCAGTCGTGTGATAGGTAAGACGGTCGTGCAGGCGCGATGGACGGCCCTGCCAGAATTCGAAGTACTCGGGTTTGAGGCGATAGCCACCCCAGTGAGGGGGGCGTGGAGGCTTGCTGTCACCGTACTTGTCTTTGAGCGCTTGTTCAGTCGCAGCCAATTGCTCAAGGGTGGTTGGCCGACTCTGTGGAGAGGTCCAGGCACCGATTTGCGAACCGAGAGGACGCGTCTTGAAGTAATCGTCCGACTCTGCTTCCGTCACTTTTTCGACAACGCCCTCAATGCGGACCTCGCGCTCAAGTTGCTGCCAGAAAAACAACAAGCTGGCCCAGGGTTGCGCGGCGAGTTCAAGCCCTTTTCGAGATTCGTAGTTCGTGAAAAACAGAAAGCCTTTTTCATCCACGCCTTTTAACAAAACGATGCGGGCGGAAGGACGACCGCGAGCATCAGCTGTCGCGAGTGTCATCGCAGTCGGTTCTGGAACGTTTTGAGAGAGCGCCTGATCAAACCAGACTGAAAACTGCTCATAGGGAGAGGCTTTCGCGTCTTTCTCTAAAAGAGTGTATTTGTCGTAGCTCTGACGAATATCCGCAATAGACATAGTTCGGGTCCGATACAAGGTAATGTTGAGTGTACCGTGACATGGTCGGGGTTAGCTTGATTGACCCGGGCTCAGGGAAGGGCGCGTTGGTCCTGATGGATTTTCGATTTCAAGCGAGCCACCAGAGCAGTCAATCGCGCATCATAAATCCCTGCGGCCTCAAGCGCATCGGCCGTTTGCGTGACGTAATCCAGGCAAGAGCCATAAATGCCAGAGGCCCTTAAGACGATCTCAATCAGGGCGTCTTCGTGAGGTTCTGAGACGTACGCAGGGCCAGCTTGATCAATCACAAAAGCGAGCGCCTTGACCACCCCATGCGTTGTCTGGCAGTAGATCCAGCTCGGATGGTAGGCGCCTGTTGCCATTTCTCGCCGCCAAAGCGTCTCAAATATGGGGGCAACTGAATGCGCGGACAGTCGGAACGCCATGCCATGACACTCCCCTCCCGCCTCGAGACCAAAAACCAGGCCAGGGAGTTCGGGTGTGCCACGATTGATACGAGACCAAAGGCAAAGCGCACGGTGGTGACCAGGCAAGGTCGCAGGGCGTTGCTCGACAAAATCAAACTCAGGTTTCCAGATGAGTGATCCATAGCCAAATACCCAGACATCCTCTGCGTCGCGCCAGTGTTGCAGGGCGTGGTCGCGAGAGGCTTTTAAACGCTCTTCTGACCAGCGTGCAAAGGTGCTGAGAGGTGGGGCGGCTGGTATTTGCAAGGACGAACTCATCGCTACATTAAGTGGTTGAGGGAGGCGTTGAAGGTGGTGGTGGATCTTCGACTTTACCGGCTGTTTCGGCGTGACGCGTAAACCAGCGGCCAGCGCCTAAGCCAGCCGCCGTCAGCCAAAACAGCGGCATGATACCAATTACGGCACCCAAGGCACCAAAGGCAAGCGGCAGGGTGACTTGGCATCCGTTAATAAGTGCCATTCGCAGGCCAAACGCCTCGCCAGCGCGGCCTGCTGGTGCATTTTGCTGGAGCAAGGCAAGAATGCTGGGTTGTGTCGAGCCTAATCCAAGGCCCAACACAAAAGAAAGCGTCATCAGAATCCACACTTGCTCGCAAAATGGATACAAAACAAAGTTTAGGCCTGTGGCGACCAATGCAAAATGAATCAACTGCCAAGGTCTTACGCGGTGTTGCAGCAGAGGCAGTGCCAAACGCACCACAATGGTGGCTGCGGCAAAAGCGGCCAAAATCAAGCCGATCGTTGTTGCGGAGAGTCCTACCATGACACCAAAAATAGGCACGATGAACATATGCGTGTCCCATGCGCTCGAAAGCAGCATGTTGGCGGTGTAGACGCGACGCAGTTTTGGGCTCGCAATCAGGTCCGTCACGCTTTGTTTGGTTTCGCTCGTCGCGGCGGGCGGCTGATGAGAGGTCTTCAGATAGTTCCGAGCGCGATACAGACCAAAGACGCAAACAATTGGAGAGATGGCGAGCAAGGCAAACACCGCACGGTAACCCAGGTAGTCGATCGATATGCCCGCGAGTAAAGGACCGATTAAACCTGAAGTCGCCATGGATAACGAGAGCCAGGAAAAGTTGCGTAGCCGCTCTTCTCCAGCGCTCAAGCCCATTTGGCGTTGCACAGCGATTTGAAAAATCATATGACCGACGCCAACACAGGCTGCTGAAATCACGAGTGCAATGAAATGTTGCCAAATCAGGGGCAGAATGATGCCAACAATCACCACAAAAGCACTGGCCCGCATGGGGCGCCAGGGGCCAATCTGATCGAGCAGGCGACCCGCTTTGACCGAGAGCAGCATGGGTAACAAGGCGAAAACGGCGATCAAAATACCGACCTCGAAGGTCGAGCGTTTGAGTTCGAGCGCAGTCAGAGATACCGCAACGCGCCCGCCGGAAATCGCCATGTGTATCAACAGAATCAGCAGGCACAAGGCAACCGGTCCGGCAAAAGCAGACGACTTGGCAAAAGATGGGGTAGGTGGAAAAGACATGCTCACGGTGTTCTGGACAAATTGTGTTCCTCTCCCTGACGCTTGTCGAGCACGAATGACTATTTTTTTTCTGGATCATGCAAAAATGCATCATTCAACAGACATCAGGACATTGAATGCACGGCGCACTCAACGCATTACCGCCAGATGTTCATCCCGATGAACAGACAGAACACTCAACTGAAGCGCAGCGCCGCTTTGGTGGTTTGGCGCGCTTGTTTGGCCCCAATGTCTATGCTGCATTGCACCAGGCGCATGTGGCTGTTGTTGGCATTGGGGGCGTAGGCTCTTGGGCTGCTGAGGCTTTAGCGCGCCATGGCGTGGGTGCGTTGACCTTGATTGATTTGGACCATATCGCTGAATCAAATATCAACCGTCAGGTGCACGCAATGTCGGACACGCTTGGGCAGGCCAAGGTGGAGGCCATGGCGGCGCGCATTCACGGAATCAACCCCAAGTGCCACGTCCACCTGGTGGATGATTTTTTGACGCCTGAAAATGTCAGCGCAGTCTTGCCTGAGACGCTAGACGTTGTGATCGATTGCACGGATCAGATGAGTGCCAAGGTTGCCATGGTGTTGCAGGCACGTACAAGAAAGCAATATTTGATCGTTTGCGGTGGGGCGGGTGGAAAAACCAACCTGCTATCCATGCGCGTGGGAGACTTGTCCGAAGCCACCCATGATGCGCTCCTTGCGCGGTTGCGTAACATGTTGAGGAAACAACATGGCTATCCACGCGCCTCGACTGAGGCGGGTAAGCCACGAAAGCGTATTCCTAAAATGGGCGTGCGGGTCTTGTGGCTCGATCAGCCGACAATTTTGCCAGAGGCCTGGCAGGAGACGCAGACGCCTTCGGACGTGAGTTTGCAAGGCCTCTCTTGCGCTGGGTATGGCTCTAGCGTTACTGTCACGGCATCCATGGGACTTGCTGCGGCAGCGGAGGCCGTCAACAAGATTATCCACACACAATCAAAACAATAACTATGACTCAGACACGTGCTTTATCCAAGATTCTTTCCTTGGCAGATTTTGAACGGGCTGCAGCAAAGCGTTTACCTAAGCCCATTTTTGGGTATGTATCCGGAGCGTGTGAGGACTGTCACTCTTTGCGCGCAAACCGCGATGTTTTTGCAGAATATGAGTTTGTTTCTCGTATTTTGGTTGATATTTCCCAGCGGTCTCAGTCCGTTGAGATTTTTGGCAAACAATACAACGCACCGTTTGGCATGGCACCCATGGGGATCACTTCGATGTCAGCCTATCGAGGTGACATCGTACTGGCTGAGGCGGCCAAGCGCGCCAATATTCCGATGATCATGAGCGGTTCGTCGCTGATCAAAATGGAAGAGCTGATTGCGGTTGCCCCAGATGCGTGGTTTCAAGCGTACTTGCCAGGTAAGGTGGAGCAGATCGCACCTTTGATTGATCGCGTGGCAACGGCAGGCTTTAAAACCTTGGTCATTACCGTCGACACACCTTCTTCGGCGAATCGCGAAAACAACGTGCGCACAGGCTTCTCCACGCCCTTGCGTCCCAGTGTGCGTTTGGCCTGGGAGGGCATCAGCCATCCGCGCTGGTTGTTTGGCACCTTTCTGAAAACCCTCATGCGTCATGGCATGCCGCATTTTGAAAATTCTTTTGCTACCCGTGGCGCACCCATTATGTCTGCGAATGTGATGCGCGACTTTTCTTCGCGTGGTCATTTGCACTGGGATCATGTGCGGGAGATTCGCGCGCGCTGGAAAGGACCGATGGTCATCAAGGGTATTTTGCATCCGGCAGATGCTGCCCTGGCTCGCCAATACGGAATGGATGGTGTGATCGTATCCAACCATGGTGGACGTCAGCTTGATGGCGCAGTCGCGCCGTTACGGATGTTGCCACAAATTCTTGATCAGTTTAAAGACGGTCCTGTCATGTTGGACAGCGGCGTCCGGCGCGGCACCGACGTCTTGAAAGCGCTTGCCTTGGGTGCGCGCTGTGTGTTTTTAGGCCGTCCTTTCAACTATGCAGCGGCAGTGGGTGGCCCTGCGGGTGTCGATCATGCGATTTCCTTGCTATCGCAAGAAGTTTTGCGCAATATGGCGATGATGGGCGTCAATCAGCTTAAAGAATTGACGCCAGCCTCACTGGTGCACGTTGGTCGTTCATCATTTTTGTAGTCCCTTTTACGCTATCTATCTTTTTAAAAAAACGGAGTCAACATGGCAGATCTTGGATTCGCAGTGAATACACACAAGCATACCGTCAGCAATGCAACACTTAAAAAGTTTGCAAAATTTGCAGTGGCCAACATCAGTGATGCGGTGAGCCGCACGAACGGCACGGTTGACCTACGTCCTATCCACAAAGGTGGCCGTATTCTGGGTCGCGCGTTCACCGTCAAAACAGCGCCAGGTGACAACCTGATGGTGCACAAGGCGATTGATATGGCCGCGCCTGGTGATGTGATTGTGGTGGATGCAGGTGGTCCTCAGCGCAATGCCATCATCGGTGAAATCATGTCGACTCTGGCAGAAAGCCGCAAAATCGCCGGTTTCGTGATCGACGGTCCTATTCGTGACTTCGACGCCTTGAGCAAGGGTAAATTCCCAGTCTTTGCACGCTCCATTTCTCATCGCGGTCCTTACAAAGAAGGCCCCGGCGAAATCAATGTGACGGTCTGTGTGGACGGCATGGTCGTTCACCCCGGTGACATTATTGTGGGTGATCACGATGGCGTGTTTGCGATCCGTCCAGAAATGGCTGATCAGTTGGCAAAGCTCGTGGCGGACATTGAAAAGAAAGAAAAAGAGATCTTCGCCAAGATCGCAAAAGGTACACTTGACCGCAGCTGGGTCGATCAGTCCTTACGCGCAAAAGGCGTTCTCAAGTAAGCCTTGAGCGCTATAAGCGCATACCCTGATTCACAGGATGCGCTGAATCAATAAAAATCAGTCAAACTGTCCACTATGGTGGGCAGTTCATTATTGGACGGAGACAATGAAAAAAAAGGTCGTGCGGTTTGATTTCTGGTTAAACCCAGCGTTCGATCAACATATGAGTGCGCTTAAGGACATCGAGGTGTCCGTCAGCCAGTACTCGGATGATGAACAAAATACACTGGCGCTCTTTAAGGAGGCGCACGTTTATCACATCTGTGCCGCGCGAGATGAGGTGCCGTCGCAATGGTGGGTCGACGAGGCCTTGCTCAGTAAGATGCCTAATTTGTTGTGTGCATCGACCTCAGGAGCGGGTTACGACCCCGTCGACGTAGACGCCTGCAACCGTCACGGCGTTCTGGTGGTCAACCAGTCGGGCTGTAACGCCAACTCTGTGGCTGAACATGCAATGGGCATACTGCTTTCGGTGAAGCATCGCATTACTGAATCCGATCGCGTGATGCGTGCCAATGCCTACACGACCCGTGAAGATTTGATGGGCAACGATATTCGCGGCTCAACGATTGGTATCGTGGGTGTGGGTAATATCGGCACACGTATGGCAGAGCTGGCAAAAGCCTTCGATATGAAGGTCTTAGGTTATGACCCCTATCTCTCAGACGAGGAAATCAAACGACGCGGTGCAACACCTGTGAGTTTTGAGGAGTTGTTGGCACGTTCGGATGTGGTGACGGTGCATTGCCCTCGCAATCCAGAGACACTGAACTGGATCGGTGCCAATGAGTTTCGCACGATGAAAAAAGGTGCTGTCTTCATCGCCACTGCGCGAGGCGGTATTCATGATGAGCAGGCGCTTTACGAGGCACTGCGTGACCAGCATCTCTCTGGCGCGGGTCTCGACGTCTGGTCTGTCGAACCCCCAGCGCCCGATAATCCTTTGCTAAGCCTTCCTAATGTTGTAGCGACCTATCACACCGCTGGCGTCAAACATGAAGCCCGTGGCAATGCAGCGGCGATGGGAGCGGCACAAATCGAAGTGATCTTGCGTGGAGAGCGTCCACCACGCTTGGTCAACCCCGAAGTGTTTCCAGTGTTTTTGGAAAGATATAAAAAGATGTTTGGATAACAATATAAAAACAGCACTAAACCGAGGAGAGTGAGTATGAAGAAAATCATCAATCAGTTGGGACGTCTAGGTAGTGTGGCTTTGTTGGCTGCAGCGGCGTGGTCGGGATCGGCGGCGGCGCAGTATCCAACCAAACCCATTAATGTCATCGTCGCCTATGCTCCTGGAGGCGGGACAGACTTGATCGCACGTCTGATTGCCCCCTATATCGAAAAGCATTTAGGTAATAATGCGCGCCTGATCATTACCAACCGTCCGGGTGCGGGTGGTGGAATCGGTTTTGCTGAAATTGCCAAGGCAACACCAGATGGCTACACCATCGGTTTTGTGAACACACCAAATATGTTGTCAATCCCGATAGAGCGTCCTTCGACATTTGGCTGGCAGAGCTATGACCTGATTGGTAACTTAATCGATGATCCAGGTGCTTTCACGGTCAATACCTCTACTCCGATCAATAACCTCAAAGAGCTCGCGGCCTACGCTAAAGCAAACCCGGGGAAAGTGACGGTCGGGACGACCGGTGTAGGTTCAGATGATCACCTTGCTATGCTGTTCTTTGAGCGTGCAGCGGGTGTCAAGATGACACATGTTCCCTACAAGGGCTCCGGTGAGACACGTGCCGGCGTTGTCGGAGGACAGATTATGTTGGGTGCGATTAACGTGGGTGAGGCTCTTTCTTATATCAAGGGTGGCTCGCCTATGCGTATGATCGGTCAGATGTCTGCTAAACGGACAGTGTTGGCACCAAACGTTCCAACCTTTGCCGAACAGGGGTATAACATTGAAAGTGCATCCCTGCGTGGAATGGCCGCACCAAAAGGTTTACCTGCGGATATCCGTGAAAAGCTTGTGACAGCCGTTGCCAAGGCCGCTGCAGATCCGGAGTACATCAAGAAAGCAGGCGAGTTGTATGCGCCTATTCGCTATCTCGCACCCAAGGAATATGCGGTGGAGTTGGAGAATACGGACAAGCAGTTGCGAGCTTTATGGAAACAAGCGCCCTGGAAGGAGTGAGGGGTCGAGTTGTACGTCAAACCAGCCGCGCAAGGCATTCGATAATCTGATCGAAGCCTTGTCGGCGGTGAAATCCAAGGGGGTGAGCGTCGCTTCCTTGGCTTGTCCGGTCTCTAATAAACGTGTGCGCAACACGCCGCCCAAGAGTCCAGAGGCAAGCGGTGGCGTCAGCCATCTGCCTTCTTTCAATACGTAAATATTCGAGCGGCTGCCTTCGCAAAGCTCGCCCTTTTCGTTTAAAAAAATCAGATCAAAATAATCAGGGTGTTGTGTGAGCCACTGTGTGGTCGCGTCGTACCATGGTCGATATGTTGTTTTGTGTTGCAAAAGCGGCTCAGCACTTTCTAGTCTCAGACGAGTTAACGCGACGAAAGGGATGCCTTGCAACGCTGGCAACGGTGCAGTTTGAATGTCCAGTTGACCAAGAGGACTGAGTAAGAGACGAACACGCGTGTCGGAGACATGAGTCGAGTGGGAAGACGGGGTCGCCATGCTAGTGGCAGTAGAGGTCAGTGATGCCGAGCCTGAGCGGTCTAATGCCGCATTGATCGCCGCGATCACTGCATCGTCACCGGGGTACGCATACTCCAAGGCCAGTGCAGACTGCGTTAAACGCCGCAAATGATAGGGCAGCAGCGCAATCACTTTCTCTGCGTCTGCCTTCATTGTTTCGATCAAACTGGGTTGTAAGTCTTGAGGCATCAGTCTGTACTTAGAATTCGAGCTTTCCAATGGCATTCGTCCCACTCTTGCTCTGGGTCGGAGTCGTAGACGATGCCTCCGCCGACATGATAACGACCTTGACCCTGATCATTCAAGACGAGTGTACGAATCGCGACATTCAGTGAAAAGTCACCGTTTGGCGCGAGCCAACCCAAGCTGCCACAGTAAATGCCGCGAGGCTCAGGTTCGGTTTCTTGAATACGTTTCATCGCTGCGATTTTAGGCGCACCCGTGACAGACCCGCAGGGAAACAGGGCTTTTAAAATCTCGGCTAGCGAGGTCTTAGAAGCAATCTCTGCTTGCACGGTCGACGTCATGGTCCAGACAGAGGGATATTTTTCCAAGGAGAACAGTGGGTCGGCTCGAACCGTTCCGGGACGTGCCAGTCGACCAAGATCATTTCTCAATAAATCCACAATCATCAGATTCTCAGCGCGATTTTTTTCACTTGCATGTAACGTCTCACCGAGCTGACGATCCTTTTCAGGATCTGTTGAACGAGGCGCCGTCCCTTTCATTGGCCGCGTGATAAGGGTGTTACCTGTTCTCTGTAAAAAAAGCTCAGGTGAAAAAGAAAGGATCGTACGACCCGCATCCTCGATATAAGCTGCATGCGCGACAGGGTGACGCGTGGCGATTTGACAATACAGTTGAGCCGGATCGCCTTCGGTTTTGACAAACAACGGGAAGGTTGAGTTGATCTGGTAGACCTCACCTTGCGCAATCCATTCTCTGATTAGCTCAATACGCTCAAGGTAGAGCGCCTTGGCAATGCCAGGGGTGACTGAAACAATGCAACTTTGCATTTCACTCGTACGTTCCTGAGCAACAGACCAGGGCCGTTCTTCATGCATGTGCTCAAACACCAGTGCCGTGAGTCTTGGTTGATTGCTTGAGCCCTCCAGAGCAGATTGACGAGAAGATTCCGAGAGCGCAGGTTCTAGCCACTCACCCAATTCATACTCGAGCATCAGTGCGACCCAGTGACCCGCACGACGTGCATCCTCAATCTGAGCAAAAGCGGCAGGCAGTTCTTCAGGCTTAGACGCCACAATGCGGCCAAGCGGCTCTGTCAGCACCCGCGCGTGCTGTGTCAGACGATCCTCGAAACGGCAGTGGTTCATGAACGATTTAAAAACTCATGAAGGACTTCACCCGTATGCGATTTTTGACGTGCAGCGACGACTTGCTCGGGCGTGCCTTCAATGACGAGTTGTCCACCACCCGAACCTCCCTCTGGACCCAGATCCAACAGCCAATCGGCCTCGGCAATGATGTCCAGATTGTGTTCGATCACCACAACGGTATTGCCAGCTTCAACCAAACGATGCAACACACGAATTAATTTTTCCACATCCGCCATCGACAGGCCGACAGTCGGCTCATCCAGGACATAAAGCGTATGCGGCAGGCGCGAGGCACGTCCTGTCGTGATCACACCCTCGGTCATTCGGGCTTTTGCTAGTTCAGTGACGAGTTTGATGCGTTGAGCTTCACCACCAGAAAGCGTGGGGGAGGGCTGTCCCAGTGTCAGATAACCCAGTCCCACGTCTTGCATCAACTGCAACGGATGCCGGATGCGTGGATGGGCCGCAAAATACCCGATGGCATCATCGACCTCCATGGACAGCACGTCACCTGCGTGCTTCTCACGCATTCTGACGCCTAAGGTGTCGGTATTGAAACGCGCGCCATTACACGCATCACAGGGTACTTTTACATCAGGTAAAAAGCTCATCTCCAACGTGCGCATGCCTTGGCCTTCACACAGCGGACAGCGACCATCGCCCGTATTAAAGGAGAAACGGCCTGCGCCCCAGCCGCGAATCCGTGCTTCGTTGGTTTCTGCAAACTGTTTACGGACATCGTCCCAAAAACCAATATAGGTGGCAGGGCATGAACGCGGTGTTTTACCAATCGGTGTTTGATCGACTTCGAGTACGCGGTCCAGCACATCCCAGCCTGTAATGTCTGCGCAACCATGCCAAGGTTGCGCGCCACGTGCCGCAATCGCTGCTGAAAGGTTATCCAGCAACACCTCGCGAGCGAGCGTGGACTTGCCAGAGCCGGACACGCCGGTGACGACGCTCAAGCGGCCAATCGGAAAATGTGCGGTGACGCCACGCAAGTTATGCAGCGTCGCGCCCTTGACTGTGATCATCGGTGTATCTTTGGCAATGGGGCGTCTAGGTTGCAACGGGTGCGCGAGGGGATGTCGCAAATAATGTCCCGTTGTCGATTCAGGTGCCTCCATCAGATCCTGCAGTGTGCCTTGTGCAACGACACGTCCACCACGTACACCCGCACCGGGTCCGATATCGATGATGTGCTCAGCCCGACGAATCGTATCGTCATCATGCTCCACCACTACCAGCGTATTACCGTTTTTCTCTAGTCTGGACAGCGCGCCGAGCAGGATGCGATTGTCACGCGGATGCAAGCCAATCGTGGGCTCATCCAGCACATAACAGACACCTTGCATGTTTGAGCCTAATTGCGCAGCGAGACGAATACGTTGCGCTTCGCCACCTGACAAGGTCGGTGCGGCACGATCAAGGGCTAGATAGCCCAAGCCGACCTCTTGCATAAATTGCAGACGGCCACGAATTTCACTCAAAATATCACGTGCAATTTCCGCATCCCGACCACGCAAGACGAGGCCAGTAAAAAACGTGTGCGCATCTGAGACAGGCATGCCTGCAAGCTCAGCGATAGATTTGTCGCGCCACAAGACCGCGCGCGCAATCGGATTGAGACGCGCGCCGTGACAGCTAGTGCAGGTCTGCGTCTCACCCTCGTACGAGGCGTTCCATGCATTCTCTTCTCCGGTTTGTTCTCCGTCGAAACCTTGCAATTGCAGACCGGTTCCAAAACATCCCTGACACCAGCCGTGTTTGGAGTTGTAGGAGAACATTCTTGGATCTGGCTCAGGAAAGCTCTTGCCACAACTTGGGCACGCACGTTTCACTGAAAAATGTGTTTGCTCGAGTGGCGCAGACATATCGCTTTCGAGCTTGCCCAGCGGCCATAGCACGCTCATCACCCCTTGGCCGTGCTCTAGCGCGCTGCGGACGACCTCACGCAAAGCTGCCTCGTCCTTGGTGCTCACGACTAAATCAGCCACTGGCAATTCAATGGTGTGCTCTTTAAAACGATCCAGGCGCGGCCATTTAGCGGTGCCGATAAATTCATTATCGACACGCAAATGGGTAAAGCCTTTGCCAGAGGCCCATTTCGCCAAGTCGGTATAAAAACCTTTTCTTGCCGTGACCAGAGGCGC